>CAZOSW010000015.1:0-27385 GCA_964582765.1 uncultured Planctomycetales bacterium | reverse complement strand
GTAAGGTTAGCCGCGTTAACAACCCTTACACAATTTAAACGCAAACACGCAAGTGTCACGTTTAGGAACATTTGTTACGCCGTCTTTGGCGGCAAGACCGATGTTCTTTCCAGCCTTCGGACTTAATTAAGTTCGAAGCCTCTAACCGTCCTCGCCTACGGGATGGATTAGGGCCTTAGTAGGATAGTTTCGGTTTTTGCCTTTAGAACCGGGATGAGATTTAAAAGGCTGCGCTTTGCAAATCCTGCTTTGTAGAAGTTGCAGAGTTAAGACAAATTACAAGGCTAAGCATGTAGCGGCTTCTATTTGATTACTTAAGGACCCCGGTCCAATTCCGGGCACCTCCACCAAATTTTTATCACAAGTGAATCCTGTATCAAAACGGGATTCACTTGGCTAAAACTTATTATGTTTAAATATATGAAGATTACAAAATACCTAAGAACGTTTTTTGTTTGTATTAGCTTGATTATTTTAATTTCTGGTTGCGCCACTATCCCGGGCGGAGAGAGCATAACTGCATATTCTATCGGCGGAGTAACTTATTATCCTTTGGTTAGCTTATGTGATTTACGCGGGGTTTCGCTGCAATACGATACGTTTTTGCGCACTGCTTACCTGTTCAAGGATTCTAAAGGCGTAAATTTGAGAATAGGAGACGGCCTGGTTCTTGTAAATAATAATGTAGTGCATTTAAATTCTCCGGTGGACATCTACCAAGGAACAATAGTAGTGCCCCGGCAGTTCAAGGAGCAGATTTTCGATGTATTGTATAAGCAGCTTGCCGTGGAGCATCGCCGCACAGCCGTCGAAAAAATAAAAGTAAGCAAGGTTGTTATCGATGCCGGACACGGAGGTAATGACCCTGGCGCTATAGGCAGAAACGGCGTTAGAGAAAAAGATGTAAATCTGGATATCGCCAAAAGATTAAGCAGCCTCTTAAGGGCAGAGGGAGTGCAGACAATACTTACCCGCTCAAGAGATAATTTTGTTCCTCTGTCTAGCCGGGTTAGTATTGCTAACAGTTCAGGAGCAGATTTATTTGTTAGCATTCATTCCAATGCCAATCGTTCGCGCTCTTTATGTGGTTTTGAAGTTTATTATGTTGCTCCCAGCGTAAGCGACTCCAAGCGTGCCGCTCTTACGGCAAGAAGTGTTTCGTTTAACTTAAAAGAAGGTGTTTTCGCCAGTAACTCTACGGATTTAAAAACGATTGTTTGGGATATGATTTATACCAATAGCCGTGCCGAGTCGATTGAATTATCCCATTCTTTGTGCAAGGTTATGGATACGAATATTGATGCTAATATTCTCGGGGTAAAAAGCGCGCGTTTTCAGGTGTTAAAGGGAATCAGAATGCCGGGTGTATTGATTGAAGTGGGTTTTGTTTCAAATTTAAATGAAGAGAGATTATTAAGGACCGGCGCGTATCGCCAAAAACTGGCCGAAGGCATATTGGAAGGGCTTAGGGGCTATTCGCAGGATATGGCGCTGGTGGAGGTGATTTCAAGATGAAGTCTATCGGGGTTTTTGATTCCGGCGTAGGCGGGCTTACGGTGGCTCGCGAAATAATCCGTCAGCTGCCTAATGAAAACATAGTTTATTTCGGCGACACTGCTCGTGTGCCTTACGGGATCAAATCGCGCGAAACAGTAGTCCGTTTTTCAATCGAGAATATTTTATTTTTATTAAAACATGATGTTAAGCTTATCTGCGTTGCCTGTAATACTGCATCCAGTTTTGCTTTACCGGTAATAAAAAATAATTTCCGCGTGCCGATTATCGGCGTAATTACTCCCGGAGTAAGGGAGGCGGTTTATGCTTCGCAGAATAAACGCATTGGGGTAATCGGGACCAAAGGGACAATCAAAAGCCGCACATATGAAACAGAAATCAAACAGCTTGATCCAAAAGTCAAAGTGACGGCGGTAGCTTGCCCTTTGTTCGTTCCTTTTGTTGAAGAGGGATGGACCAATGGTGAGGTTGTTTTGAATGTTGCCAGGAGTTATTTAAAACCCCTTAAAGATGCAAGGGTAGACACGGTAATTTTAGGCTGTACGCATTATCCTTTGCTTAAGCCGGTGATCCAGGAAATTTTAGGCAAACATGTTACTTTGATCGATTCTGCTAAGCAGGTAGCTTTTGAAGTAAAAAAGATTTTAGCTAGCGAAGATATGCTTAACCGTTTTAGGGGAGGAAGACACAGGTTTTATGTCAGTGATAATCCCGAGTGGTTTAGTTCTTTGGCCCAAAGATTTATGGGTAAAAAATTAACAAATATAAAAAAGGTTAACAATGTATAGCTTAAAAGTTGAAGGTTCTTTTAGCTCTGCGCATAACTTAAGAGGCTATAAGGGTAAATGTGAAGAGCTGCATGGCCATAATTGGCGTGTTGAGATAACCGTTAAGTCCTACCGGCTTGATAAAATAGGCATGGTTTTAGATTTTAAATTTATGAAGAAAACATTAAACGATTGTTTAGATAAGATGGACCACAAATATTTAAATAAGCTCACCTTTTTTAAGAAGGTAAATCCTACCTCTGAAAATATTGCGGAATATGTTTATAAAAAGCTAAAAACTCAAATTCCTTTACTTGCAAGCGTAACTGTTTGGGAGAATAGTACAAGCTGCGCTACTTATGAGAAATAAATTACTCAAACAGGCGGTTGTTCTTTTATCGGGCGGCTTGGATTCGGCTACGGTTTTATATTTTGCCAAAGAAAAGGGCTATAAATGCCGTTGCTTGATTTTTGATTACGGCCAGCTTCATAAAAAAGAAATTATCCAGGCTGTCAAGATTGCTAAAGCAGCTGCAAGCGATTATAAAATTCTGAAAATAGATTTTCCCTGGAAAGGTTCTGCGCTGTTAGATAGAAAAATAAAAGTTCCCGAAAAAATTAGCAAAGGTGTCCCGGCAACCTATGTTCCGGGCCGTAATATTATATTTTTAAGTTTTGCTTTATCGTTTGCCGAGGCGGCCGGGGCAGGGGCAATCTTTATTGGAGCGCACGCCCAGGATTATTCAGGTTATCCTGACTGCCGGCCGGATTTTTTAAAGGCTTTTATCAAAATGGCCAAAGTCGGCACTTTGCAAGGACGTAAAATCAGGATCTTAGCTCCGTTATTAAATAAAAATAAAGCCCAGATTATAAGTTTAGGGAGAAATCTCGGAGTGCCGTTTAATTTAACATGGTCATGTTATCGCGGGGGCAAGCGCCCTTGCGGGAAATGCGACAGTTGTTATTACCGTGCAACAGGTTTTAAGGAAGCGAATTTATTAGACCCGTTAATAAAAATATGAAAGCCAAGATTGCCGAAATATTTGAAAGCGTGCAGGGTGAAGGGCTGTATTTGGGAGAGAAGCAAATATTCGTACGTTTTTTTAATTGTAACTTAAGCTGTGCTTATTGCGATACCAAGCCTGACCGGTTCATGGAATATGAGCCAGAGGAGCTTGTTGATGAGATCAAGCTCTACCGCGATAAATATCATTCTATTTCATTTACCGGCGGAGAGCCACTTTTATATAAGGATTTTTTGAAAAAGGTTTTGGAGCAGACTTCAAAACACGGCTATAGGCATTATCTTGAAACAAACGGCACATTATTTTTTGAATTGGAGGAAGTTATTGACCGCATAGATATAGTAGCTATGGATTTAAAATTTCCAAGCTCAAGCAGGATGGGCAACCTTTGGAATATGCATAGAAAATTCTTAAAAATTGCCATCAGGAAAGAAGTATTCCTTAAGGCAATTATATGCCAGGCTACGCTGGAGGATGATCTGATGGAGGCGCTTGATTTAATCAAGGAGGTTAGCCCGTCCAGTGTTTTGGTATTACAGCCGAACAGTTACGAAAACCAGTTAGTTTTAAATGAAAAATTAACCAATTTCAAAAAGATTGCCAATCAGCAGGGGGTTACGGCCTGCGTTATACCGCAGATCCATAAGATAGTGGGGTTAAGATGAAACGCAAAATATTAAAAATGCCCGCCGCGGAACTCAGCGGGTCCGACAAGTATTTTGGCGGAAAAAAATCAGATTATGAAGGTTTGCAGAAGAGAGTAAGAAAACTTGAAACTCCCAGGATTGAGGTTTGGCAAAATCAGTATGCTGATAAGATCTATACGATTAATCTTGATATTCCGGAGTTTACTTGTATTTGCCCGAAGACCGGACTGCCAGATTTTGCAGTTATTGAAATAGAATATTCTCCGCTAAAATTTTGCGTCGAGTTAAAATCTTTTAAGATGTATACCATATTTTTCCGTAACATCGGAATTTTTCACGAGCACTTAATCAATAAGATGCTTGAGGATTTCGTCAAGGCAGTTAATCCGCGCTGGGTAAGGATTACCGGAACATTCAATCCCCGGGGCGGTATTACTACTACCGTTGGAGCAGAGTATAAAGCCAGATGAAAGAAATTAAAACAGCAAAAATAACTGAAGCTGTTATCGAATTAGTCAAGCGGGCTAATTTTTCCCTGCGCCGTGATGTTTTGTCTATCTTAAGCAGTGCTTATAGGATTGAAATTAATAAGCAGGCAAAAAAAATATTAAAGGCAATACTGGATAATGCCGCTTATGCCAAGAAAAATAATCTGGCAATTTGTCAGGATACCGGGTTTCCGATAGTTTTTATCGAAGTAGGTATCGATGTAAAAATAAAGGGGGATTTAAAAGCAGCAATCAATAAAGGCATAAAAGAAGGGTATAAAAAATATTCCTTAAGAAATTCTATAATTAAAGATCCTCTTTTAAGGGGGAAGTCCCAATTTTATCCGCCTATAATCCATATTGATATCGTAGGGGGGAGTAAGGTTAAGATCATGTTTTTACCCAAAGGTTTCGGTTGTGAAAATAAATCGCAGTTAAAAATGTTTAAGCCAACAGCTGACATAGAAGAGATTAAGGAGTTTATTGTTGATGTTGTAAAAAACGCAGGCCCCGATGCCTGTCCGCCGTATTTTATCGGCGTGGGTATCGGAGGCACAGCAGATTATGCATGTATTATGGCTAAACAGGCTTTGTTAATTAATGTAACAAAAAAGAATTCGAAGTTGGAAGAAGATCTGTTAAGGCAAATAAATAAATCCGGAATCGGCCCAATGGGTTTAGGCGGTAAGATTACGGCGTTAGCCGTAAAAATAAAGAAATATCCAACGCATATTGCCGGGCTGCCGGTTAGCGTAAATATCAGTTGTCATGCCTTACGCGGCGCTACAGTTACTCTATGAAAAATTTTAATACTTTAAAAGCCGGACAAGAAATATTTTTTAGCGGTTCAATCTATACTGCCCGTGACCAGGCGCATAAAAGATTGGCTGAGGCGATTAAAACAGGTAGGCGCCTGCCTTTTGAGCTAAAAGGTACGATTATTTATTATTGCGGCCCGACTAAGACACCTGAAGGTAAAATAATCGGTTCTTGCGGCCCGACGACTAGCTCGCGCATGGATGAATTTACTCCTCTTTTACTTTGCTCAGGGTTAAAAGGGATGATTGGCAAGGGGGGGCGGTCTCAAGAAGTAAGAAATGCGATTAAAAAACATAAAGCAATTTATTTTGTTACTTACGCCGGATGCGGAGCGCTTTTAAGCAGGTATGTTAAAAAGGTAAAAACTATTGCCTATACCGATTTAGGTCCGGAGGCAATCTGTAAGCTGGAAGTAAAAGATTTTCCTTTGATTGTCGCAATTGATGCCAACGGGAGGAGTATTTATGATGAGAATTGACGGACGCGCAATGGATAAAATCAGAAAGGTTACGATAACCAGGAATTATATTAAATATCCCGAAGGATCCTGCCTAATTGAATTGGGAAATACTAAAGTAATTTGTACGGCATCGGTTGAAGAGACTGTTCCGCCGTTTTTAAGAAATTCAGGTACAGGATGGGTTACTGCCGAGTATGGCATGCTTCCGCGTTCATGCGGGACACGGATCCCCAGAGGCAAGGACTCCGGGCGTACTTATGAAATCCAGCGTTTAATCGGCAGATCTCTTAGGTCAGTTACTGATATGAGGCAGATAGGCGAACGCACGATTTGGATGGACTGTGATGTTATTCAAGGCGACGGCGGTACGCGCACAGCTGCTATTACCGGTAGTTTCGTTGCTTTAGTTGACGCTTTGCAGAAGCTTAAAAAAGACGGCAAAATTAATAAGGTTCCTATTCAGGATTATATTGCAGCAACCAGCGTAGGGATCTTAAATGATACGCTGATTCTGGATTTATGTTATGAAGAGGATTCTAAAGCTGAAGTTGATATGAATGTGATTATGACTGGAGCCGGGGAATTTATCGAGGTCCAGGGCACTGCGGAACGCAAGCCTTTTTCAAAAGATAAGATGGATACGATGCTGGATTTTGCAAAAAAAGGAATCGAGGAACTTTTTAGCGTTCAAAGGAAATTAGTCGGGGACATATTGTTATAATGCCAGAGTTAGTAGTTGCGACGCGCAATAAAAAAAAGCTATCAGAGATAAAAGAAATTTTAAAAGTAATTGATTTAGAATTGTCTTCTCTTGCAATTTATAAAAATGCGCCAAAGGTACTTGAGAACGGAAAAACTTTTAAGGAGAACGCGGTAAAAAAAGCGGTAAAATTAGCGCGTTTTAGCGAAAAACTTTGTCTGGGAGAGGATTCAGGTTTATGCGTCGATGCCTTAGGCGGTGAGCCGGGGATTTACTCAGCGCGTTTCTCAGGCAGAGGTAAGAGCGATATTAAGAATAATCTTAAATTATTAAAATTACTTAAAGATTTACCCAGCTCGAAAAGAAAATGCCATTATGTTTGTGCCGTAGCGTTAGCTGATAAGAGAGGCCTTCTGGGAGTAGTTGAGGGAAGATGTAACGGCTTAGTTGCTTTTGAGCCAAAGGGCAGCGCGGGTTTTGGGTATGACCCGTTGTTTTATATTCCTAAACATAAGAAAACATTCGCTCAGCTTGGAGAAAAAATCAAGCATAAGATGAGCCATCGCTACTATGCTTTAAAAAAAGCTAAGCGGATCATCGAGAAATATATTGAGAAGTAAGCAGGGAATTGATATACTTAAAATCCAATTTGTAACGGGGCGTGGCTCAGCTTGGCTAGAGCGCCTGCTTTGGGAGCAGGAGGTCACAGGTTCAAGTCCTGTCGCCCCGACATTTAAAATTAATGCGCCTGTAGCTCAATTGGATAGAGCACCTGCCTTCTAAGCCGGTTGTTGGCCGTTCGATTCGGCCCAGGCGCATGTTAAAAATACCGGGCCTACTTGCTCGCTTACGCTCGCGAGTACTGCGTTAGATAAAAGCTGTAAGGTACTTGTTCGGCCCAGGCGCATTAAATTAACTTAAAATTTATGAAAAACCGGAATAAAATATTTAGTATTATTGCGATATTGGTTATTTGTTTTAGTCTGTTTTATGTAATTCTTCTTATGAGCGCTAAAAATATACTTATAGCTAAGATCGAACAGGCGACCGGACTTAAAACCAGTATCGATAAATTAAATATTAAGCCCCCGTTTAACATAGAGATAAGGAATTTGAATATTGAGGGATTGGCAAAGGCAGGTTATATTTATTTATCACCCAGTATACCGAGCATTCTTTTTGGCAGGATTGCTTTTAATAAAGTAAAGATTATTAATCCCGAACTTACTTATCAGCGTACAGCTCCCGTTGTTCCGATTCAGGACAGCCGCGCTGTAGTTATGGAAGTTAAGCCGCCTGCGCAGGTGCCGCCTGCCGGTGCGCCTATTGCGCAAAACACGGGTTTACCCGTAATTATAAAGAACCTGAAAGTCTATTCCGGCAGGTTGAATTTTATCGACACAACAGGATCTAAAGGTATAATAAACTTTGTAATTAAGGATATCAGGTTTTACATTACCAATTTACCTAATTCCGGGAATAACTTAGTAAGTAATTTCAGCCTGAAGGGCAATATTTCCTGGAATACCGGCGAACCGGACGGCACAGTGATCTTGCAGGGTTGGGCAGATTTTTCTAAGAAGGATATACTTGCTACTTTGAGGGTTGAAAATATCGATGCAATTGTTTTTTATCCGTATTATTCAACATGGGTAGATTTAGAAAAGGCGCGTATAGATAAAGCCAAGCTCAATTTTACCTGCGATATTAAAGGCGAGAATAATGATGTCAGTGCGTCTTGCCATTTAGAGCTAATAGATATCGTGCGGAGAGTGCGGCCTCCCGAAGAACCTCAGCAGAAAGCGGAGAGGTTGACTGATGCAGTTTTGGATATGTTTAAGAACATGAATCAAGGGAAAGTGGTTTTAGATTTTACACTGCATACAAAAATGGACCGGCCTGAATTTGGTTTTGGCAATATAAAGTCCGCGTTTGAAGGAAAACTTATGCAGGGCAGGACTAGTGCCGGATTAAGGCCACAGGATATGTTGTTATTGCCGGGTAAATGGATTCAAAACGGAATTAAAAGCGGCACCGATTTTTCTAATGCCGCGCTTGATGGCGTATTTGCCTTGGGTAATGGTATAAAGAAATTTTTTGAGGAGATTATAGATAAGCCGGTTTCTTCTCAGGCAAATTAGTTTTTTTAAAATTTATGGTGGCTATAGCTCAATTGGTTAGAGCGTCTGACTGTGGCTCAGAAGGCTTGCGGGTTCGATCCCCGTTAGCCACCCATCTTTGATGTATCTCGTTGCAGCACAATGAGTTACATCAACACACCGACGGGGCAACCTGTCGGTGTTCTTTTATCTAGCGATGTCCCTAGGGCTTAGGGCGTTATTCCCGTCGGAGATTTACGTATTATTTTAAAACAAGATTTCCGTCGGGGAAGAGGGTAAATTTTAGAGGTAATTTTAAAGAAATTGGCCAATTCCTCTCTTAGTTTATGGGTGCTACTTTATGCCATAATCGTCGAAATAAGGCACAATTAAAGCCTATTAAATGGCCATAAACTAGGAATCTGTCAGTAATACCAAATTAAACAGAGAGTTCTTTCCTCGCTGAGTATGATACCTGTTAGAGCGGGCTTACGGGAGCCATCTCTCAGTGGCGTACTTAATTATCCTTGATTTTTATCAAAATAGTGGTAATATTTAACCATAGTTCCGAGTTTTAAGGTGGGTCTGGACTAAGAAATAACGAGAAACCTTTGTTTGTGGTGTATATCTACGAACAAAGGTTTTTTCTTTTTATAGAGGCTTACTGTTTAGATGTTAAATCTTCTAACAAATAATCTTTTCCTGTTTGATCCGCTTGCTCTATTTTTCCTTGCCGTAATCTTTATTGTATCCCTACCATCAATAGTTTACTCTTTTAGCTACTTAAAAGGGGAGTATTCTACTGCTAAGATATTACTCGCCCAGGTTTTACTGCTTGCCTTTGTATTATCCATGGCTTTAGTAGTCAGTGTAAGTAATTGTTTAATATTTCTCATCTTTTGGGAGATTATGTCTCTGGTTTCCTATTTTTTGGTTGTCTTTGATACAAAACAAGCAAAATCAATCCAGGCAGGTTTGATTTACATCGTAATGACTCATATCGGTACTGCATTTATTATTGCCGCATTTATGATCTTACATAACTATGCCCATTCTTTTGATTTCTTTGCTATAAAGAACGCCTGCCAGGCAATGCCTTCTCAAACTAAAGATATTGTATTCTTACTATTCTTGATTGGTTTCGGGACTAAAGCCGGGATCGTGCCTTTACATATTTGGCTTCCTTATGCTCATCCGCAGGCGTCTAGTCATATTTCAAGTATCATGTCTGGAGTTATGATCAAGACTGCCATTTACGGAATCATCCGGTTTGTGATGTTTATTCTCGGCGTAAATTCTTCCTGGTGGGGGATATTGGTTTTGATCCTTGCGGTAATTTCTTGTCTTGTAGGTGTCATTTACGCGCTCATGGAGCATGATATTAAGAGGCTGCTAGCCTATCATAGCGTTGAAAATATAGGGATTATCTTATTGGGAGTGGGATTGGCCATGTTTTTTACCAGTCTGGGTTTGCCTTATCTGGCCGTTTTTTCTTTAATCGCAGGATTGTATCATTTAATAAATCACGCCATTTTTAAAGGACTCCTATTTTTATGCGCCGGGAGCGTTTATAAAGCTACCGGAACGCGGGATATTGAGAAATTAGGAGGTTTGATCAAGAAAATGCCACAGACAGCTGCATATTTTTTATTAGGCGCGATGGCAATCTCAGCCCTGCCGCCCTTAAATGGTTTTGTCAGCGAATGGTTAACTTTACAGGCATTTTTCCTAGGTGCATTTAATGTAATAGGAGGAAATAAGCTTTTTTTAGGGATTTGTGCTGCAATGCTCGCATTAACCAGCGGTTTAGCTGCTGCCTGTTTTGTGAAAGCTTTCGGGGTAACCTTCTTGGCCAAGCCAAGGAGTCATTATGCTGAAAGTGCAAAAGAGGTTGCTTTACCTATGCGGATTGGGATGCTAATTTTGGCGGTTCTTATTGTCATTTTTGGTTTAGCTGCAGCGTTGATTATAAAGTTATTGGCAAGAGTTTCCGGTAGTACTCTGGGTATTGATATTAGCAGTATGACCTTTTCCTTAAATAACTTTACTCTTGCCCCTCAAACAGCTAGAAACATTTATCTTTCTACGCCCACACTGGCATTATGGTTGCTTATTTTCGGAATCGTAGGTTTTGTTATATATAGGATATTTGGCAGGGGCAAATCAGTGATTTATAAAACCTGGGATTGCGGTTACTACAAACTTGATTCGCGTAATGAATATACCGCAACTGCTTTTTCGAAACCATTCAGGGTCGCCTTTAGTTTCTTTCTCTTACCTTATCGCAAGACTCAGAAGATCCGTGAATCATTTTATCATATCAAGTCCTTTAGCTATGAAACTCATACCACTAAAGTTTTTAAGAAATATATTTATGATCCGGTGCTTGCTATAGTGTTTAAGACAGCCAAGGCCATGCGTAGGATCCAGCTGGGTAGTATCCATTTGTATTTAGGTTATATTTTTATTACCCTATTGTTGCTGATTATATTTATAGGTCAATTTTAATGATGATTATTCTGCAAATAATTTTATTTATTCTGACTGCACCGCTTTTAAGCGGTCTGATTACTAAGATAAAAAATAATCTTAGAATGCGAAAAGGTCAAAGCATCATTCAGCCTTATTATAATCTAGTGAAACTATTTTCTAAGGATGAGGTAATTTCGGAAACTGCCTCTTGGATATTCCGGGTTACTCCTTTTATAGTTTTATCCTCAACTCTTGCTGCGGCAATACTTATCCCGGTATTTATCTTTGCTAGTTCTGCCCATCATATGGGAGATTTCCTTGCACTAATATTTATTTTTGCTCTGGGCCGTTTTTTCCTGGCCCTTTCTGCGCTGGATACAGGAAGTTCTTTCGGCGGCATGGGTGCATCTAGGGAGATGTTTATCTCGAGTCTTGTTGAACCAGCGCTTTGCATGGTTATATTCGCCATATCTTTACAATTTAGCTCAACAGATATTTCAGCATTTAGCGGTATGCACGCGATTACGGTTTCTTCTGTTGTTGCGGCAATAGCTTTATTTTTAATCGTCATTGCTGAAACTTCCCGTATTCCGATTGATAATCAGGAGACGCATTTAGAATTGACTATGGTACACGAGGCAATGGTTTTAGAATATTCAGGCCGTTCACTTGCGTTAATCGAAATGGCTTCTTATATCAAGCAGATGATCTTTTTCTTCTTGATTGCGCAACTTATCTTTCCCATTGGTGGCTTGCCATTGGGTAATTTTGTGCAGATGCTTTTATGGGTTCTATGGTGTATAACTCGGGTAGTGATCATTGCTATTACAGTTGCGCTGGTTGAAGTTTCCGTAGCCAAGATGCGGCTGTTCAGGGTAGCTGATTTTTTGGGGTTTGCTTTTGTATTGGGCGTAATTGCAACTGTATGCGCAATTTTAGGAGTTTAATATGCAGGGAATAATCCTATTTTTACTTTTAGCTTCCACATATCTTATGGTTATTGCCAAAAGAATGCCCGCTTTAATTCGTAGTTTCCGTTATCAGTCGTTTTTTCTTTTTTTGGTAACGTTTTTGGCGGCATTTAATGAAAAGGTAATTGAGTTATATGTGGTTTCCGGGATGATTATTCTGGTAAAGGTATTTTTAATTCCTTATTTTTTGAATCTGACAGCAAAGAAGATAAACTTAGATGAGAATCTGGGGCTTTTTGTTAATTCGCAATTGTCGTTGGTTTTAGCTCTTATATTTACATACTATTCTTGGGTGCTTTCTGTAAATTTAGGATTTGGTCAAGGGTCTTTACAGTCAGTGGCGGTAACTGTGGCATTTTCCGTGATTTTTATCGGTGCGTTCATGATGATCTCCCGGATGAAGGCGTTTACGCAGGTAGTGGGGATTTTAATTATGGAAAATGGAATTTTTCTTTTTGCCTCTTCGGCTTCTGGGGGAATGCCTTTTTTCGCGGAAATCGCCATATTTTTTGATATTTTTATCAGCGTGGTTATTATGGGGATATTTGTTTTTAGAATAAATAAGCTTTTTACGCATATTGACGTGAATAAACTTTCGCGTTTAAAAGGATAAACTGTAATGGCTATATTTATTATTTTAGGGATTCCGCTTTTGCTTGCGGCAGGGGCACTTATTATCAAAAGGGAGCGTCTTTTTGGGGTTATTAATTGCCTGGGGTATTTTGTAGTTCTTTGCTTTAGTATTGCCATATTTAAAGAAACTGTGCTTGCAGGGCACATTAGGGTATTATTTAATTTTATCTATCTGGACCTTTTAAGTGTAGTTTTCATTCTTGTTACTGCAATAGTAGCAATTGCCGCGGCGCTTTATTCAATTGCTTACATTGGCAAGGATATTGAACAGAAAATAATTTCTGGTAAAAAGGCGAGATTTTATTATTTACTTTTTAACCTGTTCTGTTTTTCTATGTTTTGCGTTCCGGCTGTGAATAACTTAGGGATGCTTTGGGTGGCAATTGAAATGACCACGCTGATTTCGGCATTTCTCGTGGGTTTTTATAATTCCAAGGAATCGGTTGAGGCTGCCTGGAAGTATATTATCATTTGTTCGGTGGGGATAACCTTTGCGCTTTTGGGAACGATATTATTTTCTTATGCATTTTCAATTTCCGGATTGAGTAAAAGTTTGAACTGGTCGGATATGGTGCCCGTAGCGCATGTATTAGATAAAAATATTCTGAAGATTGCTTTTATTTTTATTTTGGTTGGTTATGGAACTAAGGCGGGTTTGGCGCCTATGCACACCTGGTTGCCTGATGCTCATAGCCAGGCAGTTGCTCCAATTAGTGCGCTTCTTTCGGGAGTCTTGTTAAAAACGGCTGTTTACGCAATCTTAAGATTCGGTATAATTATAATTAAGAGTGGGGAGCTGACATATTTTACGCATTTAATGATTCTTTTTGGTGTAGTCTCATTAGTTATTTCAAGTGGTTTTATTTTGATTCAGAAAGACCTAAAGCGGCTTCTTGCTTACAGTAGTATTGAGCATATTGGAATAATCTCAATTGGTTTTGGTTTAGGTTCGCCCTTAGCCATTGCTGGAGCGATCTTGCATGTTTTTAATCATGCAGTAACTAAGTCGCTCATGTTTTTCGGAGCAGGTAATATTGTTAGTGTTTACAAAAAGCACAATATGAATTCTATTAGAGGAGTAATTAAAGTGATGCCTTTTACTGGTATTATGATGCTTTTAGGTGTGTTTGCTCTTACTGGATTTCCGCCTTTTTCCATATTTATTAGCGAGATTATGATCATTATGGCTGCTTTTAATAATAGTTCTTATTTTATTGCGGTTCTATTGTTATTATTCCTAGCAGTTATTTTTAGTGCATTCATCTTTCATTTTGGGAAAATGCTTTTTGGTAATCTTCCTAAGGGTATGAAGATAGTAGGGGAGCCGCTAAGCGGAAAATTTGTTTTTTTGTTTCTATCTTTTCTGATTTGTGGTGTAGGTATTGTATTAATATTTAAATATAAGGATTTATTATGGCTATCTCAGAGATTGTTACAAGGATAAAAAAGGTGTTGCCGGATTTTAAGGTACTTTCTATCTGCCAATCTTATGCGGATGAAATCGCGCTTAAGGTCCGGGCGCAGGATTTTAAGGATACCTGCATTACTTTGCACAAAATACTTCCTTCACCGGTAATGATGCTTTTTGCCTGCGATGCGCGCAAAGAGAGAGGGAGTTTTGCCATAAATTGCGTATTCGTGGATTTTAAAAAAAACCAGTGGGTTATTGTCGGTATGGATATTCCACAGGAGAATCCTTCTTTTGATACTCTAGCTAAAAGCATGCACTCAGCTAGCCTTTTCGAAAGGGAGATTTGGGAGATGTTCGGGATTGAGCCTAAGGATAATCCGGATTCAAGGAGGCTAAGATTACACGATGAAGTTTGGCCGAAAGGGAATTATCCCCTGCGAAAAGATTTTAAAGCAATACAGGCTGAGAAGTTAAGCGATTATAAATTTTCCAGAGTTGAGGGCGAGGGGATATTTGAGGTTCCGGTTGGCCCGGTGCATGCTGGTATAATCGGGCCGGGCCATTTTCGCTTCAGCGTTGCCGGTGAGCCGATCATAAACTTGGAGCTGCGGCTTGGGTTTACTCACCGAGGAGTAGAAAAGCTTTTTGAAGGTAAACTTTATACAGATGCAGTTGGTTTGTCCGAATGTGTTTCCGGAGATTCCAGCTTTGCGCATAGCCTTGCCTATGTTCTGGCAGCCGAGAAAATCTCAGGGATAATGATTCCTGCTCAGGCAGACATCTTAAGGGCGATATTCTTAGAGCTTGAGCGCATGTATAATCATGTAAATGATATCGGGGGGATTGCGATGGATGTTGGTTTTAGCTTTCTGCACGCCTACGCTTCGATTATTAAAGAGACCATTCTGCAATTAAATGAAAACTTAAGCGGTAATAGATACTTGCGAAAAATTAATGTCGTTGGTGGAGTTACGCAAGCTATTGATGAAACCAAAAAAGAGCTTCTACTAGATTTTCTTAAGCGTATAAAATTTGATTTTAGTGAGTTGGTAAAAATATTAAACTCAAGCGTATCTTTTATGGATCGGGTTGATACTACAGGAGTTTTACGTAGGAAAACCGCTGAAGACCTGGGTGTGGTTGGCTTGGTTGCGCGAGCCTCCGGCATACCCACGGATTTAAGGAAATATTTCCCCGGAGTATACAATCAGGCTAAATTTAAAATGATGATTCAGGAATCCGGGGATGTTTTGGCAAGGTTACGCGTAAGGATATCGGAATTTGAAGAATCCTGTCGTTTGATTGAAGAATTCGCGGCGAGGCTTAATCAAGATGATAAATTAAGAACCGAAGTGAAATTAAAGGTAGGAAGCGCCTTAGGTTATACCGAAGGTTGGCGCGGCCCGGTTTTATACTGGTTGGAAACTAGCCCCGCAGGCTTAATTGAGAGGTGTAAGATAGTAGATTCATCTTTTCTTAACTGGCAGGGGTTATCTTTTGCAGTGCTCGGCAATATTATCCCGGATTTTCCCCTCTGTAATAAGAGTTTTAATCTATCCTATTCAGGGAACGACTTATGATAAACATATTAAAAACTAGGATCTTAAAAGGTGTAGTGACCCGGAACATTGAGCCGGAGGTTATAGGTCAGATTGAATCAAGCGGAAGCGAATTAAAATCGCTCATTTTAAAGAAATTCGGCAGGTCTTTACATATCCGTGAAGTTGATACTGGATCATGCGGTGCCTGCGAATCCGAAATCATCTCGGCGAATAATCCTATCTATGATTTACAGAGGTTTGGTATAAATTTTGTGGCATCTCCTCGGCATGCTGATTGTCTTTTGGTCACTGGCCCTGTATCTAAGAATATGTTTATTGCATTGAAAAAAACATATGAAGCTATGCCAGAGCCAAAATTTGTGATTACTTGCGGAGACTGTGCCTTAAACGGCGGTTTATTTAAAGATTCATATTACGTCGAAGGAGCAGTCAAGGATATTTTACCGGTAGCATTGCATATATCCGGTTGTCCCCCGAGTCCGCTGGTTATTATTCAGACATTGTTAATGTTTTTACGAAAGAAGGAGTAGTTTGATGAGCAGGTTTATTATTACAACATTGATGTTGATATGCAGCAATGTTTTTATGACATTTGCCTGGTATGGGCACTTAAAGAATTATAACGATAAGCCTTGGATCGTTGCGGCTATAATAAGCTGGGGTATTGCTTTATTTGAGTATCTTCTGCAAGTACCCGCCAATAGAATCGGCCATCATGTGATGAGTCTTGGACAACTCAAAATCCTGCAAGAGGTAATAACTTTATCAGTGTTCGTGCCGTTTTGTATATTTTATATGAAGGAGGGCTTGAAAAAAGATTACCTCTGGGCAGCATTGTGCATCCTGGCTGCGGCCTTCTTTATGTTTCGCGGATTATTAGCAAAGGTGTAAAAACAATTTCCAAAGTACTCCCAGTAAAATAAGTGAAGATATATTGCCAATGTCCGCGTCTTAAGGGCGGACATTTTGTATTCATTTACCTTTCAAAGAGTTACGCGATTCTGAGACAAAAATGACCGGACAAATAGGACAAATTTAGCGATGAAATGTCCTCTCTAAAGCCAAAATATTCTTGATATAGCGAGTTATTGCATATATAATTACCCTTGTAAATACAGAGAGGTTTCCCCCTGTAGAATACGAGAGGGACCCCAGTAATATTCTTCTCCTCGTAGTATTGGAGAGTTTAACGGCTATGATCGGAACATTGATCATAGCCGTTTTTATCTAACGCTGTCCCTAGGAGTTAGGGCATATTGTTTATTGGCCTAATATCTAAATTTCCCGCTCAGCAACCTTTTTAAAAAGCCTCTCTGAAGAACGCCACTTTATCGCCAAAATAGGTCAGTTACTTTCGTATATAATGCTCGCTATATAATGGAAATAGCTGTGTGTGGAGAGAGCTTCCCCTTGTTCGATATTACTGCCCGTCCTTACCGGGGATACCTCTCAAATTTTACCATTGCTATGCCTCGAAAGACTTTTCCTTGTTGAATATAGCTTTCAGGTTGCAAGAAATATACTACAAAATTTTTACAAAAAACCTTGAAATTACTGAAATTTATGTTAAACTTTACTCGAAAATAGAGATTAAACGTTTTGCTGGAGGCGGAACGTCTTTAGGTATATGAACCAGAATGCCACGGAAAATTGGCCTTCTGGTTTTTATTTTATGTAATCATTAAGATTTTAACAAAGAGTTTATTAATTAAACAATGGAACTAAATAGCAAGAGGTGCAGTATGTCACGTAAAATTGTCCCATTAGTTCTAAGTTTCTGCCTACTCTTTCAACAGATCGGTTTTTCTCAAGTAGCTGCAGAATTAAATATTGCAAGCTACTTTTCTAAGATTGGTAGTAGCATAGTCCAGGATAAATTTAGGCCTTTGCACCTAAGGTATTTTTCTTATGATAGCCTAAATGATAATTTCAAGGTTCTTCTGGACAAAGGTGATTTTAAAAACTTAAAGAATCCGGAACTTGAGAGCTCAACCAAGACGTTATTAAGTTATTTTTTAGTTGGAGTAACTCTTTCTGATGATATGTTTTGGGTAAATTTGAGGCCTGATTCTGAAGATCAAATTATAGATCCATACTTAGAGAAGACTGATGTAGGTAAGATTATGCTTGAGGCAGATTTGCAGCTTAAGAAAGATACTTCTTCATTTACTTCTCCACAAACCCCTGAAGGCAGAGAATACTGGGATAAGCTTTATAAGAAGGTCGCAGAGATTTACGGTTATGATAATGTAACTATCCCCACATTAACTCGTCCCTGGATAGTCCCGGGTGAAATTATAGTCCGAGAATCTAAAGATAGTGCCTATATTTATAAGGCAACCTTAAAAGTCATGTTAGAACAAGATTGCCTTAAAGATTCCGCTACCTATAATTTTAAAGATGAACGCTCTAAGGCCCTGAATGAATATGCCTCGCAACTAGCCCGTGAACTAATTATTCCAAAATTAACCAAAGAAGTTAATTCAGCTAAAAGATATGCTTCCTTAAGACAGGTTTATTATTCTTTAATACTTGCCCGTTGGTTTAAGCTGCGCTTTACCGGAAAAACCGGCACCTATGCTTCGTTTATTAATACTAGGAATCTTACTAATCTTGCTTCCCAAGAGTCGTGGTCTAAAAATACTTACTTTAAGCAATACCAAAAATCATTCTCAGAAGGCGAATATAACGTTAAGGAGCCAGTTTATACTCCTACAGGCCAGGTCATTAGGAGCTATTTTAGCGGTGGGATAAACGTTGCTGCTGGTGTTATTAACACTCAGAATGGAATTATCCTTCCAAATGATAATGCAGCTAGATTAGGAGATGTTATTGGAGGTAAGGCGACTGTTGATCTGCAAAGTGTGAGTTTACATCCGGTTGTTGTTTCTCCGACAGAAGATAAAAGATCGCCAGACGGCAGGTTTAAAGAAGTTCCCGGTAAAAATCCGCAGGACGCCTTACAAGTTATTACGCAATCGCATTACTTGCAGCAACTTTTAAAGGCGCAAGGCTATTTTACCCTGAAAGACTTCCTAAAGGCTTACGCAGAAGAAGCACCAAAATTAGGATACGCCCCTCTTGCAGAAAACCCCGAATCAACCGCAAGGCGCGATCTATATGAAAGTAAGGGTTCACTTGTTAATCAAGGTGTCCTAACTATCGAAAACCGGGGAGTAAAAGGAGAGCCATATCGATTTATTCTGGCGTCCATCGGCAACAATACTAAAAAAACTCCTGTTGCAACAGAGGGCAAAGAGGTAGTTAGTCCAGTAGGGGATAAAGGTGAGTATGTGCCACTTAAAGACCATCAGAGTTCTTTGAGTTACTTAGAAATGGTGAATTCATATTCAAATGATAGGAATAATAGAAAAGCATTATCAGAAGATGAAGTGAGGCCGGGTAGGAAGAAATTCCATCAGGAGACATTAGCGGCTGAACCATTCAGCGGGAATACCATTATTGTTAATTTTGATTCAAACACAAATGAAAAGCTTAAGGAAGTGAAGCAAAAAATAAAAAAATCTTTAGAAGAGAATGGTCTTGGCAATAAAGTCGCTTTTGTTCAGGATAATTCATTTCATCTTACCATTTATGATCTTATAAATCCCGATGATTTACCGAGGATTAGGAGCGAAGAGCCAGAGTATGCAAATAAAACAGATGATGAAATAAGAACCATCGTAATTCAAAGAATAAGTGAAGCCTTCCAAGAGCTTAAAAATGAAGGCAGGCTGGATTCAATTGTATTGAATATAAAGCGATTAGGAGCATTCGCTCCATTTTTATTGTTAGCATTAGCTTATCCTAATGGTGATGAAGATCTCGCAATAATTAATACTATTAGGGGGAAGATATTTGAAAAAACAAAGATTAGGGCGCCATTTCCTTTCGTAGCCCATGTTACTTTGGGATACATTGTTAATCCTATGAATGAAAGAGAGTATGCGACATATAGGGAGATTGTGAATACTGGCATGAGAGACATGGGTTTTGAGGTTTCCATTGATTTTAGAAAAATGGAATTGAGTGATTTTTCTGATATGAATAAGTATAACAAAGTTTTCGAAGCCAATGTTGCTAGCTCTTCAATAGAAGATGAACCATTAAGTAAGAGATTGAGCGAAGCGATGCAGCTCCTTCGTTCGAAGTTTTATATTAAGAATAATAGTGTTCGTGACGCTGTTAGACTTATCGCGGAGCAAGGAGATGAAACTTTAAAGCAAGAGGTTGTCGAGATTATGTTCAGACTTGCAAAAAGTGGAGTTATATTGAGTGATCAAGATTATATTGATAATGTTGGGTTTATGGATAGCATCGAAACTTTGGAAACGATAAAAGAAAGCAGACAAATATTATTTGCAATTCAGTCGATACAATCAATGGGGAGTATAATTGCACTTGAAAGCCTGGAAGATCTTGGTTATGAACATTTAGGCCGTAATTTATCTAGGGAAGCAGAGAAAAGGGTAGGATCTGCGCTTTCAGAGGCAATTCAAACTCTGAGGTCGAGGCTTTTAAAAAATAAAAAATCATCCAATCCAATTTCGATAGAGGATCAGATAAAACAAATAATTCGAAGAGAATATAGGCATATATGGGGACAATACCTGCGTGACTCAAAGTTTATTTCCGCAATGGCGGAAATTATAAGAAAAGGCAAATTAACTGAGAGCGAGATGAGGGATGTAGTTAGGGATTATGCCGTAAAGTATAATGAATACGAGAAAAATGGACCATATCCTGGTTCTACTGATCCGGAAAGTGGTAATGATAGCTCCTCTGGAGAACATTATGAAACAAGGTTAAAAAGTGATAGTGAATTAATCGATGAGTTTGCCATAATAGTGGAAAAAAAGATACAAAATAGATCCAAAAAAACTAGCGGTATTGATGAACCATTAACCGAGAGATTGAATGAAGCGATACAATTAATACGTAAGCACTATAATTATCATCATGATAATATTCGTGATGCTGTTAGGCTTATTGCAGGGCAAGGAGATGAAGCTTTAAAGCAAGAGGTTGTCAATATTATGTTTAGGCTTGCAAAGGAAAAAGTTGAAGTGGACTATGATCATTTTGAACAGGTTTGGGATGGGCGGGGGGAAATGGCAATAAAAGAAGAAGAAAGGAATGTTTTATTTGCGATTGAAATGATTAAATTAATAGGAGGCAATATTGCAATTGTAAAACTAGAAGAACTGATAGAAGGTTGGTCATATTTTAATGAAACTAATAGAAAAAAATCCGCTGCTTTAGAGGCAATTCGAGCTTTAAAGTCGACAGGTAAGTTTAAAGAAGTTCCCGGTAAAAACCCGCAGGATGCCTTACAAGTTATTACGCAATCGCATTACCTACAGCAACTTTTAAAGGCGCAAGGCTATTTTACCCTGAAAGACTTCCTAAAGGCTTACGCAGAAGAAGCACCAAAATTAGGATACGCCCCTCTTGCAGAAAACCCCGAATCAACCGCAAGGCGTGATCTGTATGTGTCTGAAGATTCACTGGTTAAGCAGGGTATTCTGACTATTGAGAACCAAGGCACAAGAGGAGAACCGTATCGATTTGTAATCAAAGATATTGGCAAGAATATTCTAAGAAAATCGATTTCCGTATTTGTTACTTTAACGGTGAACACAGATTTGCAAGGTTTGGATTTTACAGATGCTGAGAAAGCAATCGCAAGCGGTAAGATGGCTATTGCTGAAGTTTCAGTTGATTGGGCAAAGAAAATAAGAGAAACCTATCCTGATGACGTTTACACTATTTTTATATCTCCTTTGAGTGAAGAGCAAATTAAAGGAAGAATGCAGAAGAATGGTCAAACGCGAGAGAAAGTTATTCTTGCAGAAATGGCAGAAAGGCAAAGAGAGCGAGCAGTAGAAAAACCCACTAGTGAAGATAAGCAGTTTGCACGCGCACAAGCCGCAATAACAGAGATGTCCAGACAGGGCGAATATGATACCGTTATTGTTAGCAATGAGCTAAAAGACTTGGAGAAAGATAATATCAGATGGGTTGGTGTGGAGGGAGCTAGGGTGGTTGATCAGTTTATGGGCGTGGTAAATAATGCCAGAAAATCAGGCAAGAAATTGATTCTGTACTCTGGACCTTCTGCTACAGGAAAGAGCCCCTTATGGGACCAAATTAAACAAAAATACGGTGACCAATTCTCTCGAATTGTTCTCTATACTACACGTTCAATGCGTCCAGGTGAAGAGGAGGGGGTAGATTATTATTTTCGAACGGTAGAACAGCTACAGAAATTGGAAAAGAAACTTAATGCCCCAACCTTTAATAAAAGCACCAGAAATGATCTTTATATTCCACGATCAGTTGATGAGGCATATGATTCTGTAACGGCGACGTTAACTAAAATAAGGGGTACTGAAGAGACACATGGATATCCTATCTTTGAGCCAAAAATTGATAAAAACAAAGTAGGAGACGCATTCTTAACCAAGAGGGCTGCTGAAATTGGTTCAGTTGTTTGTGGGTATGATACAGGTGTTTATTCTCATGATTACCCGGTTACAGTAAATTTAGCTGAAGGGATGCTTGTTTTAGGAAGTACTGAAGATTATTATTACGGAGAGATAACAAGGCATTTACTGGAAAGACCAATAAATATTTCTCCATTAACTCAAGCAGAGAAGTCTTTTGATGAAAGCCAGATTAGAAAGCAACTTGTTACGATTCTTCATAATCTTAGATGGGCTTATGATAATACGCCTCTTTCCTGGAACGAAAAACAAACGATTGAAGCAGTGGAAGAACATAATGCTCAGGCGGGTCCTGGTACGGATGATGATCTCTATAAAGATGAGGTGCCTCCTTGGAGACAAATAGGCATGGACTATGAAGAAGTTCTTGCAAAAATGAGACTTGCTACAGATGCTAAAATCACTGAAATAATCAACTGGGTTAATAGTAATCCCGAAAGAAATCTCAAAGGTGAAGAAGTCAACGTTCTTAGCGGAACTGGCCAGGAGGCAAAGGTGATCGGCCGTATTGACCGAGGCATTGCTGATAAATTTGGATTTGTTTATGAATCGGATAGTTCGCCAACGCAAGGTGGGCCTCAAAAACCTGGTGGTATAGATTTCCGTGCTTTACCTATGATTATCCAACCAATGGGAAGCTTCAGCGGCTTGAATTTTAAATTACCGCAATTAAGTCAGGCAGAACTTGAACGGATAAATGTGAGTTCAGAAATACGACAGATTAATAATATGGTACAATCTGGGATTACTCCTTCCGGAGAGCGTATCAAAGAGTTAGTTGCTGCATGCATACAGAAAAATGAAATAAATTATCAGATCGATAATTTATTATTGTGTCTTGCAGGTATTTTTAAACTAGAAGAGATAAATGCTAGTGAAAGCTCATCTGAGCTAAAGGAATCATTAGTAATTGTTGATTCGCAGAGTTAAGGTCTAACAAACCCGGGCAGTGCAAAAATATAGTGGTTCCTAAAAACGGGAAAAGCATAAATAACCTATTTGTCCGCCTCCCAAGGGCGGACATTTTGCATATATTTACATATCAGATAGTTAGGCAATTTCCAGCCAAAAATGACCGGACAAAACGGACTCTCCTGCGAAGCCCCTTCTGCGCTTAAGCTTCGAAGGGGCTTTGCAGGATTTCGCCAGATAAAAGATTTAGGGTGCTCAATTTCGCGAGGAATTACCTCTCTAAAGCCAGAATATTCTTGATATATTGAGGTATTACACCTATAATTAGGCTAATAAATTTAGAGAGGTTTCCCCTTGCGAAATACGAGAGGGACCCTTAATTTCTATAATGATTCATTCCTAGTAATAAACTTTCCTATGAAAGAAACCATCCTAATTGTAGAAGACGAAAAAGATATAGTCAAGATGCTGGACTACAATCTTAAAAAAGAAGGATACAGGATTTTAGTCGCGCATGATGGGGAAGATGCCATAGATTTGGCAAATACAAAACGGCTGGATCTTATACTTTTAGATTTGATGTTACCTGGGATGGATGGGCTTGAGGTATGCAAGGCCTTAAAAGGTGAAAGCAAAACCGCTTTGTTACCGATAATTATGCTTACGGCTAAGAGTCAAGAATCTGACAAGGTCGTAGGGCTTGAGCTAGGTGCTGATGATTATGTAACAAAGCCTTTTAGCCCTAGAGAATTAATTGCGAGAATTAAAGCCGTATTACGGCGCATGAAAGAAAAAGATAAGCTCCCCGAGGTGATAAAAATAGGCGAGCTAGGAATGGATTTTTCTAAGATCGCGGTCACTGTGAAAAATAAACCAGTCGAACTTACTGCCAAGGAATTTGAGCTATTAAAAACTTTAATAAAAGTAAAGGGTAGGGTTTTGTCGCGGGATTATCTCTTAGATAATATCTGGGGTTTTGATCATGCAATGGAAATCCAAACCCGCACGGTAGATGTACATATCAGGACGCTACGTAAGAAATTAAAGAGCGTATCAAAACGGATCGTTACCGTTAAAAATTACGGGTATAGATTTGAATATGAAGATTAGCTTTAAATTGAAGCTGATTCTTTCTTATGTTTTTGTGATCCTGGTTTCTTTTGGATTCATCGCTTTCTTTTTAGATAAGAATTTAGAAGAGAATTCCATCCGTAATATCCAATCTTCCCTAATCACCCAGGCTAATTTAATTGAAAGCCAGATTACTCCTCAAGCGCTAAGGCAAGAAGATGCTCCATACTTAGAATCTTTAGTAAAAACCTTAAGTTCTAAAACAAGCTGCCGCATAACCATTATTAGTGATAAAGGTACGGTTCTGGCCGATTCAGAAAAACTTCAAGAAGAAATCCCTCTAATGGAGAATCATCTTTACCGGCCAGAGGTGAAAACTGCTTTAACTGGTAGTATCGGTATTGACACGCGTTATTCGTCTACTCTTAAGATAGATATGTTATATATTGCTTTGCCTATTAAAGATAAATCTGGAATTCCTGGTATCCTAAGGTTGTCTATTCCTTTAGAGAGTGTACAAAAGACCTTATTTGCAATTAGAAAGATAGTCTTTATTGGGTTACTTTTTGCGCTTATATTTGCTTTTATTTTAGGTTCTATTGTGGCAAGTCGTACTATTCAACCAATTAATAGGATGATCCAGATTTCTCGTAGATTTTCCAAGGGTGATTTTAGTCGCAGGATCATGCAGATCTCCCGAGATGAAATAGGAGAACTCGCAGTCACCTTAAACAAAATGGCTCAAGGATTAGAAGATAAAATTAAAGAAGTCAAGACGCAGAACCAAAAACTGGCTGCTATTTTTAATAGCATGATCGAGGGTATAATCGTTGTTGATAAAAAGTCGTACATAATTTCTATCAATCCGACTATTGAAAAAATATTTAACGTTACAAGAAAAGAAGTCGAAGGAAAAGTTTTTTTGGAGGCAATACGCAATAATGATGTTCATGAAGTTTTAACCAACGTTTTAAATAAAGGAAGGCCTTTATCGGCAGAGATAAGCCTAATTTTACCCGTCCGTAAGACCTTTGAAATCAATGCTACTCCGATTTTTGATAACAACGTTGTCAGCGGGTGCCTGGTAGTTATACATGATATAACTGAGATAAGAAGGCTGGAGACTGTGCGAAGCGATTTTGTGGCCAATGTCTCTCACGAATTAAAGACTCCACTCACTTCTATTAAAGGTTTTGTGGAGACACTCCTTGAAGGTGCTTTAGATGACAAGGAAAATAACCGCAACTTCTTAAAGATTGTCCAGGATCATGCCGAGCGTCTTGATAGTTTAGTCGACGATTTACTTTCTTTATCGCATCTTGAATCGAAGGAAATAACACTTATGAAGACAAGCTTCAATTTAAAGGAGCAGGTAGAAAATGTTATTTCGGGCTTTAGATCTCAATTAAAAAAGAAAGATATAGAAATTAAAAATGAGTTGCCTGCTGGTATTTCGGTTACAGCTGACAAGAGCAGATTAGAGCAGGTGCTTATCAACTTAATTGATAATGCAGCAAAGTTTAACAAGGAAAAAGGTTTTGTTAGGATTTTTAGCGAAGACATAAACGGTAAAGTTAAGATTATCATAGAAGATTCAGGAATAGGTATTCCTGAAAAAGACATTCTTCGTATATTTGAGCGTTTCTATCGGGTAGACAAAGCGCGTTCGCGCGAACTCGGTGGTACGGGCCTTGGGCTTTCGATCGTAAAGCACATCATTGAATTGCATAATGGCAGTGTTGGCGTAGAGAGCACCGAGGGTCTCGGCTCAAAGTTTTGGTTTATCCTCCCCAAGTAAATTATAATACCTCTAAAGCTTTACTTACATTTTACTTGCCCTTGAAGCAGATTTAATGTCCTCATTATATACTCCTTTTAAGAATAAGAAAAACATAACCTGAAAGGAGAGAGAATGAAGAGGGTGATTTTTGTAATAATCGGATTAGCTTTTATTTTAGCAGCAAAAGTTTATGCTTATGATGACGGAGATTTTCAAATATGGAATACAGACACAGAGGAATATAAGATAAATAAAGATCTTAAGGTTTCACTTGAGGAAGAGTTTCGTTGGGGTGGTAATGCTTCTGAATTTTATTATCAGCATTATGACCTGGGGTTGTCATATGTAATAAATAAATATTGGAGTATCGGAGGCGGGTACCGCCAGATTTATGAATTAAGTAAACGCAAGCTTAGAATGGAGAATGCGCCGTACTTAACTGCTACGTTGTTATTATCCGGAGGAGGGTTTAGCTTTGAAAGCCGCAATCGCCTAGAGTATAGGTATTTTGAATATAAGGCTGGTTCTGGCCGCTATCGTAATAAATTCACGCTTAAGTATCCTTTAAGGTTTGCAAAACTAGAAATTCAGCCCTTTGTATCTGATGAAGTCTTCTTTGGCTTTGGAAGCATAAATCAGTTTAATCAGAATAGGGTATCTGCTGGTTTGGGGGTGAATTTAACAAAGAATATAAAGGCTGAAGTTTATTATATGTTAATTACCGCTAAAAGCTCCGGTAAATGGATTGATTCTAATGTGCTAGGAACTAAACTAAAAATAGCATTTTAAGATTTTACACAGATTTTACATTAGCTTCATATAGGTATAATATAGGTAAGATATACTATAAATAAAATGGAGGAAGATATGTTAAGAAAATGGTTATTTGTTTTGATCGCGGTTATGTTTACAACTTCAGCATTTGCGGGGAAAGATAAAAATTCAATACAGGTCAAAGGCTCAGATACTATGGTAAATCTAGGTCAGGCCTGGGCTGAGAAATATATGGAGAAGAATGCAGGTGATTTTGTAGCAGTTACAGGTGGTGGTTCTGGCACAGGGTTATCAAGTCTCATAAGTGGCAGTTGTGATATTGCTATGAGCTCAAGAAACATCAAAGAAAAAGAAATTGCTATTGCTCAGCAGAAAGGCATAAACCCCAACGAAATAAAAGTTGCATTAGATGGGCTTGCAGTGGTAGTAAACCCGGGCAATTCTATCGGCAAGCTTACCTTGTCTCAGCTTGCAGATATTTTTACCGGAAGAGTAACCAATTGGAAGGAAATTGGCGGTAAAGATGAGAAGATTGTTATTCTCTCACGCGAAGTCAATTCTGGAACCCATGTCTATTTTAAGGAGCATGTATTAAGAAAGAACGATCCTAACAGTAAAGAAGAATTTGCGCAAAGGGCACTAATGCTTTCATCTTCTCAGGCAATTGCTGATGAAGTGGCGCAAAACCCTGCTGCTGTTGGATATTATGGAATGGGTTGCATATCAAAGAAGCAAAAACCCGTAGCTATAGCTAAAGATGGAAAATCGGAATA
>CAZOSW010000014.1:25125-27510 GCA_964582765.1 uncultured Planctomycetales bacterium | reverse complement strand
CCCCTGACCCTCTGCGTGTAAAGCAGATGCTCTAACCAACTGAGCTAATCGCCCTAAAATCTAGGTTGCATATCAACGATTAGCGAAATTACCTTTTAGGGAAATGAGCTAATCGCCTAAAACCTATGCCCCGGAGAGCTTGCCAAGAATAATTAATGTAAAAACCATCACAAAAAGAGCGACAGTCTCAGTAATACCTAAAACCGCTAAATAATTTCCAAATCCTTTGCCTGTTTCGCCCATCGCATCGCAGGCACATGCTGCGCATTTACCCTGAAAATATGCCGATAGGCCGATAGCTAAACCGGCAAAAGCGCCGATACCCCAAAGATACTGCCCATTATTAGCTAATTCAATCATTTTGGTCATTACAATATTCCCATAAATCGTCTGCGTTAAAGGCGCTCCAACCAAAGCCACCAGCAAAAAGGATGCATTTTTGTTCTGATTAAAGTTTTTCTTCCACGCGCCTATTGCAGCCATCCCTGCTACCCCTACACCCGCTGCTGAACCACAGGCAGCTAAAGCAAGAACTAAAATTATACCCAGATCTTTAAATTGAAATAAAACTCCTGTCCCCATATTAACTCTCCTTGTTTAACTTTATATCTTTAGCAAATGGCCTATAAACAAAACCGGACCAGGTAACATTAGCATGGCTGCAAAACTCCAGCACATTAAGCCTTACTCCGTGGACTAAAACCGATATGGGCCCAAGCACGATATTAATCGCATGCCCAACAATAATAACTAGCGCTGCTGCGATAAGGGTTAAAAAATTACCCTTTTTAACTATCCCGGCAGCCATGGCATTAAAAGCATCTGCAATAGCTACCGTAGCCAAACCCACCGCAAACAAACGTATATAAGAAACTACGTCGGTAAAATTATTTACCAGGCTCAACGCTATCTTTCCTAAGCCTGCGCCGATTGTTTTAAATATATTCTTTTGCGGACTGGTAAAAAACAAAACTAAAATTAAACCGGCGATAATTAACCGGTTTGCGAACAACGGGAAGTTATCACCTAAGATCAGGTTTTTAGCAAGAAAAAAAACCGCCCAGATAACACAAACCCAGCCTATATCCGCCAAGGCCGCTAACGCCGGGCTCTTAAGTATTGCCCTCCATAGGTGAGCAATAGATAAATGCAATGCGCCGATAAAAAAACATAACGCCTGGATAAAAGTTACATTAGTTAATACCGGGACTAAAGGTTTTATGCCTATTTTTAACAACCATTCCTGGCCAAAGAAAGTTCCCGTCAAGGACCCCCATATGATAGCGCAGAAACTTAGGATGTAAAAGAGAAAAAATACGCTTTTATCCTTAAGCTTATGCCCGATTTTCTTATACAGCCAAAAATTAATAAAAAAATAAACAAGCCCGTAGCCGGCATCGCCAATAAGTATGCCGAAAAAAAGGCTAAAGAAAACAATAAAAACCGGATTAATATCAATTTCTCGGTATCCCGGAACAAGCTCCAGCAATTTTAGCAGTGGTTTTATAAATGAAACCCAAGCCGGATTACGTAGTAAGGTTGGCACAGCATCATCTACGCTAGGCACTAGCGTCAAAATTCCCCAGCCATTAAGCTTGGCCTGTTTAATCAACATTTCTTCAGCATCAATCGGTATATACCCTTTCAAATAAAGAAGCTCCCCGGCCTGCCCCATTCCCTTTAAAACAGTATAAAAATCTTTCTGGCTTAAAAAAGATTCTTTGCTGGAAATAAGCTTATTCTGAAAAACAAAATGCCCTGTGACCTCTTCTCTTATTGCCTGCATAATCTTTGCATCTTCGCTAAGCCTATGCTCCATCTGAGATAATGATAATTTAGGCAATTCTATTTCTTTAAAACCGAGCTCAATATTACCCGTGCTTACTACTAAACAATTTAGAAATAGGCCTTCTTTCGAAATTTCCTTTAATACTATATCTTGCGGTAAACTCTTAATTTTATCTTTGGGGATCCGATAAAGCCTTATCTGTATATTTTTTTGTTTCAGGTCTTTTACCTGGGCGGGGTCAAAATCTCCCCAATGCCTCCAAAATTCTATCCGGAGCTTTAAAGACACTGCATACTCTTTAAGCTGCTCATATCTTTTCGCTAAGTCAATTATATGCCGGCAGGCTGTAATCCAGTCATCCGGTTTACGAATTACCGATTGTCCCGCTTGCGTTTGGTTTACCCTTGCCAGAATAGAACTAGCTTGTTCAATTAAATTCAGTTTCTCATTAATTTCATTAAGCTCTATTCCTGAGGGGATATTTTCATGCTCAACATGCACAACCCCTAATTGCCGAAGATGCTCTAATGCAGATGAGCTATTAGATTGCTGAATAAGTAAAAAAACTTTTTTCATATCCACTATCATGCTAGTGC
>CAZOSW010000014.1:0-25025 GCA_964582765.1 uncultured Planctomycetales bacterium | reverse complement strand
GCCTCTTCTAAAATAATTTCTTCGATTTTTCTCTTAGCAATTTTACTGCGGCCAACGGCATTAGCCATTTGATCACCGATACAGATCTTAATCAGCCGGATATTTTCTTCTGCTGATGGTATTTTTACTTTTTCAAAAAGATTTACCCTTTGCGTAGTAATACGTAGTTCGTGGCGCAAGATAGAAACACTTTCTTCTATTACCAAAATCGCTTTATTTAAGGCAATGACTTCCTTAAAGGCTTCGATTCCTAAATCTAACCATAGGGGCATAACAAATAAGTCATAGCTCAAGGGCTGAAACTCCACCGCATCAAATATAGGAATATCACAGCCTGCGATATTTTTAAGGTGGGTAACTATTTTGTCTGGTTTTAAAAATAAGCTAAAATCAACTTGCGGGTCGGCAAGCAAACTTACCCAGAGATCAATCGCCTGCCTTTTTTTAATCAATATTTGTTTCTTTTCCCGAACGGAAAAACTTTGCTGCAGGATTTCCAATTGTAACTGTTGTTTTTTTAATTGCAGCGTGGGCAGGTAACGCTGGAATTGTTTTAAAGCGTCACGCTGCCTTTTTAATTCGCCTTTAGTAAGCTTTAATTTCGCCATCTTAAAATAGTAGGGACGGTTCTCAAACCAATCTTAAACTGTCCCCTGTTTAGGGGACAGTTCTGCTTTGAGTTGAGAACCGTCCCTAGATGATGCTGGCCAGAACTGTTGAGTAATTGAAAATTTTATACCGGTTTCTTCGGGAGTAAAACAATCTGCCAAAATCCGCCAACCTAAATCCAAAGCCTCCTCCAGAGGAATATTTACCTTAAGCGACATCATATTTTCTTCAAAAAGAACGCCATATTTAAGCAGTTTTTTATCCCAATCGCTCATCTGGAATCCCATTGACTGCTTTTCCAATGTTTCCCTGTAATTGGCAAAAAGCTGGATCATCGTGTCCATGATGGTGCGATGGTCTGGCCGGGTTTTCCCGTTTACCTGTTGTTTTAGGCGGCTCAAAGAGCCGAAAGGCTCAATTGCTTTATTTTTTAGATAAAGCTGGCCTTCGGTAATATAGCCGGTATTATCTGGAACAGGGTGGGTAACGTCATCTCCAGGCATGGTGGTGACTGCAAGAATAGTTATTGAGCCTGCGTCTTCGAAATCAACTGCTTTCTCATAGCGCAAGGCCAACTGGCTGTAAAGATCACCCGGATATCCGCGGTTAGAAGGAACCTGCTCCATGGTAATAGAAATTTCTTTTAATGAATCCGCAAAATTAGTCATGTCAGTCAACAAAACCAAAACTCTTTTCCCTTTTAAAGCAAAATCCTCCGCTACTGCCAGGCTAATATCCGGAACAAGCAAGCATTCTACGGTAGGGTCAGATGCAGTGTGTATAAAAAATATACAGCGGGAAAGTGCGCCATGCGTGTTCAAGGTTTCACGGAAAAAAAGATAGTCGTCATGTTTTAAACCCATACCGCCTAAAATTATAATATCTATTTCTGCTTGAACAGCAATCCGAGCCAGAAGATCGTTATAAGGCTCCCCTGCGATTGAAAAAACAGGAAGCTTTTGGGATTCAACCAAAGAATTAAAAACATCTATCATCGGGATACCGGTGCGGATCATCTTATTCGGGATAATCCTTTTAACCGGATTAACAGAAGGGGTGCCGATATCAGCCAGGTTTTCAGAAAGCAACGGTCCGTGATCTAAAGGAATACCACTGCCATTAAATATGCGGCCTAATAAATCTTCGCCGGTAGCAACGCGCATTGGATGGCCCAGGAATCTTACTTTGTCTCCTGTAGATATGCCGCGGCTACCAGCAAAAACCTGCAGAGATACTTTTTTAGAGTCAATGCGAATAACCTGAGCTAAAGATATGCCGCGGCTAGTACTAATCTGGGCAATATCCAAATAGCCCACGCCTTGGGCTTCTACAACAATAACATCTCCGGCTATCTGAATAATATTAGTATAAGCTTTTTGCATTATTTTTTATCCTTACCCACAAAAGGGTGTTATTTTATCTTCTTCTCTTCCAAAAATATTTTTATCTGCTCTTCTATTTTTTTAAACTCCGCACTCCTGTATTCCGCAGAGTTCCAAGTGCGCATAAGCTGGCGCAGGGTTTGAAAAAAATGCAGAGCAGCTGGTTTATCATCTAACCTATATTCTGAATCTAATATATCGCAGATAAATCCCAATAAATAAATCTGCCTTTCTTTAGGGGCTGCCTGGTCAACTGCGTCAAAGGCATTCTGCTGTAGATAAACAAAATCAAAAAAATCCCCTTTTAGGTATTGAATGTAATCATTTAATGACGTGCCTTCTTCGCCAATAACTTTCATCATCTGTGCAATTTCATGGCTGCGGCGCAGAATAGCTTGGCCTTGTTCCTGATGTTCGGCCTTAACAAAACCATTATATTTACTCCAACTAATTAAAGGGTCTATTGCCGGATATTTTCTGGCATCTGAGCGCTCGCGTGAAAGCCCGTGGAAAGCACCGACCACTTTAAGGGTCGCCTGAGTTACCGGTTCTTCAAAATTTCCTCCGGCAGGACTAACTGTGCCACCTATAGTTACCGAACCATGGGCGCCTCCATAGAGCCTGACTACACCTGCGCGTTCATAAAAAGAAGCGATGCGTGATTCAAGATACGCCGGAAATGCTTCTTCTCCGGGGATTTCTTCCAGGCGGCCGCTCATTTCGCGCATGCTCTGCGCCCAACGCGAAGTTGAATCTGCCAATAACAAAACATTTAAACCCATCTGGCGGTAATATTCTGCGATGGTTACTGCAGTATAAACGCTGGATTCACGGGCAGCTACGGGCATTGAGCTCGTATTACAAATAATTACTGTGCGGTCAATAAGCGGTTTATTTGTACGCGGATCGTTAATTTTAGGGAATGTTTTTAATGTCTCAACAACTTCTCCAGCGCGCTCTCCGCAGGCAGCAATAATTACAATATCTACTTCTGCATGCCGGCTGGTCAATTGCTGCAACACAGTTTTTCCTGCGCCAAATGGCCCGGGAATACAATATGTTCCTCCGAGTGAAACCGGAAAGAGAGAATCAATCAGGCGCATTTTGGTAACTAACGGCTCATCTGGCCTTAATTTCTCCGCATAGGCTCGAATTGGTATTTTTACCGGCCAGATCTGCTGTAAAAAAACATCGTGGATATGCCCGTTATTATCCTTGAGTTTAGCAATTGGTTGTTTTAAATTATATCTGCCCGCTTTCGTAATATCTACTACTTCAAGGCTGCCAGAAAGTGAAAAAGGCGCCATAATATAATGCTTAAAAATTTTCTCAGGGACAAAACCCAGCCAGCTGCCTGCTAATACCTTATCACCTGATTTTACTAAAGGCGTAAAATCCCACTCTATTTCATCGGCAAGTGCCTCAAGATATACGCCTCGCTTAAGAAAAAACCCGCATTTTTTCGCTAATGCAGGCAGGGGGTTTTGTAAGCCATCAAAAATCTGGCCCAACAGCCCGGGGCCAAGCTCTACAGAAAGAAGTTCATTGCTAAATTCTACAAGGTCCCCGGCTTTTAAGCCCTGCGTGCTTTCATAAACCTGCATCTCTGCGCGGTTACCTCGCACACGGATAACTTCGGCCTTAAGACGCGCCTGATCATGAATGATATAAGCCACCTCATTTTGAACAATAAACCCATCGACTTGGGCAGTAACCATGTTAGCATTAACGTTAATTACTTGCCCGGCTCTATTGTTTTCCATAATTAATTTAGCGCTGCTGCGTTAAACAAACTTTCTTTATCCGCTTTTCGTATTCTATCCCAACGTTCCAAGATTTTAAGTTTTAGCGCATAGACCAATAAAAAATCAAAATCAAAATAATGGTTAATGCTTAAAGAGTCTAGAAAATTCCATCTTGCCAGATCCAAAATTTTCTCTGCTTCCAATATTGAAATGCTTCGATAAGCAGACATTGCTACATGGCTAATATGAGCTTCGGGTGACTCCGGAAGGCGCTCAAATTTTAATGGGTCAATTTTTTTCCTCCGGGCTCTTGCGCGCGCCAGCTCATTTCTTAAGGCTATCTCAAAATTAGCCCATTTCCCTAACGTAGTGCCTGAAACAGTATTTAATAAATAGGGCTCCTGGTAGCAGGCATTGCGTAAAAACTCAATTTTTGTTTCCGGAATTAAATCCTTACATTTAGCAAAAAGTTTATCTAAACTAAGCGGCAGCATAGTTGAAAAATTAAGCATTGGGAGGCTAGAAATCAAATATGTATAATAAGTACCCATTTATCAGGATTTTAAAATCTTAGCTAACTCAGGCCTTAGGGAGCCAGATATATACTCGGCCAAGGCTTGCGCGCTAAAATCAAAAATAGATTTACCGGCATCAAAGCTAATCACAAACCCGCTATCAATGCCTTCGGCGGCTTTTAAAATTATTTGCTTTTTTGTCTCCTGCACTAACTGCTTTAGGAATCCCATCTCCAGCTTTTCCTTATCCTGTTGGCTTAAAGAAACTATAATCTCCGAGCCTAAAGAAAGCGGCGCTTTTTTGATCAAAGAGCCGATAATTGCGGCTAATTCTTCCGCAGTTAAGGCTTGGCAAATATCGGCCTTAATTAACTTATCTAACACGGAATTAATTTCTTTTCTTAAACTGATTAGTAAATCCCGGCCCGCCTGGTTTAAAGAAGCCTGGGTTGAGTCTTCCAATCTTTTTGTCTGGCTATTTGCCTCTTCGATAATTTTCTTAGCCTGCATTTTTGCATCCGCAATGATCTTTTGGGCGGTAGTATCTGTTTCGGATTTTATTTGTGCAGCCTTTTCTTCGGCTTCTCTTATGCCTTCCCGCTGAATCCTTGCGATCAAGTCTTTAATTTCCTGCGCCATATAAATCTCCTAAAAGTTCTTCTGTTTTTGTAATTGGGTTATCTGCTTTTAAAATCGGCCTGCCGATGACCAGAAAATTACTCCCTGCTTTTACTGCCTGGCTGGCTGTAGCCGTTCTCCTCTGGTCATCCTTGATAGAATTATCGACTCTAATCCCCGGAGTGACAATTAAAAAATTTTCCTTTATTTTATTGCGCAAAACTGCTGCTTCATGCACGGAACAAACTACGCCATCTAGCCCACAAGCCAATCCAAGCTGTGCTAATTTTAACACTTCTCTTTGTCCGGCTTTCTGGCTGGTTAAAACCGTGACTCCAATTAATAGTGGTCGAGCTAACCCTGAAACTTCTGCTTGGCGCGCTGCCGCTTCAACTGCAGCCTTAATCATTTCATGCCCTCCGGAAATATGCAAAGTGAGCATTTTTACTCTGAGCCGTGTTGCTGCGGCAGTTGACTGAGCAATGGTATTAGGAATATCATAATATTTAAGGTCTAAAAAAATATCGGCGCCGGATTTATGAAGCATCTCAACAATCTTAGGGCCATAAGTAGTAAAAAGATGGCTGCCTACCTTAAAAATTTTTATTTTGGGATAAAGTGTATCTACAAACCCCTTAGCCTCTTCTATGGTATCAACATCTAGGGCAAGTATGATTTGAGCACCCTGGTTTTTCATATAGCGGAATCCTTGCGGCTACAAGGGCCTGGTTTACTTAAGCCCTGCATTCTTTTAATCTTCCGATTATGTTGCTTAACTCCTGGATCTTGTTCTCCGTCATATATTTTTTTAATCCGGAAATGATTTCCGTGCTAACCCTAGGATTAATAAAGTTTGCCGTTCCTACGCTAATCGCTGTCGAGCCGGCAATAAAAAATTCCAAGGCACTTTCAGTATCTATTATACCACCCATGCCAATAATGGGAATTCTAATTTTATTATACACCTCCCAAACCATTCTAATCGCTACTGGCCTTATCGCCGGCCCGCTAAGTCCGCCAACCAATGAGCCTAATTTAGGAATGCGTTTATTTACGTCTATGCTCATTCCGCTGAGCGTGTTAATTAAAGCCACCGCGTCACTGCCCGCTTTTTGCGCAGCTAAAGCAATGTCAGAGATCAAAGCTACATTCGGAGATAGTTTCGTAATTAAGCATTTTTGCGTAAGCTTGCGCACTACGCTGACTAATTCATAAGTATCTTTGGCATCCTGAGAAATTAATTTATCCTTTTGCAAGTTAGGGCAAGATATATTTAATTCAATTGCAGACACTTCGCTTAATTTATCCAGCTGTTTAACTAGAATTAAAAATTCATCCGGGGTTTCTTCGGCGGCGATACTAACAATAACCGGTATGGCCAATTTTTTCAAGAAAGGGATTTTTTCTTTAATAAAATTATCTATTCCGGGATTTTCTAAACCAATGGAATTGAGCATGCCGCTTGCTGTTTCGCAAGTGCGCGGTGGCAGGTTTCCACGACGCGGCTTGATAGTAATAGTCTTGGTAACAATAGCACCGAGCTTTTTTAAATCAATAAAATTTTTAAACTCTTCAGCATACCCAAATGTACCGCTAGCCACCATTACCGGATTCTTGAGCTCGAGTTTTCCTATATTTACACTTAAATTTGGCTTAAGCGGCTTTACCATATTAATTCCTCACTTGAAAAAACAGGTCCATCCTTACACACTCTTTTATAGCCGGCCTTGGTCAAAACCGCACAGCCCAGACAGGCTCCGATTCCGCAGGCCATATGCTCCTCTAAAGAAAGCTGCGCGCTAATTTTATTTTTATGGGCGATCCCTGCTAAGGCTTTTAGCATAGGGTGAGGCCCACAGGCATAGATGGCCGATGGCCGATGGCCGATGGCCGATGGTAAAATGCTTTCTAGCAAATCAGTAACTTTTCCCCTAAATCCGAGCGAACCGTCATCCGTGGCTATTCTTAAAGTACAGCCTAAAGATTTAAATTCCTGCATACAGAGAATTTGATTCTTTGTCTTGGCTCCAATTAAAATCAAGGGCTTGCTCAATTTTAATCTCTCTGCCAAGAAAACTAGCGGCGCAACCCCAATGCCACCGGCAATCAAAATATTCTTAGTATTTTTCGATTTAGCTGATTGACGATAATCAAAACCGTTTCCCAGCGGGCCAATGATATCTAAAAACTCTTGCGGCTTTTTTCTAGATAACGCTTGCGTGCCTTTCCCCAAGACTTCATAAATAAGCTTCACCTTAGAGGCTTTTACTCGATGAATGCTAATTGGCCTTCTTAACAATGGGTCAAGCCCGTCACTAACCCTGATATTGACAAATTGTCCCGGGCAGAGGTGCTTAGTAATTATCTCTGACTCAAATTCTAAATGCCAATAATTACCGGCAAATCTTTTGTTAGAAATTATTCTTCCCTTTACCTGTACTATCCCCATATCTTTTATCAGTTCGCCTGCTAAGTAAAATTATCAACATTGTAAACAAAACAAATATTAAAAATAACCACAGAGATTGCTTAAGGTAAATCCTAAGGTCTTCTCCAATAATACCCTGCCATGATTCTACTAATAAAACAAATAAAAGCAGCGTAATAATTGAACCAATCTCTTTTTTAAACCAGGCTATCTTTAAGGGTAAATAATCGGCTATGTCCAATTTAACCATATTTGATAATGAGGGAAAAATACGCGGAACTTTTTCACAGTATTCTTTGTATGTATCCGGAAATGTTTTTTGGAGCTTTTTCTCTTCTTTATAGATAAGTAAAAGATACCGGATAATAAAAATTAAAATAAAAATTACCATCGCCAGCCATTTAAAAATCGCCAAGACCACGCCTAAGCCTATTAAAAATATACCAAAATACATGGGATTACGCACAACTTGATATGGCCCATTCTGTATTAATGCCTGGCTTTCGCGGGAATGTTCTGCCTTGTATCCCCGCGCAGAAACCCGGATAATTTGGCCCGAAAGAATAAGCACAAAACCTAAAACCACTCTCCATTCTTCCCAAAGGCCCCCTGAATAGCTGCGGAAGAAAAATCTGGGAAAAAATGCAACAATAATGAGAGCAAAAAATATAATTACTCCGTTAAGTTTAAGTCGTTTTTTCATATATCAATTTTGACAGGTAGCGCAAAAATAAGTACCCCTGCCTCCCAGTACGATTCTTTTTATCGGCTTTCCGCAGACAAAACAAGGTTTATTGGCCCGCCCATAAACCCGATGAAATCGCGAATAGTTGCCATTCTTTCCGGAAACTCGCACATAATCATCTACCGACGATCCTCCGTATTTAATTGCGCTTTTTAAAACCCCTTGTATTTTTTTATATAAAACTTGTTTCTCTTTTTCGTTTAAACTTTGTGCGGGCCTCTGCGGGTCAATTTTAGCCCGGAATAAAATTTCAGCAGCATAAAGATTACCAATCCCGGAGATAAACGATTGATCCAGAAGTAAGGGTTTAATTTTAGTTTTCTTCTTAGAGAGCATACCTTTAAAGTTAGAAAAGGTCAAATCAAATGGTTCGGGGCCAAGGGTTTGGACAAATTTTATTTTTTCCCAATCGGAAACCAAACGCAATTCCCCAAATAAACGTTGGTCATTAAAATCCAAAATCCTTCCACTCTTAAAATAAAAGGCTACCCGGCTGCGGCTTGAGCCTCCCGGATAAACTAATTGCCCAGACATCTTCAGGTGTATCGTCAAAGCCCGGCCATTCGATAACTCAAGAATTAATAGTTTAGCGCGCCGCAAAATATTTTTTATAGTTTGCCCCTCTAGGTGTTTTTTAAAAGCTTGCGGTCCGGGCTCCCGGATAACCTTAGGGTTATGCACACAAACCTTGATAATTTTTTTACCCAAGATTGTTTTTTCCAAATCTCTTCTTATCGTCTCAACTTCTGGCAGCTCTGGCATAATAATCCTGCAATGATTTAACTTTAAGCTTTTTCTTTAACAATACTTCTATTCCGCTTACTGTGGCAAGCGCCCCAAATATGGTTGTGGTATAAGGTATGCCGCATATAATAACCTGCGAACGAATCTTTACTTCATCAAGCCGCGGTATTCTCCCGGATGTAGTATTAATTACCAACTGAAGTTTGCCTTCTTTCATTAAGTCCAAAACATTGGGATTGCCTTCTGATATTTTTGGCAGAACTTTTGCCGGAATATTGCTTTTTACTAATGTCGCGGCTGTACCGCTTGAAGCATAAATCTTAAAACCTAAATCCTTTAGTCTCTTAGCTATTAAAATAATATTCCTTTTATCGCGGTCATTCACAGAAATAAATACACTGCCTTTCTTCGGTAGCTTTTGCCCGGCAGCAAGCTGACTCTTAATATATGCCTGGCCAAAATCAACGTCAATACCCATGACCTCGCCCGTCGATTTCATCTCCGGCCCAAGAATTATATCTACTCCCGGAAAACGATTAAAAGGAAACACAGATTCTTTAATTGCTACATGTTTCGGAATGACCTCTTTAGTAAACCGGAGGTCCTTTAATTTCTTTCCTAGCATAACCTTAGTTGCCAGTTTTGCCAGCGCTACCCCGATTACCTTGGAAACAAACGGTACCGTACGCGAAGCGCGGGGGTTAACCTCTAAGACATAAACCTTGCTGTCTTTTACTGCATACTGTACATTCATTAAACCCACTACATTTAATTCTCTAGCCATATGAATTGTCGCCTGACGAATTTGTTTTAATATTTCGCTAGATAAAGTATACGTGGGAAGTGACATCGCCGCGTCTCCGGAATGCACTCCAGCCTGCTCGATATGCTCCATAATCCCGCCGATTATAAAATCCTCTCCATCCCCGACCAGATCAACATCGACCTCTATGGCGTCCTCCAGAAATTTATCAACCAAAATAGGATGCTCGCCGGAAACCTCTGCTGCTTCTTTAATAAATTTTTCTAATACCTTCTCATCATAGGCAATTTCCATTGCCCTGCCCCCTAATACATATGAAGGGCGCACCAATACCGGATAGCCGATCCGATTAGCCACCTCTTTTGCCTGCTGGAATGTAAATGCCGTACCATTCACCGGCTGTAAGAGATCCAGCTTATCCAGCATTTGTTTAAAACGCTTGCGATCCTCAGCGATATCAATACTATCAGCACTTGTTCCCAAAAGATTCACTCCTGCCTTGCGTAACGGTACTGCTAAATTAAGTGGCGTCTGCCCACCAAATTGCACAATCACACCAAACGGCTTTTCCCTCTCGATAATATTCATAATATCTTCGAAGGTAAGCGGCTCAAAATAAAGGCGGTCAGAAGTATCATAATCAGTAGAGACTGTTTCAGGGTTACAATTAACCATAATACTCTCCACGCCTTCTTCCCGTAGAGCGTATGCCGCATGGCAACAGCAATAATCAAATTCAATCCCCTGGCCAATCCGATTAGGCCCACCGCCTAAAATAATTACTTTTTTCTTCATTATGAGTTCTCTTCTAGAATCTTCTGAACCTGTTCAAGCGCTTCATCAATAGTTGCAACTTTAATAATACCCTTAATATCCCATGAACCAAGGCTGATTACAGGAATTTTAAACTGTAAACAGAAGGCAATTTCAGAAAGTGTCCCGGCTTCACCTGGAAGCGCCACAACAACATCAGCAGATTTAACCACAAGAATATTCCTGGCAAAACCTAATCCACTAGGGATAGCTATATCCACAAATCCATTGGCATCATTTCTATCATAACTCGGTATTATACCTATAGTTAAGCCGCCTCCGGCCTTAAAACCTGAACAAACTGCCTTCATTACTCCACCTAAACCGCCAGAAACTAGAATATCTACCACTTTAGCAAGTTTTTTGCCTAAATCTTGGGCTAAATCATCCATTTCTGTATTACAACGATGTCCACCAATCACAGAGACTATTTTTTTCATATTTCTTATTGCACCTGGTAAGAATTCCTACCTGCTGTCAGGCGGGAACCTATACACTCAAGAATCTTTGCGCCTGGACAGAATCGAACTGTCACCACTAGCTTCGGAGGCTAATGCGCTATCCGTTGCGCTACAGGCGCGTATTTTATTTGCATCTGCTCCTGTGGCGAGCTCCTCGAACCACAGACCCCTCAAAACAAATTCAACTGCTGCTCGCTTTTTTTCTGCCCCTCATTATCATCGAATATAGAAATTGTGCCATATTCGCCATCAAATCCTGCTTTTATATCTACTTTCCCTGCGCGCACACGCAAAACACCATCAACAATTTTAGGGGGTAAACTTTTAAGCAGTTCCTCTTTTGAAGCCTTCAGTAAAATATTAAATTCAGTGCCAAATTTAGCTAAATAAACGCGGTAATCCCTTTCTACGTTTATAGATGCCTTACCTACACCTTTTGCTTCAGCAATTATTTCAATAAAAGGAATTAGATTTTTAAAAGGAATAGAATTATCCGGCTTAAAATCCGCAGGCCGGTCAGCTAATTTCTCAACCCGATTAACCACTCCAACAGTTACGGGCTTACCGCACTTAGGGCATTTTCCGTTATGCGTTTTGGTTTCCTGCGGTGACCAACGAATACCACAAAGCCTGTGGCCATCATAATGATACTTGCCTTCCTGCGGAAAAAATTCTATGGTGTATAGAAATTTTTCTTGATCTTTGGTTTTTAACACCTCTCTTATGGTTTTATAATCCAAGTGGCAATTAAAAACATTGGCTTCGCGGCCGATTTTCTGGGGCGAATGCGAGTCGCTGTTAGAAATTAACGTAAATCTATCTAAGGCGCTTAAACGCCAATTCATCTCCGGATCGCTTGATAATCCGGTTTCAAGAGCAAAAATCTTATCCGTTTGTTTTTCAAAACATTCTTCAATTTTATCGAACCCGGACATCGAACCAAACAGGCTAAACCACGGGGTCCAAATATGTGCGGGGACAATCATACAGTTCTCATCAATATCAAATACAATCCGCGCCAGCTCTGCGGCATCTAAGCCCAATATCGGCCGGCCGTCGCTGGCTAAGTTTCCAATTCTGCCTAAGCGCTCATTTATTTTATCTACGCTTTTGAACGTTGGGCTGAAAATCAAATTATGAATACGATATGTGCGTCCATTTTTGGAATAAATACTGCTTACTTCGGCGCCAAGCATAAAATAAACATCTGCATATTTAAACAAACCATTACCACAATCCTCTAGGGTATGTTTTAATTCCTCTAACCACAAGTGGTGGGTAAAATCACCTGTACCCATTAAGGTTATGCCCTTTAATTTTGCCCACTCGGCTAAATGTTTAACATCCATATTGCGGCTAGTTGCCCGAGAGTATTTAGAGTGGATATGAAAATCTGCAATAAATTCCATTTTTATTTTTTATATACTACCTTTCCGTTACAAATCGTATATTCAACTAATCCTTTTACCATCCTGCCTATAAAGGGTGAGTTTTTTGATTTTGAAACAATACTCTTTTTCTCAAGAACAAATTCTTTGTTCGCATCCACAATAATTAAATCCGCGTCAGCGCCGATGCCTAAGGTGCCTTTATCAATCCCTAAAATATGCGCCGGATTTAGCGCTAAATTCCTAATCAATTCCTGCCAGTTTAATATTTTTTTATCAATTAGCTCCATGATACTTACTACTAACCCGGACTCAAGGCCAATTTTGCCGAATTCCGCGCGCTCAAACTCAATATCTTTTTCATTTTCCGTATGCGGGGCATGGTCTGAAGCAATCGCATCTATAACCTGATTTTTTAATCCGGCCTTTATTGCGGCCACATCTTCCTTAGTCCTTAAAGGAGGGTTAATTTTCATGTTTGTATCATAATCAACAATATCCTCGTCTGTTAAGGCAAAATAATGCGGAGCAGTTTCACAGGTAACTTTAACCCCTTTTTTCTTAGCAGCAGCAATTATATTTACTGATTCCCTGCAGCTTACATGCGCAATATGCACTGAAGCGCCGCATTTGGCTGCTAACTCAATATCCCGGCTGACTCTTTTATATTCTGATTCATTGGAAATGCCGCGTAAACCCATACGCGTGGAATTAAAGCCTAAATTTATTACTCCTTTTCCGGAGAGTTTTTTATCTTCGGAATGGCATATCGTTAAAAGTTTGACTTGTTTTGCTTTTTTAAATGCCTCAAACATCAGCTCGTCGCTATCCACAGAACATCCATCGTCGGATATAGCAACAACGCCGATTTTCTTAAGCGCTGCAATATCGCTTAGCTCTTTACCTAGGCGTTCCTTAGTAATCGTTCCGCAAATAAACACATTAACTAAAGCGCTTTTATTAATTATCCCCTGTAATAATGCAATATTCTCTGCACAATCCATTGCCGGCTGAGTATTGGGCATAGCTAAAACAGTAGTTACTCCGCCTTTAGCTGCGGCAGCTGTTGCGCTTGCCACTGTTTCCTTATCCTCTCTGCCTGGCTCGCGCATATGCACATGCATATCAATAATACCCGGAGCAACAATCCTATTTGTGGCATCAATTATCGTCTCAGCTTTTGTTTGAATATCCTTGGCAACTTTGGATATTTTTTTACCCTCAACTAAAATATCCAGGATTGCATCGATTTTATTTTCTGGATCAATTACCCTACCGCCTTTTATCAGTATGCTCACCCAGCCCCTCCGTTTATACTCCTCTTAACCACTTGCTTTGGCCCTTGAATACTACAATCATAATATTGCTACTTTGTCTCTGTATCAACTGTGCTTCCAATATAGAAAAAATCTCAATTGAAGCCCCTTAAGAATATAAACATACCTTATACATGAGGATGGGCCGGGTCCCTGGCTTGACTAACCAGGAATAAAACTGCCATTCTTACAGCAATACCGTTGGTTACCTGCTCCAAAATCACCGAGTTTGCCCCGTCTGCAACCGCACTAGACATCTCAATCCCCCGGTTAATCGGCCCGGGGTGCATAACTACGATGTCTTTTTTAACCTTGGCCAGTCTTTCTTCAGTAATCCCGAATTTTTTAAAATAATCCAGCTGTTCAGGAAATGCCGCGCCTTCATCACGTTCAAACTGCATCCTCAAAACATTCACTGCATCAGCTTTTTTTAAAACCTCGTCAATGTTGCTGGAAGTTTTTGCGCCAGTGGACTCTATACCTACCGGAAGCAGTATCTGCGGGGCACATAGCGTAACATTAGCTCCTAATTTAACCAGGCCCCAGATATTTGAACGGGCAACCCGGGAATGCGCGATATCTCCGACAATTGCAACATTTAGGCCCTTTATTTTTCCCATTTTTTCCTTTAATGTAAAAATGTCCAAAAGTGCCTGAGTAGGATGTTCATGCCAGCCGTCTCCCGCATTAACCACGCTGATATCTAAAGTGCGGGCAAGCATGTTGGCTGCACCTGAACAATTATGCCGCATAATAATAATGTCGGCTTTAAGCGCCTGAATATTTTTACCGGTATCAATTAAAGTTTCGCCTTTGCGTACGCTAGAGGTTTCCGTTGCGATATTGATTACGTCTGCGGAAAGCCGCTTGGCCGCCACCTCGAAAGATACGCGAGTGCGCGTGGACGGCTCATAAAAAAGATTCACCGCGGTTTTACCGCGTAGGGCAGGAACCTTTTTGATTTCACGGGTAGAGACTTCTTTAAAAGACTCAGCTGTATCTAAAATAAGCTCGATCTCATCTTTGCTTAAATATTCAAGGCCTAAAAGGTCCTTTTTTGTCCAAGACATTATTTCACTTATCTCCCAAACTGTGCTTATCTCGCTTGGCAGGGACAGCCTCTGCTGCTACAGTTTATTTTTCTACTATAACTACTTCATCCCTGCCGTCAAACTCTTGCAGCCGTACCTCTACGGACTCTTTATTAGAAGTAGGAATATTTTTGCCGACAAAATCCGCCCGAATAGGCAACTCGCGGTGCCCACGATCGACCAAAACTGCCAATTGTATAGATCTAGGACGGCCGAAATCAATCAACGCGTCTAAAGCCGCCCTAATTGTACGCCCGGTATAGAGCACATCATCAACCAGCACCAAGTTTTTATCATTAATATCAAAATCTATTTCTGTTTTACGTACGAGCGGCTGGCCGCTAGCTAAAGCTAGGTCATCCCGATAAAGCGTAATATCCAGGGCTCCGGTCAAAACATTTACACTTTCAATTTTCTTTATACATTCGGCAATACGCTCGGCAATATAGACTCCGCGATTCTTAATGCCTACAATGCAAACCCCTGAAATACCTTTGTTTTTTTCGATAATTTCATGGGCGATTCTCATAACCGCTCGGTTGATTCCTTCTTGATCCAGTATTTTAGCTTTTTCTTTCATGTTTTACCTATCGACCTAGCCTTATCCCTCTGATTTGTTGTGGCCTCAATAAAAAAATACCCCTGGCTTTCTTTGCCAAGGGTCCATTTTGCCTTAATTCCATTGTTTTCATTTTCTTTACCTTGCCAGCTTCACGGAGCTGGGCTTAAAGGTCCTTTGTTTATTAATTTTATCACAAGCTACCTCTTTGTCAAGGCTAAATTATAATTGCAAAAGAATTCCCTTAAGTGTATTGTAATGCCTTATCCGCCATAAACATCTCTGTTTTTGTTCCCATCATGATTTCCTCGGATTCTCTCTTCTCAGGCCTTTTTTAAATATACGGTTAAAACAAAAAACGGCCATACCTAAGATAGTTGCCCAGGCAATTATCATTAATATCCATCCACTAAGCCTCATAATATCCCCCTTTAATGATTTGTTTTTATTAAACTATCCTGCAGGATGTATTAAGGCAAAAATAAGAGCAAAGATTCCCAGCGTAATCAACGATATAAAAATAACCTTAATCATGCGCATTCCTCTTGTCCTTCCTTAAAAAATAACACCATTCAACTATAGTCAACCAGATGGCGGCCCCCCCAGATTTATTGTCCTAGGCAAATTAAAAAATCTGCGGGCCCGGCAATTTAAAATATGTTATAAATTAATTATATCTCCGGAATTATATAGCGATAAAAATAACAAAATGTATTCTTTAATATGGCGAGTAAGTAAAAAATTATTCTTAATATGTTCTCTACCATTTTGTCCTAATTTTTTGGCATAATCCGGGCTGTGTAATAATTGTTTTATAGAAAAAGTGGCCCCTTCAATAGAATGGCACAAAAGGCCGGAATATTTATGCCTTACCTGTAAAGGAATACCGCCAACACTAGAGGCGACCACGGGTTTGGCCTTCCAAAGCGCCTCTGCAACTGTTAAACCAAAACCCTCCTTTATTGATTTCTGGATAATAACATCCGATGCCCTCTGCAAAGCATTTACCTCTATATCATTTTGAGGCAAGAGTAATATATGAATATCCTTATCCGCATTGGCCTTATTCTGAACCTCTTCGAGCACCTTCTGGCCTTCCGGATCATCAGTAGCCGTGCCTCCGGCTAAAATCAGCTGACAATCAATATAGCGCTTAACCTGCAAATAGGCATCGATAACCCCTGAAGGATCTTTTAGATAATCAAAACGGGAGATCTGCGTAATAATTGGTTTATCTTTAATAATCTTATATTTCTTTAAAACTTCATCGATGGTCTCTTGCGGCAACTCTTTATTCTTGTCGCTTAAAGGGTCGATGGAAGGTGCGATTAGAAACTGCCTTATCGGCAACCTTTGAGCAAAACTTGGCGCGGAAAAAACAGCAGAATCATATCTTTCAATAAAATCCATCAAAAACTTCCAAACTTTCTGATTAGGATCAGATACATCGATATGGCAACGCCAGATCCATTTATTGTCTTTCTTTTTTTCAATTAAAGCTATCGGCTGAGGGTCATGCACAAAAACAATATCGGCAGAAGTATCTAACTCATCGATGTTCCTTTTGCTGGTCTCCGTAAAAATATCAAAATCACGCTGGTCGATTATCTCGGGCCTTCCGTGCAAGGCATTGTGGAATTTCTTCGTTACTGAATAAAAATCCTGGCCTCCCTTTACCAGATCCCACTTGGCGTCAATGCCCAATTCCCTAAGCAGAGGCACCATGCGAGTCAGAATCTCGGCAACTCCGCCTCCTACGGCTGTAGAATTAATATTCTGCACACGCTTACCCCCCATCTTCTGGGCAAGCATTTTAATCTCATCAATTGTTGACTGGCCTACAATCGAGATATAATCATCTATTTTTATCATATTAAACAGAATTCTTGTTCCTTATTAAATAAATAATCTTGTTCCTTAAATCCTCCAGCGTATAGGTATAGGGATCAAGCCTGGCTATTCTATCAGCAAGCTGTTTATCTCCTATAGTTGTCTCGATCCAGTTTGAAAAATCATTTACTTGTTTTTCAAGCCTAAGACGTGCTTCAAAAATATGAAAATATATCGAATCAATGGTTATATTCTGAAGTACCCGGGTAAACTCCTCTAAATCGTGCACAACATAATTAGTACAAAAGACAAAACTAATTGATTTAATGAAATAGAACTCTTCTCCGCTGCGCGAGAACCTAAGTTTTGCCAGAGGATTAACCTTCAAATATTGTTCTATGGTGGCCACAATTTTTTCTCTTAAGCTGCTGATGGCGGAAAATTGCATCGTATCAATACTAGCCAGTCTTTCACCTAATTCATCCTCACCTAAACAATCAGCTACCCAATAAGAAAAATCATTGGGTGGTTCGGGAGACAAATACTGATGTTGCTGCAGAAATCTATGAGTGTGGTGATAGATTGAAGATCCCGGAACGCTCTTAATAAGCCCGAGCAATTGACCCAAAGTAGATGCCCGTAATCCGGTCAACTCGGAAAGGTGCGACCTTGCATAAAAAACAAACGGGGATTTTTCTTCTAAAGAATTTCCCATGCGCTCCCCTTATTTAATGCTTTCAAAACCAGTTCTAAAAAACGCCTTACCTGGAGAGTATCCTTAAAATAATACTGGGCGGCAGAATCTTTTTTTTCCCCAACGCACATAGTAATTCCTATTTCTCTCAAAGCAACAAAAGCATCCTCATCGGTTAGATCATCGCCAATATACATTGGAAGTACAGAACGGCATTGCTCCCTGAAATTCTCCCTAGCTAAAAGCCATAAGGCTGCTTTACCCTTATCTATCCAGGAGGTTGGCCTAATATCAATAGCCATTTTACCGGGTTTAATCGCAATACTCCCTTTTACCAGGTAATCGATAACTATTTCATGAAAAATAGTTTTCACAAGCGGGATATCATCTTTTTTCACAAGTCGATAATGCATACACAAAGAAATACCTTTGTTCTCAATAATAACTCCGTTGATTTTAGCAAGTTTAGCAACCAATGAGCCTTTTATCCTCTCTATTGTTTTCCTATACAGGGGAGAGACAGTTGCCTTATAACTCAATTGCGGACCCTGGATTTCTAAGCCATGATTACCGGAATAAATAATATCCTCTAACCCAACTTGCTTCTTAATATCACTTAACCCTCTTCCTGAGATAATCGCAACCTTACAATTAGGTTTTTGGCACAACTGTTTAAGAATATCTTTCATTCCTTCTGAAAATATGGCCTTATCCGGAGTGCTAGCAATAGGGGCAAGCGTACCATCATAATCTAGGAACAAAAATAAATCTCTGTTAAAAAGCTTATTCTTTATTTTCTCTAAATTATCGAAGGCATATTTCATTCAATTAACCCTTTTTTTCCTGTTCGTAATTTATCGCTCTAATTGGATAAGGAATATTAACGCCTTCCTGCGCATACCTATTATGTAATCTCTTAATAAATTCATGTTTTATTAAATACTGATCCACAAATTCTTTGGCTCTTAATATGACTGTAAATTTTATACTAGAATCGCCAAAAGTGTGATAGCGAATAAACGGCTCAAAATAAGAAACCCCGCCGCTTACCTCTGCCATAACGGACCTGGCCACTTCACATGTAATTCTCTCAACTGTTTCCAGGTCACTCTTATAATGAACGCCCAGGTCAACTAATACCGCCATTTCCTTATCCGGTAAATAATAATTTGTAACAATTGCCCTACTTAATTTATCGTTGGGGATTAAAATCAAATTATTGGGTAGCATTTTTATTTTCGTGGAACGCCAATTTATATCAACTACATAACCTGCCTCTCCCGTTTCAAGCTTAATATAATCACCTACTCTTATCTGCCTGGCAATTGTTATATGAAAACCCGCAAAAAGATTTGCCAGCGTATCCTGAAGCGCCAAAGCAACGGCTAATCCCCCTATCCCCAGGGTCGCCAATATGGGAGCTATCGATATCCCTAAACTATTAAGAATTATTAATATGCCTATTGCGAATATAAATATCCTAACAACGGTCTGTGTAAGCGCAGTAACAGGTATTGACGTATCAATTCTAGAGGCATAAAGCTTTATCATCCCGGAAGCTATATTTGCCAGGACCATCATTACGGAAATGACCCCTAGCACAAGAATGCTTCTATTAACAATATTAACAATATTCTCCGAAAGGCTCGAAAATCCTAGCGCAAAATATAGGCCCAAGATTAAACATAAAACCATAAAAGGCCCCTTAGTTGCTCCGGAAATAACATCATCAAGTTGCATAGATGTCTTTTTCGCCCAAAGAGAAAGCCGATTAAAAATAATGCTCCTGACAATTAACCCGATGATCAAAATTACTATAAAAACAATCAACGGCATAAAAATCCCGGTTAAATTAGTAAACCTAAGAAATAAATCGCTGTTCATCGGCCAATCTCCTAAAAAACTACGTTTTCTTCAAAGCCGTAAGCTCGGTAATAATACTGGCTGCCCAACGGTAAACATTATTTTCACTTATTATCTTACGCATGTTCTCCATACGCCTTATTTTTTCTTCTTTAGGCATTTGGATTGCCAGTTTTATACTATCCGCAAAATCCTCAATCGAATATGGATTAACCAGAATGGCGTCATTGAGTTCACGGGCTGCGCCGGTAAACTGGCTTAAAATTAGGCTTCCCGATAGATCAGTTCTTTCCACAATGTATTCTTTAGCTACCAAATTCATTCCATCGTGTAAAGAGCTAACAATACAAATATCTCCTAACCTATAGTACGGCTGAATGTCTTCCTGCGAGAAATGCTTCTTAAGATAAACTATGGGCTTCCAGTTACCATCTATATGTTTCCAGTTAATTTTTTCAACCAATTCATCAATCTCGCCAATTAAATCATGATAACGCTTAATATGCGTACGGCTTGGCGCAGCCAGCTGAATAAACACAAATTTCTTTTTGTATTCCGGATATTTTTCCAAAAATCTATCTATTGCCAGCATTCTCTCTACTATGCCCTTGGTGTAATCAATTCTATCTACGCCAATTGCCACAATCTTATCCTCAAGCTCAAACTCTTTCTTTAGCTTTTCAACCTGGCGCATAGAATCAATTTTAAACGAGTCTTCGCTAATCTGCGCTTTAACACTTATGGGGAATGCCCTGATGAAAGTTTCTTTTCCGGACCTGACGACGCTAAATTTTTCAGTATCTACGCGAGATTCTAATAACCTGTTAGCAGTATCGAGAAAATTATTACAGTGGCTCTGCACATGAAAACCAATTAGGTCGGCGCCCAGCATTCCTTCGAGAATCTCATTCTGGTACGGGCAGATCATAAAGGCCTCCGGGGTTGGCCAGGGTATATGCCAGAATAAAGCAATCTTTGCGTCCGGACGCTTATCTTTTATCATCTTAGGCAAAAGCGTGAAATGATAATCCTGCACAAAAATAAACGGGCTCTTTACAGGTAGCTCTTCTAGGACACTATCGGCAAATTTTTGATTTACTTTTTGATACATGCGCCAATCAGCTTCTTTAAACATCGGGCGGGTATGTGTATTATGGCATAGGGGCCACAGGCCTTCGTTTGAAAATCCATAATAATAACCCTGCTCTTCTTCTTTGTCCAGCCAAACTCTTTTAAGGATGTAACGATTATCATTGGGGGGCACACCAAGCTTATCTTTAGAATTGACAAACTTTCTATCAGAACTGCCGCTTCCATGCGCAACCCAGGTACCACCACAAGCAGACAGTATCGGATGTATTGCCGTAACCACGCCGCTTGCCGGCCTTATACAGATAGATTTGCCTAAAGCATCATCAAAAACATGCATATATGGCTCTCTGTTAGAAACAACAAAAAATGAATCGTTTCCAAGCTTTGCATGGACTAAATCCTTAAGCTTCGCCTCAGTCCACAATTCTTCTTTTTGTAAACGCACGTGCGCCTCATCTGACATTGTCCTGCGCGCCACCCTTAGGCTTAAGGCGACCTGCTCTACTTCACTAATCAACTTACCAAACTCCCCCTTTTCAGCAAATGGCCGTAATTTGTCGATATCTCCTCGCTGAAAATGGGTAAACCATTGAGTTAATCTGCGCACCGGCATAATAAAGATTTGTCTCTGGATTAGGAAAGTAACTAAAACTATCAATAATATAAGAACCGCCGAGGAGGTGCTTATTTTTCTCCATAATTCTGCCATTGTAGTAAGCATATAAGAAGTATCATAAATTACCTCAACCATCCCCAAGACACTTCCTTCATCATTTAAAACGGGTAAAATATAACTATATACGGAATATTCCCTGAATTTATCCAAAGCTCCCCGCGGATTCTTTGTTAATAAAATATCCTTGATATACGGCCTTTCTTCCTCTTTTAAGTCGGAGAATCGTTCAGTGATGGCTAAAATTTTGCCATCTTTATCATAGATTACACAACCTTGCAATCTTTCTCTTTTTTGAAAACTCTCAACTAATCGATTGGCCTGCTTCAAATCATTGTTAATAAGAATATACCTGGCAGAGAGCTCTAAGCTTTCACCCACGGATTTAGCTTTTCTTTGCAGGTCATCCATAAGCTTTTCTTCCGTGAAACGAGCTTGCATAATGCCTGAAATCGTAAATCCAAGCGCCACGATGATTAATATTGGCAGGATAAAGAGAAGAATTCTTTTCATTTGGTTGCCCTCATTAATAAAAAATACCACCCTACATTCACACGCAAGATGGCGGCCCAACCACCTAAAAACCCCTAGGAATGTTTTTCATATTCCCAAGACCTTTTAAATTAAACATATTATTATATATTATAGCCTACAATGTAATAGTGGTCAACCACTAAACACCTTGCCTAAAAATATTAGCCTAGCTTACCTATAAACTGGCGAGTTGCAGATATTAAACACTAACCGCAGAGACAAGAGTTTAACGAGCACATTTATAGAGTCGACCTAAAAATTATCCCATTGATGATATCTTATCTTTGGCCTCGATTAATCCTGAAGGGGCAAGCCTGTCTATGCCTTTTTTCTATAAGCCCTAATAGAATTGACTTCTCGCTGATAATCAGCAAATAATCAACTTGGATATTCCCCGATGTTTCTTGAGCTACTTTTAAATATTAAATAACGATTATAAACTCACCGCGGGGCCTGCTTTTAGAAAGCTTGTTCTGAATAATCTTGGGGCTAGCGTGCAGAATTTCTTCAAATTTCTTAGTTAACTCCCGGGCGACTGCAATCTCTTTATCGCCATAAACCGTATCTATGTCTTGGAGGCTAGCCAAAATCCTATGGCAAGATTCATAAAAAACCAGGGTAGAGCCTAATTTTTTAAGTTTTTCCAACTGATTCTTGCGTGCGCCTGAGCGGTTAGGCAAAAACCCGGCGAAATAAAATTCATGGCAGGGCTTGCCTGAAAGCACAAGCGCATTCACAAATGCCGCAGCCCCTGGGATAAAAGTCATCTCTAGGTTGTTTTTTATCGCCAGGTTAATTAAATTATACCCGGGGTCAAGGATGCCTGGAGTGCCGGCATCAGAAACCAGAGCGATATTTTTTCCTTCTTTTAGTAAACCAACTAAATATTCGCCCTTAATAAATCTATTGTGTTGAAAAAAACTCGTGGTAGGCGTTGTGATTCCATAGTGAGTAAGCAAAATTCTGGTGTGCCGCGTGTCTTCGCAGGCAATCAAATCAACGTTTTTTAAAACCTCTACCGCCCTAAATGTTAAGTCACCTAAATTGCCAATTGGCGTGGCAACAATATAAAACATTATTCTACGGTTACTGATTTGGCTAAATTACGCGGCTGATCCACGTCGCAACCGCGCTTGACAGCAATATGATAGGCCAACAATTGCAGCGGCAGAACCACTAAAAGCGGAGAGAATATTTCCTCTGTCTTTGGGATATAGATTACTTCATGGGTTAATTCCTTAATCTCCTGGTCTCCATCTGTGGCAATCGCAATGATTTTGCCTTTGCGTGAGCGGATCTCCTGGATATTAGAAACCATTTTTTCATAAACTTTTGAGCTGGGTGCAATGCAAACCACTGCCCGGTATTCATCAATTAAAGCAATTGGCCCATGCTTCATCTCTCCAGCCGCATAGCCCTCCGCCGGTATATAAGAGATCTCTTTTAATTTTAAAGCACCCTCTAAAGCCGAAGGATAATTTATATTCCTGCCCAGATATAAAAACGACCCCAAATGTGAGTGCTTACGGGCAAGAGCAGCAATGTTTTTTGAGCATTTTAAAATTTCAATCTGATGGCCGGGGATCTTGCGTAATTCATCCAGTAATTTTTTAATCCTTATATCCGACAAAACACCTCTAATTTGTGCCAAATAAAAGGCGAATAGATAAAGCGCGACCAACTGAGCGGTATAGGCTTTGGTTGAAGCAACACCGATCTCTGGCCCGGCATGGGTATAAATAATACCGTCGGATTCCCGGGTCAATGTTGAACCTAAAACATTACATATAGAAATTACGCTTGAACCGCGCCTTTTGGCTTCTCTTATTCCGGCCAAGGTATCCGCTGTTTCACCGGATTGGCTTATGGCAATAACTAAAGTTTCCGGGCCGATCAAAAGATCGCGATACCTGAATTCGCTGGAAACATCTATATATGTAGGAACCTTGCAAAGCGATTCTAGCGCATATTTTGCAACCATCCCGGCATGATATGCCGTGCCACAGGCAACGATAAATATTTCTTTGATCTGGTTAAGTTTGGCTGCAGGAATATTCTGTTCTTCAAAGAATATCTTGCCCGTTTGCTTATGAATGCGAGAATTAATCAGGTTTTCTAAAATATTAGGCTGCTCATTAATTTCTTTAAGCATAAAATGATCAAATCCGGCTTTCTCCGCCTGGTCAATATCCCAATTAATATGGGTGGTTTTTTTAAAAACAGTTTTTCCGTCAAAATTGCTGATCTTCAAATTATCTTTATCCAAAATGGCAACCTCGTTTTCATCAAGGAAAACAACTTCTTTGGTAAAACCTAGGATTGCCGGAACATCGGAAGCAAGAAAATTTTCGCCTTTGCCTACGCCCACAATCAAGGGGCTGCCGAGACGGGCCCCTATCAACTTATTCGGCTCTTTGGACGCAATTACCCCAACAGCAAAAGAGCCTATTAATAATTTAAGCGCTTTACACACCGCTACTTCCAGGGGAACATTTTTATAAAATTTTTCAATCAGGTGCACGATAACTTCGGTATCTGTCTGGCTGCTAAAAATGTGGCCTTCTTTGATCAGTTGAGCTTTAAGTGGTTCGTAGTTCTCGATAATTCCATTATGCACAACGGCAATTGAGCCGGAACAATCACGATGAGGATGGGCGTTGGCATGAGTAGGCGCGCCGTGTGTTGCCCAGCGCGTATGTGCAATACCGACTACGCCGCAAAGGGGCTTGTTCTTAACTAATTTATCTAGTACGCTGATTTTTCCGGGGGATTTTCTTATGGATATACTGTTTTTCTTAGGAGAGATTAATGCAATACCGCTTGAATCATAGCCGCGATATTCAAGGCGTTTTAAGCCGGATAATAAGACAGGTTGCGCTTCTCTTTCACCGATATATCCGACTATTCCACACATTGAGCACCTCTAAGATTTGATCCAGCGAAATCCTGCGAAGCCGGAGGCGAAGCAAGATCTCAAGCACCTCTAAAGACGATATCAGGGGCAATGCCGGAATTAATCCCCATAGCTGCAAGCAGATTGCTGTATAATCTGCGCAGCGTATTGCTATGGGGAGAACCCGCGCATTATTATCAATGACCCTGACGGGATTTGAACCCGTGTCGAGAGCTTGAAAAGCTCTTGTCCTGGACCAGGCTAGACGA
>CAZOSW010000013.1:0-29126 GCA_964582765.1 uncultured Planctomycetales bacterium | reverse complement strand
GAGCGCAACCTTGCCAAGGTTGATGTCGCGGGTTCGAATCCCGTCTCCCGCTTTAATTTACGGTAACAGGGAAACAATTTAGATTCCGCCTCACTTATTCGGCGGGATAAATTCGTCCGGCACTAAAATTAATGGCGGACTCATTTAAAGGAGAAACAAATGCAGATAATGGATTTTCTTTCCAAAAAAGCAATTCTTACCGATATAAAATCTACCAGAAAGGAAGATGTGATTAAAGAGATGGTCGATCTTCTAATTGAATCCGGAGACGTAGAAAAACGTAACCGTAATAAGCTGATAGATGCCCTTATGTCAAGGGAGGCTTTAGGTTCTACCGCTATTGGCCAGGGTATAGCTATACCGCACGCAAAGTGCGATTGTGTGAATAAGTTAGTTGCTTCTTTTGGCCTTTCCAAGAAAGGCGTAGACTTTGATTCCTTGGACGGAGAATTAGCTTATATCTTCTTTTTACTCGTTGCCCCGCAAGATTCCGCCGGCCCGCATCTTAAGGCATTAGCTAGAATCTCGCGCCTCCTAAAAGATAAATATTTTCGTGATACTCTGCGTACTTGCATGGATGATAAATCTGTGATTAAGATTATTACGCAGGAAGACGAAAAAAAGATTTAATCTTTTCAATTATATAAATTTAAGGCAAGTAATTTAATAAAATGAAGACGATTTCCACTGGTATCTTAAAATGGTTCTATCCCGGTATAGGTATTAAGCGCTGGGTTGCCCTAAGCGCTTTTGGGGTTGGGCTTTTAATTTTAGGAACGGCTAACCTGCGCAGTGAAGAATTCTGGTTGATTCAATTTTTAGATGCCGTAGTTGTAATATCAGGAATTATAATCTTGATTTTGGGCATTAAACGCCTGATGCGTTCTTTTATTGCCGTATTTGTTCCTTCTTCAAGGGGCACTGAGTTAATTGACATTTTATATCAGAAGAAACAGTTAAGCCGCGGCCCGCGTATCGTTACTGTGGGCGGAGGGACAGGTTTATCCGTTCTTTTAAGCGGGTTAAAAAATTATTCTTCGAATATTTCAGCTATAGTGACAGTGGCTGATAATGGAGGCTCAAGCGGAAGGCTTAGACAGCAGTTTGACGTCTTGCCTCCCGGTGATATACGCAACTGTTTAGTAGCTCTTGCCGATGCGCCGGCATTAATGCGCGATCTTTTCCAATTTCGGTTCGATGAAAATTCAGAATTCTCCGGGCATTCCTTTGGAAACCTTTTTCTTATGGTAATGAGCCGCCTAACCGGTGATTTTGAAAAAGCGATTAAGGAAACCAGTAAGGTTTTAGCTTTGCGCGGACAGGTTATTCCTTCTACATTAGGGGATGTGACGCTTGTTGCCCATTTTCATGACGGTTCTAAGATAATAGGAGAGGAGCAGATTCCCAAGGCAAGGAAGAGAATTAATAGAGTCAGCCTTACTCCCCAACAGCCGGCGGCGACCCCGGATGCATTAAAGGCAATTAGAGAAGCACAGATTATTGTTTTAGGCCCGGGATCTTTGTATACAAGCATAATCCCTAATTTACTAATTAAAGAAATTGCTGGCGAGATTGCCGAATCCGAAGCAATAAAGGTTTATGTTTGTAATGTAATGACCCAGCCGGGGGAGACTGATGGTTATAGTGTCAGCGACCATATTAAGGCTTTGGTTAGTCACAGCCATTCGCATATATTGGATTATTGCGTGGTAAATAATGGCGAGGTGCCGGCTGAGATTCTGGGCCGGTATTCACAGGATAATTCACTCCTTGTAATCAATGACCGCAAGAAAGTTGAGAGTATTGGTTATCGGGTAGTAGAGGAAGATTTTAGCATGATTACCGATGGGGTGATCCGGCATGATCCGGAAAAGTTAGCAAAAATTATTTTAAGTTTTATTGAAGAGATATGATCTCCGCAGCTTCTACTATTTGAAGTAAACGCGGGGATTATCCTTGCTCGTTTCGCTCGCAAGGATTTCGCTAGATTGAAAACCAAGATGCTTAAATTGGCGCAAATAACTTACGGCAGCCTAAAGCTCAGCGTAAGTTAAGCGCTCATTAAAAATGAGTTTGATTAAAAAAGAATTAGTCGTAAAAAATAAACAGGGATTACACGCCCGGCCGGCAGCTATATTTGTGCAGGTGGCTAATAAATTTGATAGCCGTATTACTGTGCGGCGCGATACCGAAGAGGTCAATGGAAAATCCATAATGGGTATTCTTATGCTCGGTGCGGAAACAGGAAGTTTGATTGTTATTGAAGCCGATGGTTTAGATGCAGAGCAGGCTTTAGAAGAATTGGAAAAGATAATCAATAGCGAGGAAGAGTTATGATTCAGTTAAAAGGAATTGCTGCGGCAGGCGGCATAAGTATTGGTCCGGCCTATAAGCTTGGAAGTGAGGAGTTTATAGTCCTGCGCCAGGCGATTGCCTGGGAAGATATACCAATACAAATTCAGCTTTTTGAAGAAGCTTTAATTAAGACCCGCCGCGAAATTATCGAGATGCAAAAAAGAATCAGCTTAGATATGGGCCAAGAGGAGGCCCAGATTTTCGACGCGCATCTTTTGGTTTTAGAAGACCGCATGCTTATTGAAGAGGTTATCTCTCGCCTTAAGAAAGAACAGCTAAACGTTGCTTATATCTTTTCAGAGGTCCTGAAAAAATATATCAGCGTGTTTTTAAAGATAGAGGATGAATACCTCAAGGAACGCACCGCGGATATAAATGATGTCGGAAAAAGGATATTAAGGAATCTTCTGGGCAAAGAAAAGAAGGGCTTGGGAGACATCAAAGAGAAAGCAATTATTGTCGCCCATGATCTATCCCCCTCGGATACTGTGGCAATGCATACTAAGAATGTCGCTGCCTTTGTTACCGATATAGGAGGAAAAACTTCTCATACCGTGATTATGGCCAAGTCCCTTGAAATACCGGCGGTAGTCGGTTTAGAAATTGTTACCGTCAAGGTTAATCCGGGAGATGTAGTTATTGTTGACGGAACTAGCGGTATAGTTATTATTGATCCCGATGAGGAAACGCTCAATAGCTATCGGCAGAAACTTGAAAATTTAAAAGGTATTGCGGAAAAATTCCTGTCAGTTAAAGACCTTGCGGCAGTTACTACTGACGGTAGAGAGATAATGATAAATGCCAATATTGAATTTCCTGATGAGGTTTCTTCAGTCAAATTACATGGTAGCCAGGGGATAGGCCTTTATCGCACAGAGTTTTTCTACATGAACCGCAAGGATTCTCCTACTGAAGAGGAGCATTATCAGGCTTATAAGTATGTTGCCGAGGAAATGAATCCGTATCCAGTGGTTATCCGCACTCTTGATATAGGGGGGGATAAATTTTTATCTCAATTTAGAATTCCACATGAGATGCAACCGTTTTTAGGATGGAGGGCGATTAGATTTTGTCTGGCGCGGCCGGATATATTTAAATTACAGTTACGTGCTATTCTTAGGGCTTCGGTGCATGGAAATCTTAAACTTATGTATCCTATGATTTCCGGTATAGAAGAGTTAAGGCAGGCAAATTTACTGTTAGGAGAAGCCAAGGAAGAATTAAAGAAGAACGGTTTGGTTTTTAACGATCAGATTGAAGTAGGGGTGATGATTGAGGTTCCTTCAGCGGCAATGACCGCCGATATTTTAGCCGAGGAAGCTGATTTCTTTAGTATTGGGACGAATGATTTGATTCAGTATTCTTTAGCAGTTGACCGTAGTAATGAAAAAGTCGCTTATCTCTATGAACCTGCGCATCCCGCGGTATTACGGCTTATTAAAAATATTATTGATGCGGCGCATCAAGCTAAAATCAAAGTAGCTATGTGCGGAGAGATGGCGGGGGATCCGTCTTTAGCGCTTATTCTTCTTGGGCTTGGCCTTGATGAATTTAGTATGCCTCCTCAAGTTATTCCGGAGCTAAAGTATATAATTCGAGCCGTAGGGTATAAAGAAGCGCAAGAGTTTGCAAACCAGGCGATGAAGTTTACAACTGGCACGCAAATTGAAGAATTTGCCCAAAGTAAGTTAGCACAGATTCTAAAATAAATTTGCCCGAATCTTTTAGATATTTAACAATTAAATTTATAGAGTTCAATAAATTAGATAAGAAAGAAAATCTGTCATGAAAGCATTGATTTTAGCTGCGGGATATGCGACACGGCTTTATCCTTTAACTAAAAGATTTCCTAAACCGCTTTTAACAGTAGAAGGCAGGCCGATCATAAATTATATAATCGATAAATTAAAATCGGTTTCTGCTATTGATGAAATTTATATTGTAACTAACAGTAAATTTATTTTTAACTTTCGCGATTGGGTAAAATCAATAAAGTGCCTTAAGAAAATTACCCTGATAGATGACCTGACTAAAAGTAATCAGGATAGGCTTGGGGCTATAGGTGATATAAATTTTGTAATTAAAAATCAAAAGATTAATGATGATCTTCTGGTGATTGGCGGAGATAATTTATTTAGCGGTTCGCTTAAGGGTTTTTTGGATTTTTCCCTCCAGAAAAGTCATGCTGCAAGTATCGGTTTGTATAGATTAAAGCAAAAAAAGGATGCCTGCCGTTATGGCGTGGTTAAGTTAAATAGTCGAAATAAAATAATTAATTTTCAGGAGAAGCCCCAGAAACCAGAGTCAAACATAGTGGCGATGTGCCTTTATTATATACCTAAGGGTTACCTGAAGCTGATTAAGGAATACGTCCAAGTGAAGGATGAAAAAGTAGATGCTACCGGAAGTTATATTGCTTGGCTTAAAAATAAAATAGATGTATATGGGTTTGTATTTAGGGGATCATGGTTTGATATTGGTGATTCTAAATATTTAAACGCGGCAAAAAATAATTTTGCCCAATAATTACAGGGAGGAGATATGTCTTTAGATAAGTTTTACTTTACTTCAGAATCGGTGACCGAAGGCCATCCGGATAAATTATGCGATCAGATTTCAGACGGGGTCTTAGATGCTTGTTTGAAAATCGATCCTTATTCGCGCGTAGCATGCGAAACTTATGTAACTATGGGTCTTCTAATTGTCGGCGGCGAGATAACAACAAGAGGCTTTATCCATGTGCATGATATAAGCAGGAAAATAATTGAAGAGATAGGTTATAATGACCCAAAATACGGTTTTGATTTTCATACCTGCGCTATACTAAATGCTATCCATTCTCAATCGCCGGATATATCGCAAGGGGTTGACCTCGGAGGCGCGGGGGATCAAGGCATAATGTTCGGTTATGCTTGTAATGAGACTAAGGAGTTGATGCCGCTTGCTCTGATGTTGGCGCATAAGCTTGCTATGCGTTTAACAGAAGTCCGTAAAAATAATATTTTAAAATACCTGGGCCCAGATGGGAAAACTCAAGTTACCGTCGAATATGATAATGACAAGCCCGTACGTGTTGATTCTGTGGTGCTAGCTTCCCAGCATACGAACGATATATTACAAAGAAACGGTAAATCTATTACTGAAAAAGCGCGACAGGAGATTATTCGGCGGGTTGCCGGGCCTATCCTTAAGGGCTGGGCGGATAAGTCTACCAAGTATTATGTTAACCAGACAGGAAAATTTGTAGTTGGTGGCCCGCAGTCCGATACCGGTATGACCGGAAGAAAAATAATTGTAGATACTTACGGCGGAGCAGTTGCCCATGGGGGCGGTGCATTTTCCGGTAAAGATCCCACTAAGGTTGATCGCTCAGCTGCCTATATGTGCCGTTATATTGCCAAGAATATTGTGGCAGCCGGACTTGCCGAAAAATGCCTTATTCAGCTTTCTTATGTAATCGGCCATGCAGAGCCTTTGTCGGTTATGGTTAAAACCGAAGGGACTTCGGTTATCTCAGAAGAGGCTTTAGTAAAATTGGTCAGGCAGAATTTTCAGCTTACCCCTAAAGGAATTATTGAATCGCTGAAGTTGCGCAGGCCTATATATAGGAAAACAGCCAGCTACGGTCATTTTGGCAGACCTGAGCCGGAGTTTCTTTGGGAGAAAACGGATAAAGCGGAAGCATTAAAAAAACAAGCCAATCGTTTATAATAATTATTAAGAAAGGATAAGATGCATTACGATATTAAGGATATAAAATTAGCTAACAAAGGTGCGTTGAGGATTGAGTGGGCTGCGAAAAATATGCCGGTGCTCAGTTTAATTAAGCAAAGGTTTTTTAAAGAAAAACCATTAAAAGGTTTAAAGATAGCCTGCTGTTTACATGTTACTACAGAAACAGCGGTACTTACGGATGTTTTAAAATCAGGCGGTGCAGATGTATATGTTTGCGCATCCAATCCGCTTTCTACTCAAGATGATGTCGCAGCTTCCTTAGTAAAAGACTTAAAGGCAGGGGTATTCGCTATTAAAGGCGAGAATACAAAGACTTATTATGAGCATATGAAATCAGCTTTAGCGGTCAAGCCGGATATTACAATGGATGACGGCGCAGACCTGGTAAGCACTATTCATCAGCGTCCGATTTCAATGCACTCTAATATTATCGGCGGCACGGAAGAGACGACTACTGGTGTAATTCGCCTGCGCGCTTTAGCCAAAGAAGGGAAATTGCGCTATCCGATAATTGCGGTTAATGACGCTCTTACCAAGCATCTGTTCGATAATCGTTATGGTACAGGCCAGTCTACTTTAGACGGAATTATCCGTTCAACTAATAAATTAATTGCCGGAGCTAATTTTGTCGTCTGTGGTTATGGTTGGTGCGGGAAAGGTACAGCCATGCGCGCAAAAGGCATGGGTGCAAAAGTAATTGTCGTTGAGGTTGACCCCTTGCGGGCACTTGAGGCGACCATGGATGGTTTTGAAGCAATGCCGATCAAAGATGCAGCTAAAATCGGGGATATCTTTGTTACGGTTACCGGAGATATTAATGTTATTCGTCGCGAGCATTTTAGTTTAATGAAAGACGGCGCGATTGTGGCTAACTCCGGGCATTTTAATGTTGAAATCGATATTCCGGGTTTGGAAAAAATAGCCAAATCTAGCCGGGCAACCCGGGATTTTGTCGAAGAGTATACCTTAAGAAATGGACGCAAGATATACATATTAGGCGAGGGCAGGTTAATTAATCTGGCTGCTGCCGAAGGCCATCCGGCTAGCGTGATGGATATGTCTTTTGCTAATCAGGCCTTGTCCGCAGAATACATGGCTAAGAATTACCGCAAATTAAAAAAGCAAGTTTATACGGTTCCCGAAGATATCGATAAGAATATCGCCCGGTTAAAACTTAAATCCATGGGGATTAAGATTGATCTGCTTACTGCCGAACAAAGAAAATATTTGGCTAGTTGGGAGATGGGGACATAATCATATTCAGTAGGGCGTGTGCGTAATTCAGAAATCGAGGGTATTTTAAAATGGCGATTAAAAAAATTGCGGTTTTAACAACCGGAGGAGATGCCCCCGGGATGAATCCGGCAATTCGCTCTGTGGTGCGTTATGGGATTCATCAGAAATTGGAAGTGATGGGAGTTTTCCGGGGATGGTGGGGCCTGATTAATGAGGAGCTAAAACTTTTGAGTTCCCGTTCTGTTTCGGGGATTGTCTCCCAGGGAGGCACGATTTTAAAGACTGCACGTTGTGCAGAGTTTAGGACTGAAGAAGGCCAGAGACGGGCTTATGAGACAGTTAAGAAAAATAATATTGATGGATTAATAGTTATTGGCGGTAACGGTTCTTTTGCCGCTGCCCACCAATTCTATAAAAAATACAATATTCCTTGCGTCGGTATAGCTGCTTCTATTGATAATGATGTTAATGGCATAGATTATACTATTGGTACTGATACTGCAGTTAATACAGCCTTAGAAGCCATTGATAGAATTCGTGATACCGCAACCAGCATGGAGCGGATTTTTGTGGTTGAGGTAATGGGGAGGGAATCCGGTTTTATTGCCTTGACTGTTGCCCTTGCCGGAGGGTGCGAAGATGTGCTTATTCCGGAAAGAGAAATAAACCTCAATAATGTCTGCCATGATATAGTGCATGGTAATCTGGTCGGAAAAATGAGTTGGATTATTATACTTGCCGAAGGGGCAGGTAAGGCTGATGATATTGCCAGGCAAATTACCGAAATGACAGAGTTAGAAACACGCACAGTAGTGTTAGGCCATGTACAAAGAGGCGGCCGGCCGACAGCTTTTAGCCGGGATTTAGCTTTAAATCTTGGTAAGGCTGCAGTTGATTGTTTAATTGAAGGGAAAAAGGATATTGCTGTAGGGGTTACTGCAGGCAGAATAACTGAAGTTGATTTTGAGGTCGCGATAAGGAAGAAAGAATTAAAGATCGAAAATTTTTACAATTTAATCAAACTTTTAACTTAAAATAGGCGCAACTTAGGGAGAGAAACAAGCTAAGTTGTCGGTCGAATTTATCCTAGCGAGCTGATGAGTGAGGATAAATAATAAGGAGAGTAAAATGGGAAGACATGCACTTGAAGTTGACAAGATTGTAATGGATTTAATTTTAACCGATGATACTTTGCTCAAGAAGAAGTTGGCCAAGAAGATTACGGATATGGCTTATAAAAAAGGTATTTATTCATCCAGTATCCATGAACTTTATATGGCAAGAGGCAGGGGTGAATTTGGTGGCTTTACTGTGCCTGCGATTAACCTGCGCAGTATGACTTATGATTTAGCCCGTGCGATATTCAGAACAGCCAAAAAGAATAACTCCGGAGCATTTATTTTTGAGATTGCAAAATCCGAAATGGGTTATACCGCTCAGGCTCCGGTTGAATATACCGCGGCTGTTTTGGCGGCAGCGATAAAAGAAGAATATTCGGGCCCTGTGTTTATTCAGGCAGACCATTGTCAGGTTAATGCCAAGAAATTCCAGGAGAATCCGGATAAGGAGCTAGAGGTGCTGCAGGATATGATCGCAGATAGTATTGCCGAAGGTTTTTACAATATTGATATCGATTCCTCGACGCTAGTGGATTTATCTAAAAAGGATATAAAGAAACAGCAGAAAAATAATTATGAGGTATGTGCGAAATTAACACAATTGATCCGCAGGATTGAACCAAAAGGAATAACGGTTTCCGTAGGAGGCGAAATTGGTGAGGTTGGGCATCAGAATTCTACTCCCCAGGATCTGGCTGCGTTTATGGAAGGTTATAAAGAAAGGCTGCGCAAAGGCTTAATCGGTATCAGTAAAATTTCAGTTCAGACTGGTACTTCTCATGGCGGAGTAGTTAAGGCCGATGGCTCTATCGCCGAGGTTAAACTCGATTTCGCTACATTAAATACCCTTTCAGGCATTGCGCAAAAAGAATTTGGCCTTGGCGGAGCGGTGCAGCATGGGGCTTCGACCTTGCCGGAAGAAATGTTCCATAAGTTTCCGGAGAATAACACAGTAGAGGTGCATTTAGCAACCGGATTTCAAAATATGATGTTTGACAGTAAATATTTTCCTGAGGATCTAAAGAAAAGGATTTATGATTGGTTAAAGGTTAATGCTGCAGGCGAGAGAAAAGAAGGCGAAACCGATGAACAATTTTTTTATAAGGCGCGTAAAAAGGCATTAGGGCCGTTTAAGAGAGATATTATGAGTTTAGCGCAAGATACGCGTGATAAAATCGCTTTAGAGATTGAAGCTAAATTTGATTTTCTTTTTAAGCAGCTTGGCGCAATAAATAATCGGGCTATAGTTGATAAATATGTTACTTTAAAAAGAGTGATTGTGCGCAAGCGTCAGGATGCCTCCGGAGTAGTCCATGACGGAGAAGGCGCTGACTAAGTAGATTGATTGGACTTATTCCGATGAGTGCGTAGCAGTTTAGGAGTTGGGACGAAGGATAAAGGAAAGGATAAGATTATGCGTTCAGATCAAATTAAGAAAGGTTTGGAACGTGTCCCTCACCGGGCGCTTTTACATGCGACTGGTTTGAGCAGAAAAGATTTAGGGCGGCCGTTTATTGGCATAGCTTCTTCATTTACTGATCTTATTCCCGGCCATGTCGGGATGCGCGACCTGGAAAGATTTATTGAGCGCGGGGTTTGTTATGGTAACGCTGTTCCATTTTTATTCGGTGTGCCGGGTATTTGTGATGGGATTGCGATGGGGCATTTGGGAATGTGCTATCCTTTGGCTCTTCGTGAGATTGTTGCAGATACCATTGAAACAGTTTGTCAAGCGCATCAATTAGATGGGATTATCTGCCTGACTAATTGTGATAAAATTACTCCCGGCATGCTTATGGGGGTTGCCCGCCTAGATATTCCGGCGATTATTGTTACTGCCGGGCCAATGATTTCTGGCAGGTTTAATAAAAGAAAATTAGCTTTTGTGCATGATACGTATGAAGCAATGGCTCGGGCAAAAAAAGGCGATATTTCTTCTAAGGAGCTATCATGTTTAGAGATGGAGGCTTGTCCCGGCCAGGGATCATGCCAGGGATTATATACTGCGAATACAATGGCATGTTTGACTGAAGCCTTGGGCATGTCTATTTCAGGCTGCGCTACAGCGTTGGCGGGCTCGGCTAAAAAACGCAGGATTGCCCAAGCTAGCGGAGAGAGGATTGTGGATCTGGTGAGAAAAAACATTAAGCCGCGCGATATTATCACTAAAAAATCCCTGGAAAATGCAATTGTTGTGGATATGGCTTTAGGCGGCTCAAGCAATACGGTTTTACATCTAATGAGTATTGCCCATGAGGCAGGTATTGATTTGGATCTAAAGACTTTTGATAAAATTAGCAAGAGTGTGCCGCATATTACCAATATCGAACCGGCAGGCGAGCATTTTATGGAAGATATCGAATATGCCGGAGGCATTCCTGCAGTATTAAAGAGGTTAAAATCTAAATTGAATAATACTTTAAATGTAGAAGGCAAGAAAACTTTTGATATTGCGGATAATGCCGTTATTTTTGATGAAGAGGTTATTCGCCCGCTAGATAAGGCGTATCATAAGCAGGGAGGGATTGCAGTCTTATACGGTAATCTTGCGTTAAAGGGCGCAGTGGTAAAGCAATCCGGGGTAAGCGCAAAAATCATGAAGTTTACCGGCCGAGCGCGCGTATTTAACCGCGAAGAAGAAGCGATGCAGGCAATCATGAATAATAAAATTAAAAAAGGTGATTGCGTTGTTATCCGTTATGAAGGCCCGTCGGGAGGGCCTGGTATGCGTGAGATGCTTGCGCCTACCGCAGCAATTGTCGGATTGGGCTTGAGTGACTCCGTAGCCTTAATTACCGACGGCCGTTTTTCAGGGGGTACCAAAGGCCCGTGTATAGGCCATATTTCTCCGGAGGCCTCAGCAGGCGGGGTGATTGCAATTATTAAAGATGGTGATACAATAAACATTGATATACCTAATCGTAAAATTGAGGTTAAATTAAGCAAGGCTGAAATTGAAAATAGATTTAAGAATTGGAAGCCGGTTGCACCGAAAATTAAAACCGGTTATTTATGCCGTTATTCAAAAATGGTCAGTTCTGCGGATGAAGGAGCAGTGTTAAAGTGTTGATGACAGGTTCTCAAATACTTTTAGAATGTTTAAAGCGCGAAGGAGTGGAGATAATTTTCGGATATCCCGGAGGCCAGGTTCTTCCTACGTTTGATGCGCTTTATGATTTTAAGGGATTAAAATTTATACTGACTCGCCATGAACAGGGAGCTGCGCATGCAGCAGACGGCTACGCCCGTTCAACAGGCAAGGTTGGAGTTTGCCTTTCTACCAGCGGCCCGGGGGCAACGAATCTGGTTACCGGAATTGCCAATGCGTTTATGGATTCTATCCCCATGATCGCTATTACCGGGCAGGTTCCTACCGCCCTTATTGGCAATGATGCTTTTCAGGAAGCAGATATTACCGGGATTACCCGCCCGATTACTAAACACAACTATCTGGTTAAGGACATTAAGGATTTAGCCGGCATTATCAGGGAAGCTTTTTATATTGCCTCAACCGGACGTCCCGGTCCCGTACTTATTGATTTGCCAAAAGATGTGCAAGTTGCCCAAACCGAATTTATCTGGCCCGAAGAAACAAAATTAAGGAGTTATAACCCGAGGTATTTCGGGCATCCGGGTCAGATTAAGCGGGCGGCAAAACTGATTATGGAAGCCAAAAAGCCGATAATCTATGCCGGTGGAGGTGTTATTACTTCAGGCGCATCAGGTGAATTATTGGGATTAGCAGAAAAAACCGGCTGTCCTGTGACATGGACGTTGATGGGTATCGGAGGTTTTCCTTCTAAACATAAACAGTCTTTAGGCATGCTTGGTATGCATGGCACGGCATACGCCAATCACAGTATTATGGACGCAGACCTTATTATTACCTTGGGGGCGCGTTTTGATGACCGTGTAACCGGAAGGCTTGATATGTTTGCCCCTAATTCCAAAGTGATTCATGTTGATATTGATCCTTCATCAATAAGTAAAAACGTACATGTTGATATCCCGATAGTCGGTGATATCAAGCAGGTGCTTGCTGAAGTTTTACCGGAGATTAAACACGCCCCCTCAATTGAAGGGTGGCTTAAGCATGTAGAAGATTTGAAGAAGAAATGCCCTATGGGATATAAAGATAAAGATAAGAGTAAAATTCTTCCTCAATATGTAATTCAGCAGATAGATGAGGCAACAGAGGGGGATGCGATTATTTGTACTGAAGTTGGCCAGCACCAGATGTGGGCCGCACAATGGTATAATTATAACAAGCCGCGCACATTTATATCAAGCGGAGGCCTGGGCACTATGGGTTTTGGTTTTCCGGCTTCAATCGGGGCAAAACTAGGCCGTCCTGAAAAGACTGTTTTTAATATCGCAGGCGACGGCTCCATACAAATGAACATCCAGGAACTCGGAACCTGCGTGGCGAATAAAATTAATGTGAAGGTCGCTATTCTTAATAACGGATATCTCGGTATGGTGCGGCAATGGCAGGAGCTTTTTTATAAAAAGCGTTATTCTCATACGCCGATATCTAGCCCTGATTTTGTAAAGCTTGCGGAAAGTTATGGGGCAGTCGGAATACGCGTTACAAAAAAAGAAGAAGTTAGGCCTGCGCTTGTGCGTGCGATTAAAACAGACAATACTGTTTTTATTGATTTCCATGTCGAAGAAGAAGAGAATGTTTATCCGATGGTTGCGGCGGGGGAAGCGATTAATAATATAATCGGAGGTCTGGCGTAATGAAACATACAATTTCAGTGCTAGTTGAAAATAAGTTTGGAGTCTTGGCCCGGGTAGCAGGGTTATTCAGCGCCAGAGGTTATAATATTGCATCTTTAGCCGTAAGTGAAACTTTCGATCCGAAGGTATCTTATATGACTATTGTAGTTGATGCTAAGGATGAAAAGGTCTTAGAGCAGGTTAATAAACAGCTAAATAAATTAATTGATGTAATTACGGTTACGGATTTTACTAAAAAAGAATATATTGACCGCGAGCTGGTTTTAGCAAAAATAAATTATACGCCGAAAGATAAATCTAAGCTCGAGGCAATTTTTCACAAGTTTGTTGGTAAGATTATTCTGCGTAAAGACGATACTGCGATTATTGAAGCAGTAGGCGACCAACAGCAAATTAAAGTACTTTTGGATGAACTAAATAAGTTTGGAATCAAGGAGTTAATTAGGACAGGAAAATTAGCAATTAGTAATTAGTAATTAGGGACAGCGACTATTTTTAGAAAAATAGTCGCTGTCCCTAATAAAGGGAGGAGTAACAAATGGCCAAGATTTATTATGATGCAGACGCGAATTTAGATTTATTAAAAGATAAAACGGTAGCTATTATCGGCTACGGCATACAGGGCCGCGGCCAGTCTTTATGTTTGCGTGATTCAGGGATAAGGGTGGTAGTTTCTGAGATAGAAGGAACTCCTAATTTTGAGCAGGCAAAAAAAGACGGATTTGCTCCGCTAACTGCTGCTGAAGCAGCTAAGGCCGCAGATATTATTCAAATTCTTACTCAGGATCATGTGCAGGCTCAAGTCTATAAAGAATCGATCAAGCCGAATTTAAAAAAAGGTAAAGCGCTTTGTTTTTCTCACGGGTTTAATATCAGATTTAAGCAAATTAAGCCTCCGAAGAATGTAGATGTCTTTATGGTTGCTCCAAAAGGACCGGGAGCATTGGTGAGAAAAATGTATGAAGAGGGTAAAGGTGTCCCTTCATTAATTGCAGTTTATCAGGATGCAACGGCTCAAGCGAAGAATTTAGCCTTGGCCTATGCCAAAGCTATTAAAGCTACTACCGCAGGAGTAATTGAAACAACTTTTGATGAAGAGACAGAGACAGATCTTTTCGGGGAACAAACAGTACTTTGTGGCGGGGTGAGCGAATTGATTAAAGCAGGTTTTGATACTTTGATCGATGCAGGTTATCAGCCGGAGATAGCTTATTTTGAAGTTTTACATGAGTTAAAATTAATTACCGACCTTATTCAGGAGCGCGGTATTTCCGGAATGCGCAGAGGGGTTTCTAATACTGCCTGTTATGGCGATTTAACGCGCGGCCCGAGAATTATTACGCAGAAAACACGTAAAGAAATGCAGAAGATCTTGAAAGAAATTAAATCCGGAAAATTCGCCAGGGAATGGATTAAGGAAAACCAAACCGGACGCAAAAATTTTGACAGCTTAATTAAGGCCGGAGATGACCACTTAATTGAAAAAGTTGGAAAACAATTAAGAGAAATGATGCCCTGGATGAAGAAATAATTAGTTCTTAGTCCGTAGCTCTTGGTTCGTAGGTATCATATACGGTTTTCCTATGAGCTATGAGCTAGCAGCTAAACATGAACAAAGGTATGATTTTATCGGCTATAGTCCATCGACTATAGACTATATTATGGAAAAGATTATCATATTCGATACAACTTTAAGGGATGGAGAGCAGGCTCCGGGGGCATCTTTAAATTCTCAGCAAAAGCTGGAGATTGCTTTTGCCTTGGAGAAGCTGGGCGTGGATGTAATTGAAGCGGGTTTTCCGGTTGCCTCACCCGGAGATTTTAAGGCGGTTAATGAGATATCTAAGAAGATTAAGAAGAGCGCTGTTTGCGGATTAGCCCGCTGCTTAAAACTGGATATTAAGCTTGCGGCAAAGGCGGTAAAACCAGCAAAGCATCCGCGTGTCCATATTTTCCTGGCTACTTCTAAAATTCATCTGCAATATAAATTCAGAAAAGCGGAGGACGAAATTCTCAGGATTGCCAAAGATGCGACTCGTTTTGCACGCAAGCATTGTGCCGATATAGAATTTTCCCCTGAAGATGCTACGCGTTCAGAAAGGCAGTTTATTTACCGGGTCATTGAAAACGTGATTGATGAAGGGGCGACTACAATTAATATTCCGGACACCGTAGGCTACAGCTATCCTCAGGAAATTTATTCTCTAATTACTGATATCCGGAACAATGTTTCCAATATCAATAAAGCGGTTATTGCTATCCACTGCCATGATGATTTAGGCCTGTCCACTGCCAATTCTTTGTCAGCGGTATTGGCAGGAGCCCGGCAGGTGCATTGTACGGTCAACGGAATAGGCGAGCGCGCAGGGAATGCATCTTTAGAAGAAATTGTGATGGCTTTAAAAACAAGGACAGATGTATTCGGCGATTTCTTTACCCAAATTAATACCAAAGAAATTTATCGTACATCGCGCTTAGTCAGTAACTTAACGAATTTCCTTATTCCTCCGAATAAAGCCATCGTCGGAAGAAATGCCTTTTCTCATGAATCCGGAATTCATCAGGACGCGATTTTGAAGAAGCGTTCTACTTATGAAATTATGGATCCGCATGAAGTGGGCATATCCAGTAGTCAGTTGGTTCTGGGTAAGCATTCCGGTAGGCATGCCTTTGGCGACAGGATTAAGAATATGGGTTTTAAGCTGAATGAGAAACAGCTAAATCGCGCTTTTTGGCGGTTTAAAGACATGGCTGATAAAAAGAAAGATATCTACGACGATGACTTAAGAATTATTGTGCAGGAGGAAATTCGCCTCCTTCGCCCGGCCTGGAAGCTAGAGAGCTTTGAGGTTGTTTCGGGAACTAAAATCAAGCCTTATGCCTCGGTAGTTTTAGATAAAAAAGGCAAACTCTTAAAGGGAGATTCCGGCGGAGACGGGCCGGTAGATGCTTGTTTTAAAGCCATAGATAAAATTACCGGCTATAAAGTAAAGTTAGAAGATTTTCGCCTTGAAGCAGTTACCTCAGGTAAAGACGCTTTGGGCCAGGTTAGCCTTAAGCTTAAAATAAAGGATTCTATTATTAGCGGCCGCGGCGCAAGTACGGATATCGTAGAAGCGGCGGTTAAGGCCTATATTGATGCCGCTAACAAATTAGGAAGCAAATGACCTTAAAACCGAAATTGTACGGTTTAATAGGTTTTCCCATCAAGCATAGTCTCTCTCCTTGTATGCACAATGCTGCATTCTCGCGGCTAAAAATAAAAGCTAAGTATAAATTGTTTGAGTTAAAACCCGGAGAACTTAAAGTTTTCCTTCGCAATTTAAAGAAAAATAATATTTGTGGTTTTAATGTCACCTATCCTTATAAAGAAGAGATTCTCGGTTTTCTAAATAGTAAATCTTCGGCTGTACGAGAAATTGGTGCTGCTAATACCGTACTAGTCGACAGGTTTGGTAAATTAAAAGGTTTTAATACGGATTATCTTGGGTTTAGCGCGCATCTTAAGGAATTGAAGGTTAAACCTAAAAAAGTAGCAATAATTGGTGCAGGGGGAGCAGCTCGCGCAGTTTGTTTTGCGTTAGCTAGAATGAAAATAGATGAGCTTTGCATTTATGATATTGATAAATTTAAAAGCTTAAGCCTTTTTAAAAAATTAAATTCCGGTTTTGGAAAAACAATACTTAACGTAGCTAGTTCTATCGAAGATTTGAAAATATCCGAGAAGGATTTACTAATCAATGCTTCTCCGGTTGGGATGCGAGAGTCTGATTCGTGTTTGTTTAGCCCTCAAGATTTAGCTAAAGGCCTATTTGTTTACGACCTAATTTACAAACCGGCGGAAACAAAATTAATTTCTTTGGCAAAAGTCCGTAATTTAAATTTTTCTAACGGGTTAGGCATGCTTTTGCATCAGGGTGTTTTTGCTTTTAAGCATTTTTGCGCAAGGACTGCGCCAATAGAAATTATGAGAAAGGCGTTGCTAAAAGGAAGGTGTGGTCCCGTCTCAAATCATTCGGCGGGATAAATTCGTCCGGCACTAAAATCAATGGCGGACTCATTTAAAGGAGTAAAAAAATATGATAGCTAAAACAATCGTTTTTATTTTTGGTTCTATTGTCGGAAGCTTTTTAAACGTGTGCATCCATCGCATGCCTAAGAGCGAATCCGTAGTTTGGCCGCGTTCGCATTGCCCGAGATGCGGAAAGAGAATTCCCGGTTATGACAATATTCCTTTTTTGAGTTTTATCCTGCTGGGGGGTAGATGCCGTTTCTGTAAAGAAAAGATTTCATTGCGTTATCCCCTAGTTGAATTATTGACCGCTATTTTTATGGTCGCGCTTTTTAGCCGTTTTGGTTTAAGTTATGCTTTCTTTTTATATATGGTTATGGTCTGGGGTTTAATTATCGCCACATTCGTGGATATTGACCACCGCATCATTCCTGATGAAGTATCTATTGGTGGCATGATTATCGGTTTTATTATGGTTTCCATAAAAGGTTTTACGCTTAGTCCCTTAAACTTTACTTTCTTTCCCATGGCTAGATCTGTGTTAGGTATAATTGTCGGAGGCGGAGTTATTTATCTGACCGGAGCGCTTTTTGATCTGATTTATTTCAAACTACTTAAGCGGCCGGCGATTAACGGAGAAACTGAATCCATGGGTGGAGGGGATGTAAAACTTTTAGCCATGATTGGTGCTTTTATGGGCTGGAAATTGGCCTTGCTTACTTTTTTCCTTGCCCCATATTTAGGAATAGCCCTTGGTATTATAAACTTAGTTACAAAAAAGGATCATACTATACCGTATGGTCCGTTTCTTTCAATTGGGGCATTGATAGCCTTATTTTGGGGAAATAGAATAATTCAGTTAATCCTGCCTTTTAGATAAAATAATTATGCCTGAATTAGACCTCGCAAACTACCTTTCTGAAAGTTTATCCAAAAATAGTTGGAAAAATGTCGGTTTTAAAAAACGGGCCGGAGTATTATTTCCTTTATTTACTGCCTATTCAAAAAATAGCTTTGGTATCGGCGACCTCGCTGATTTAAAGCTTATTATCGATTGGGCAAAATTAACCGCTAATTCTGTTATTCAACTCCTACCGATGAATGAAGTTGGTTCGACATTTTGCCCTTATGACGCCATAAGTTCATTTGCTCTGGAGCCGGCCTATATCTGTTTGAAAGATTTTTCCCAGCTCGCCGGAAAAAAGTTCAATTCTACTATAGAAGATCCCAATCATGTTGATTATGCACTAAAAGATGAGAAAATACGCCTGCTTTGGGAAGTTTATCTGGCGTTAGATTTAAGCGAGGCTTTTGATTTCGAAGAATTTCAGCGTAAGAATTCATATTGGTTGACAGATTTTGCTCTTTTTAAAGAGCTAAAAGATTATCATCAAGGTAAACCGTGGTATGAATGGGATGAAAAATTTAAGAATCGTTCCAAAGAGGCGTTGCAGGAATTCCGACGGGTTAATATCGAGAAAATAACATTTTGGATGTGGCTGCAGTGGATTCTTTTTAAACAATTTAAAGAAGCTAGCAGTTATGCGTTTGGAAATAATATTTTTATAAAAGGAGATTTGCCCGTTCTTGTTTCCCGGGATAGTTCTGATGTCTGGAGTCATCCGGAATTTTTTAAACTGGAATTTGCCGCTGGAGCTCCACCGGATATGTATGCTGCTTTAGGCCAGCGCTGGGGAATGCCTACTTATAACTGGGAGAATATCGCTGCAGACGGCTATCGTTATATAAAAGAAAAATTAAAATACGCCCAGGAATTCTATAATATTTTACGTATTGACCATGTGGTCGGGCTTTTTCGTATCTGGAGTATTCCTTATAATGATCCAGAGGAGAATTACGGGCTAAACGGAGTTTTTGATCCTTCTAGCGAGCAGCTTTGGAGCCAGCACGGCCAGAAAATTTTAAGTGTTTTTTTAGAAAATACGAAGATGCTGTTTTGCGCGGAAGATTTAGGGGTAATTCCTAAGTGTTGTACTGATACATTACTGGAATTTGGCATTTGCGGTAATGATGTCCAGCGTTGGGTAAAGGATTGGAAGACTAGGCATGATTTTCTTATGCCTGGCCAATACCGCCAGCTTGCTGTAGTTATGCTCTCTACGCATGATACGACTAATTGGAAGGCCTGGTGGCAATATGAGGCAGGTACGGTAGATAAGGGTTTATTTGTTAGAAAGTGCGATGACCGTAAAATAGATTTTGCCAGAATTAGTTTAAAACTTTTTAACGCAAGCCTTTCTTTCCATGGCCGTCTGCGTTGGAAAAAAGAGATTGATTGCCCGGATAAGCTGCTTTCTGAGCTGGGTAAGAGAAAAGAAGAAGTGGAAGATTTTATCGAGCTTTATAAAAATACCTACGGAGAAAAGGAAAAACTCTGGAAAATTTTGAATTGTTGCGGGACGATGACAGAAGAAGCAAGCGCAGAATTATTAACTAAAGTGATTGAGTTTATTTTAAGTTCCCAAGCGGTATTCTGTATTAATTTAATAACAGATTATCTGGGTATGGCAGATATATTTAAGGGCGATCCTTATCAGTACCGCATAAATGTCCCGGGGACAGTTAGCCCGAAAAACTGGTCGTTTAGGCTTCCATTTAATCTTGAAGAACTGCTTGCGCATCCGCTAAATCAGCAAATCCGCAAGATGATAGTTAATTCAAATAGATTTTGATTTCCGTCTTTCGCTTCCGGCGCTGAAATTTTTCGCCGTGTGCTGCAGTTTACGACTCACTCCCGGACTTACTTACGCGTTCAAGAGGGTCCTGCGTTCGTCGTAATTCCTTGCACACAACTGCCGAAAAATTTCTAATGCGCCTCCAGCAAAAGCCGGAAATCCTATAAACATTTAGCAACTGACTTGGTTTGTTCTAAGAGCGCACGTTAAGAATCTTGCGCGGCATGGTTGTCCGGCTATATAGAAATATGGCAGAGCGTAAGATTCTGCTAGAGCGAAGATTTTTCGTGCTGGGGAAAATCGAACGGTGCGCGGAGAAACAAGACAAGGTGGGTGCGTTAAGAAAACAGGACACGCGTTAAGTTATAAGGAAAACATATGGGGAAGTTGCAGGGAACAGAATATTATATTTCTAAGAGCATGGGCAAGGCTATCATGGATTATCAGATGATTGCTCCCGGAGATAAGATTCTTGTCGCAGTTTCAGGCGGCAAGGATAGCCTGACTTTATTGCAGGTTTTAAATGACCGCCGTGTTTTTGTTCCGGTAAAGTATGATTTATTGGCAGTGCATGTGGATATGGGGTATCCCTGTCAGCATCCTAAAATCTTAGCGGAGTATTTTAAAAAGATGGGTGTTGATTACCATATTGAGAAAATTGATATACTTAAGGGGAAAAGCCGTAAGGATATCAGCTGTTTTTGGTGCTCTTGGAATAGGAGGAAGGCGTTATTTGAAACCGCCGCACGCCTGGGCTGCACTAAGGTTGCTTTGGGCCATCATATGGATGATATCGTAGAAACAATTTTAATGAACCTTTTTTTCCAGGGAGAGTTTTCTGCTATGTGCCCTAAGCAGGAGTTGTTTAAAGGCAAGATCACGATTATTCGTCCGTTGGCTTATGTAGAAGAAGATTTAATCCGTAAGTTTGCTAAGGGCTTGGATTTCCCGCATCATAAATGCGCCTGCCCGAATTCCATTACTTCAAAGCGCACTAAAGTCGGAAATATTATTAAAGAGTTAGAAAAAATTACTCCGGATATAAAAAAGAATATCTTCCGTTCCGTAAAAAGGGTAAAAAAGGATTATTTGCTTTAATCGTAGAGCTTAGAGTGGTATAATGATATTATGGGCATACTTATCGCAGCATTATTTTTAATATTAGCCGCATTTATTGTGGTTGTGGTCTTAAAAATTTCTTCACAGGTTAATGATCGCCTGAATCAAATGAATCAATCCCTTCAAGAGGCCAATAAGATTATCGGGGCAAACTTAGGAAGTGCAACTAGCGCCTTTGGTAATGTGAAGGAGCAGTTGGGAAAATTAGAACAGACTAACCAGCAGATTATCGCCATAAGCCGCGATATCTCAAGCCTCCAAGAGCTCCTGCGCGCCCCTAAATTCCGCGGATTAATAGGGGAAACCTTTTTGGAAAATCTACTTTCTCAAGTGTTACCCAAAGGCCATTACGAGGTGCAATACCGTTTTAAAAGTAACGATGTAGTGGACGCGGTTATAAAATTAGGAGAACGGCTTGTTCCCGTTGATGCTAAATTCAGTTTAGAGAATTTTCAGAAGATGCAGGAATCTGGTGATGAGCAAATAAAAGAATCTTTTCGTAAGAAGTTTATTCAGGACATTAAAAACCGCATTAGCGAGATAGGCGCAAAATATATTTTGCCACAGGAGAATACCTATGATTTTGCTCTAATGTATATCCCGGCGGAAAATGTTTATTATGAAGTAATTATCAAGGAGGATATATTTTCTTACAGCATGTCTAAAAAAGTAATTCCTGTTTCTCCGAATACTTTTTATGCCTACCTTCAGGTAATTTGCCTTGGCCTGCGCGGGCTTAAAGTTGAAGAGAATGCCAAGATGATTTTAAAGAGCTTAAGCTCCCTTTCCGTCGATGCGGATAAATTCAAAGAAGATTTTAATATTCTAGGAAGCCATTTGGTAAATGCGAATACAAAGTATACTGACGCGCAGAAACGTTTCGATAAGATCCTAGAGCGTTTAGTTAATATTCATGATAGCAAGCAGGAAGAAATTAAATAAAGCCAATTTATGATTTTTAATATTCGTGTTAGTTCTCGAGCCAGCCGGAATTATATTGAAGAGAAAGAGAATTACTTGAAGGTTTATCTGACTAAGCCGGCTTGCGATGGGCTTGCAAACGAGCAGTTAATTGATTTATTAAGTGAGCATTTTAAGATAAAAAAATATCGTATTAGAATTAAAAGCGGCGTAAAATCCCGCAATAAACTGATATCACTTAGCGATGGACCCATATAATCCTTTAGAAAAATACGGCATAAGTTTAGCTACCGCTGCTTTTAGCAAAAGGCAGGATGGGAATATGTCTTTATCCTATGGAGATACCAGGGGTTCTTTAGAGAACCGGAAGAAATTTCTTTCTTCCATGGGTATTAATTACTCTAATCTGATTTGTGCTAAGCAGATGCATGGGAAAAATGTCAAATACGTAAAAGAAGAACATAAGGGAAGCGGTGCTTTAAATTATGAAAGCTCCATTGCCGACACTGATGGTTTTATGACTGATAAGAAAGGCGTTCCTATTGCTATATTGACTGCAGATTGCCTGCCAGTTTTTATTTATGATCCTAAGCGTCCAGCAGTGGTGCTTCTGCATGCGGGTTGGCGCAGCACGGAAAAGAATATTGCCGCAGAAGGGGTTAGAGCGCTACAGGAAAAATTTGGAAGTTCGCCACAGAGGCTGTTCGTGGGTTTTGGCCCGTCTATCCGCTCCTGCTGTTTTGAAGTAGATAAGAATTTTAAAAGTAATTTCCCCTTTGGCATCTTAACTCGCGACGGGCACAATTTTATGGATATCGCTTTGATGAATAAGCAGCAATTGATTAATTGCGGAGTTCAAGAGAAAAATATTTTTGACCCCGGGTTTTGTACATCTTCGAATAACCAGGATTATTTCTCTTTTCGCAAAGAGGCCGATACTTGCGGCAGGTTGATTTCGGTAATCATGCTTAAGTGAGCACCCTCGGATCTTTTATCTAACGGAATCCTCGCGCCAAGCGTAAGGGCCTAGTGAGTTTAGGAGAAGGATGATTGCTAAATACGAATTAGAGTTTATTTTGCATGCCAAAGACAGCTCGCCAAAGATGATTAAAAGTTCTTTGGCGGAATTTGGCAATAATTTGGTTGTAAGCCTTACTCATGATAATAAAGAAAGCTATAATTATAAAGTAAATATGGTTACTGAAGATCCAACCTTAGTTTTTGATCTTTGCTCTCAGCTGGGTAGAATCAGGTCTGTTAAAGTTGGTGAAAGCCTGCTATGATTAGCACTATGTATATTGTTATTTTTATTACCGCAAGCAATAAAAAAGAAGCGCAAAAGATCGCTTCAGTTATAATCAGGCATAAATTAGCCGCTTGTGTCAATATTGTAGATAAAATTCATTCTGTATTTTTTTGGAAATCTAAAATTGATCAAGCTAAAGAGTCATTGTTGATTATTAAATCAAAAAAAGAAAAATTAACTAAAATCATTAAATTGGTCAAATCAATGCATAGCTATGAAGTGCCGGAGATTATCGCTTTGCCAATAATTGCCGGTGATAAACTATACTTAAGGTGGATTGATGCATCTCTCAGGTAGCCCGTTTGATTTTATTATCGCTTTTTTTGGAGGCCTGCTTGCTAGCTTTACTCCCTGTGTTTACCCGCTTATTCCAATTAGCGCCGGATACATAATCGGCAATGCGCAAAAATCAAGAATTAAGGGATTGTTTTTAAGCTTATTTTATGTTACTGGTATTGCCGTTACTTATTCGTTCTTAGGGATATTAGCCGTATTAACCGGAAGTATTTTTGGAAGGTTTAGTTCTCATCCTATAGTTAATCTTATCGCGGGGGTTCTCATTTTAATCTTTGGGCTCTCTATGTTTGATCTATTCCACATTAATTTTGCTCTAAATATAAAACTTCCTCCCAATATTAAGGGGAGTTATTTTTCAGCCTTCCTATTGGGCATTGTTTCGGGATTAATGATTTCACCTTGCCTTACTCCAATGCTAGGTTCGATATTGGCGTATTTATCAATTAGCAAAAATATATTTTACGGAGGATTTTTATTGTTTTGTTTTTCTTATGGAATGGGCTTAATTTTTATTTTAATCGCTACCTTTGGCGCAGGGTTAGCCGGATTGCCTAAACCCGGCAGGTGGATGGAAATTATAAAAAAAATATGCGCAGCAGTGATTGTTTTGTCAGGCGTATATTTTATTTTTACGGCGATAAGGAGATTTTAGTGCGGATCTTTACAAAAAACCGGGTATCCTTGGCTGCAATTTTAATTTTTTTGGTTTTAGGTTTTGGCAAAACAGAGGCGGCAGATAATATTATATTAAAAGATCTAAATGGCAGATCAGTAAACTTCTCCAATTATAAAGGCAGGCCGGCAATTATTTTTTTCTGGACTACTTGGTGCCGTTTTTGCCGCGATGAAATAAGAGGGCTAAATCAAAACTATAACAAAATAGAAAAAGAGGGGATAGCTGTTTTTGTCGTTAATGCTAGCGAGCCAGAATATAAGGTCAGAAGATTTTTTAAGCACTACACGCTTAACTTTAGGGCGTTTTTAGATGAAGACGGGTTGTTAGCAGATAAATATAATATTATGGGAGTGCCTACCTATATATTTTTAGATAAATCTGGGCGTGTAATTACAAAGAAGAATATATTGCCTGCAAATTATAAAAGTCTGCTTTTAAAAAATTGATTGCGAAGCAATGAATAAATTTCATGATTTAGTCGAAGAAATCTGTAAGGATGATAATAGGTATAAGCCTGATGCTTATGAATTTGTCCTGCAGGGCTTAAATTTTACACAAGAGGAACTTAAAAGCCAGCCCGATTATAAAGCGAGGTTTTCTGTGGGGCAGGCACATATCTCCGGCTCAGAGCTTGCTTTAGGCCTGAGAGATTATGCGATTAACCAGTATGGCGCTTTGGCAAACAGGGTCCTTTCGCACTGGGGGATAAGCCGAACGCAGGATTTTGGAAACATAGTTTTTAATATGATTGAAAAAAAGCTTTTGTCTAAGAGCCAGGAAGATTCTTTAGCTGATTTTAATGATGTTTATGATTTTAAAGCTGCTTTTGCTAATGTTTTGGCCGATAGCGTAATCAAAGGGCTTGGAGGCAATAGATGATTAATCTAAAAGGTTTGGCAACGGGTATTGGTAGCCTTCCTTTGTTAGATGCGCCCAAAGCAATAGAATTAATCTTTCGCTGCCTTCCTCGGGTCCCCTTTTGGCCGCAGCTGCCTAAAATTGACCTACGCGAGGCAATGATCGCACAGTTTAGCGAGAATTTACCCTGCCTTAAAGTCGATACAAGCGGCCTGCATTTTGTACCCCGGGACCAAGAAAAAGCATTGGAATTATTTTATGAAAAATTCATCGCAGGTGACCTAGATTATTTTAAAATAACTCCTGATTTTTCCCGGGGCTTAGAAGCATTTTATCAGTATCTTAATAATACAGATTTATCAGATATAGAATTTATTAAATGCCAGGTTACCGGGCCTTTTACTTTTTGTAGCGGAATAAATGATTCGGAAGGTAACGCTATTCTGCACGATAAAGTACTTATGCAGGCTATGATCCAGGGGCTAAGCATGAAAGCGCTTTGGCAGCTTGATTTATTTAAAAAATTCGGCAAAAAGATAATTATGTTTTTTGATGAACCGTATTTATCAGCCGTAGGTTCTGCTTATACTTCGGTCAACCGCAATGATGTAATTGATGTTTTTTCCGAGCTTACTAGTGGCCTAAAAAGTCAAGGTTGCCTGATTGGTATACATTGCTGCGGCAATACAGATTGGTCAATGCTTACGGATGCCCAAGGCATAGATATAATTAATTTTGATGCCTTCAGTTTTCAGGAAAGATTTGTGCTTTATGCAAATGACCTCAATGGTTTTCTAAAAAAAGGCGGTATTATCTGCTGGGGGATTGTTCCAACTAGCGATTTTAACGCAAGCCAAACTCCTGAAGTATTGACGCAAAAAATAAAATCAGGTTTAGATATATTGGTTAAGAAGGGAATCGACCGGAATCTTTTACTGGAAAGGCTCTTGATTAGCCCGGCCTGCGGTTTAGGAACTTTGGATGCGCAAAAGGCAGAAGGGATCTTGAATCTGCTTAACCAAACTTCCGCATTTATCCGTAAAAACCTCTAAAATAAAATTGTTTGACAAAGTAAGGCTTAAGCTATATAATTATCAAACTTTATTTGTTTCTTTAGGAGCATTATGAAAGAAATCAGAATTCATGCCCGCGCAGGCCAAGGCGCAATTACAACGGCAGCATTACTAGGGTTTAGCTATTTTAACGAAGGTAAATATCCTTATGCCTTCCCTAACTTTGGGGCAGCCAGGATGGGTGCTCCGATGAACGCCTTTGTGCGCGTTGATAGTGATCCTGTGCGCTTGCGCAGCCAAATTTATGAACCTGATTACGTAATTATTGTTGATCCTACGCTTATGCGCGGGTTTAACTGTTTTTCCGGGTTAAAAGAGGATGGAGTAGCGATTATTAATGGCAAAGCAGATTCGGAGTTGCCTAAATTAAAAGCTAAACAGAAGGTTTTCCTTGTGCCTGCCAGTGAAATTGCCATGAAAAATATCGGCCGTCCGCTGGGAAACACCGCCTTGATCGGCGCTTTTGCAGCAGCTACGGGTGAATTAAAACTGGATAATCTTATTGCAGTTGTTAAAAACCGTTTTAGCGGAAAAGCTCAGGAAGGCAATATTCAGGCAGTTAAAGAAGGTTTTGAATTTGTTAAAAATGAACTAAAGGGATAGAGTTGTATGTTTGGGCCATTGAATGTAAATCCATTAAAAAGTAAAAGCGGTAAAACCGGCAGCTGGAGGACTATGCTGCGGCCGCATTATCTACATAAGGATTGTATTGCCTGTAGGATGTGTTTAATGATTTGTCCTGAAGGCTGTGTGCACGGAAAAGAGAAGAATACCTTTTGGGTAGATTACAATTTTTGTAAGGGTTGTGGAGTATGTGCGGATATCTGTCCAAAAAAAGATATTGCCATGGTTTCCGAAGAATCCAAGGGCAAAGATTAGTGGGTATCTTAAGTATTTGTTTGGCGAAATCCAATACCATCATTCAGATAATAGAAGGTGCGGGTTTAAACTAGTCAATAAAGGAGAAGGATAGGGGTGAAACAATTTGTAGAAGGATCACATGCAGTAGCTGAAATTATAAAGGCAACGAATCCGGGAGTAATTTCTGCCTATCCCATAACTCCTCAGACGCATATCGTTGAAGACCTTGCGCAGATGGTAGCAAATGGCCAGCTTAAATCGCAGTTTGTCAACGTAGAAAGCGAGCATTCCGCAGCGTCAGTAGTTTTAGGCGCATCAGCAACCGGGGTACGCGTTTACACTGCGACCAGTTCCCAAGGGTTATTTTATATGCAGGAGGTTGTCTTTAATATTGCAGGAATGCGCCTGCCCGTCGTCATGACTTGTGCGAACCGCGCGATAAGCGCTCCGATAAATATATGGAATGATCAGCAGGATTCTATATCTTTGCGTGATGCAGGATGGTTTCAGATTTATGCCGAGGATAATCAGGAGGCAGTAGATTTTCATCTTATTGCTTATCGCCTAGCCGAAGATAAACGGGTAATGCTTCCGGTGATGGTCTGTATGGATGGTTTTATTTTAACCCATGGCATGGAAACAGTAGATATGCCTGAACAGGATAAAGTAAATAAATTCCTGCCAAATTATAAACCTTTGTATAAATTAGACCCGGCCAGCCCTATTTCAATGGGATTATTAGCTGACCCGGATTATTATATGGAAACGCGTTTTGCGATTCAAGAAACAATGAAAGAATCAATTGGCTATTTATCCGAGATAAGCCGAGAGTTTAATACCGTATTCGGCAGGGATTATAAAGATTTACTGGTCGAAGAATACCAAACTAAAGACGCTGAAAAAGTGATTGTGGCCATGGGTTCAGTCTGCGGCACAATTAAGGAAGTAGTTGACCAACAGCGCGCAAAAGGTAAAAAGGTCGGCAGCTTGCGTATTATTTCATATCGTCCGTTTCCATACGCCCGTGTCTATGAAGCATTGAAAGATGTGCCTAGGGTAGCAGTTCTAGATAAAGCAGTTTCTCTAGGGGCCTATGCGCCGATTGCTGTTGAAATGAAAGCGGCATTTTATGGAAAAAAGAAAGGCCCGAAAGTAATCAGTAGTTTTGTCGCCGGCCTTGGCGGAAGGGACATAACATTAGAATCTATAGATGAAGTATTTAGGAGGTTGACTGTTAAGGAGGTCAATTCTGATTTTATAGATTTAAAACCAGAATTACTCAAGGAAGAATATGGAGACTAACGCATTATTTAGGCCCGGACATACTGCTTGCGCTGGCTGCGGCCAGGCAATTGCTGCTCGGTTAGTTATTGAGGCGGCAGGGGCAAATACTATTATTGCTAATAACACTGGTTGCCTGGAAGTTTTTTCTACCAAATATCCGGAAACCGCATGGGGCGTTCCATGGATTCATTCCTTATTTGAAAATTCCGCGGCGGTTGCCTCAGGGGTTGAAGCAGCGCTTAAATTCTTAGGTAAAAAGGATTCGATTAATGTCATCGCTCAGGGAGGAGACGGCGGCACTGGCGATATAGGGCTGCAAGCTTTAAGTGGCATGCTTGAGCGCGGCCACGATATTTTATATGTTTGTTATGATAATGAAGCTTATATGAATACCGGAATACAGCGTAGCGGGCTTACCCCGTTTGATACAAATACTACTACTAGCCCGATGGGCTCAGGTTCTAGCGGAAATATCCGCCCCAAAAAACCGGTGCCGGAAATTTGCCTGGCGCATGGAATTTCTTATGTGGCTACTGCTTCCGCAGGCTTCCCTCAGGATTTAACGCGTAAAGTAAAAAAAGCAATTTCCATAAAAGGGCCTAAATATATTCAAGTGCATGTGCCTTGCCCCTTAGGTTGGCGTTATGAAACAAATCAGATGTTGCCGGTAGCAAAATTAGCGGTTGAGACCGGGCTTTATCCGTTGTTTGAATATGAAAATGGTGTTTTAGCTAATCGTAAACAGATTGTCCCTAAACCAGTAGAAGAATACCTAAAGAGCCAGGGAAGATTTAAACACCTCCTCAATAATCCCGAAGAGATCAAAAAAATTCAGG
>CAZOSW010000012.1:0-32881 GCA_964582765.1 uncultured Planctomycetales bacterium | reverse complement strand
ACTAAAAGATCTCGGGGGCACATTAGATAATTCGGAATTAAGTATAATGTTTCTAAATTTTTATGGAGGTGAGCATGAAAAAGAATAAAGTAATTGGGTTATTGTTGTTGATTTTAGCGCTTTCCACAATCTCAGGCATGGTTATTAATAATGACATCTATTGGTTTATTTATAATTATGTAACGATAATATTGTCTGTAATATGCGGGATTGCTCTATTAAGGCAAAATAGCTGATATGGATTTTAAACTCAAACTTGATTTTATTGAGCTGGATAATCTGCTCAAAGTTCTGGAGCTGGCACCTAATGGCGCAGAGGCCAGGCAAATTATTCAGTCTAATGCGGTTAAAGTCAATGGCCAAGATGAAAAGCGCATCCGCCGTAAACTGCGCTTGGGAGATTCCGTGGAGTTTGGCCAACAGCAGATTAACATTGTATAGTTCGGAATTAAGTATAATGTTTCCGGAATTAGCCCCAGCAAACCCTGAATTTTCTTGTAAATCTCACCCCTAAGCCGTATAATAAATAGATTAATATGCATTTTATAATTACTTAAGAATTACAGAGGAGTTGTTATGATTGAAATGGAATTAAATAAAATTGTAATTGATGAGAAGAGGCATGATCAGCTGATTGCCTTAAAAGAGAAAGGCGGCAGCCGGGTGCTGCCGATTGTAATCGGCTTAAATGAGGCCTCGGCTATCAAATTAAAGATCAGCGGATTTAATCCGCCGCGGCCGTTAACGCACGATTTAATCTTTACTATGCTTAATGACCTGAAGGTGAATGTTGAAAAGATCCTTATTGATAAGCTGGAAGAAAATACCTTTCATGCCAAGATTATTATTAAGCTTGCAGACGGCCAGCTAAAAACTATCGATGCCAGGCCGAGCGACAGTATCGCTTTAGCAGTGAGATTTCATGCGCCGATATTTGTTGATGACGCAATTATTAATCAGTATGAGATGTTTAATAAAGAGAAGTGAGTAAGTACCCCGCCTAAGATTAAAGCTATGCTTAAATTCAGCGGAAAAGAAGAGGCAATTTTAAGGCCGATTTATAATTTTGCCAAAGCCAATAGAATAAAATTATACCTTGTCGGCGGAGCTTTGCGCGATTTAATCTTAAAAAGAAAAAAAGAAAATCCGGATTTTGATTTTTGCCTGAAAAAAGGGGCTTTAGGTTTCGGGCGTTCGCTTGCCAAAAAGATAAGAGCAGCTTTTGTGGTTTTGGATGAGGAGCATGCTGCCTGCCGCTTGGTCAAAAAAATAGATGGGCAAATTTATACATTTGATTTTTCCGATTTTCGCGCTAAGTCAATTGAAAAAGACCTCCTGCACCGTGATTTTACGATAAATTCTTTAGCCCTAGATTTAAAAGATGTATTTCGCGCCGAAGACCTGAGCGCTTTAATTATTGACCCATATTCCGGCCAGGATGACCTTAAGCGTAAAATTATTAAAGTTACCGGCAGGAATTCTTTTAAAGAGGACCCGCTAAGGATCTTACGCGCCTTTAGCTTTAACTGTATATTTAAGTTTGATTTAGATAAGGAAACTCTGCGCCTGGCTAAAAAAGAAAGAGGCAGGATAGCTGGGGTTTCACTCGAGCGTATCCGGGAAGAATTATTTAAGATTTTTGACACTCCCTTAGCCTACGCCTCTTTAGTTAACCTGGATAAACTAAAGATCCTGGAAATAATATTCCCTGAAATAAAACCTATGCGTAATATCGGCCAGGGCCCGTACCATCATCTTGATGTCTGGCAGCATACCTTAGAGACATTAAATCAATTCGAGCTGGTATTAAAATCAATTAAGAAAGATGAGATTAGTAATTACCTTAAAGAAGAGACTGCAGGTTTACGCAAAAGATCAAGCCTCCTAAAATTAGCTTGTATCCTGCATGACGTAGGAAAGCCCAAGGCATTACGCAGGGAAAAGAAAAAGATTATTTTTCATGGCCATGAAAGAATAGGCTTAGGTATGACCCGGGCAATATGCCGCAGGATAAAATTATCCAATGAAGAATGCCGTTCATTAGAAAGGATTGTGCTCTGGCATCTTAGGCCCGGGTATCTGGCGGATAACCAGCGCCCTACGCAACGGGCAATATTCCGTTATTTCCGGGATACCGGCAGCGACGCTTTAGCTGTGCTTTTATTGTCGCTTGCTGACCAGCGGGCAACCAAAGGCCCGCTTACTACAGCACTTTCACGAACGCGCCATGAGAAAACAGTCAAGGCATTAATCGCTAAATTATTAAAGAAGAATAGCGAAAAAAAGCTAATACGCATATTAAACGGCAATGAGATTATGAATAAATTTAAATTACCTGCTTCTCCTTTAATTGGGAAGCTGCTTTTTGAGTTGGAGGAGGCACAGGCTATCGGAAAAATTAAGAATAAAGTTGAAGCCTTGGCTCTGGCAGCAAAAATAATTAAACAGCAGAAATGAAAAAGCTTATTATAATCACGATAATTTTATTTTTAGTACTTTCAGGCGCGATCGTTTATTTAAATAAAGTAATCCTGCCCCAAAAAATTAAAGCACTTATTACTTCAACCCTAAAGAAGCAAACCGGTAACGATGTCACCTTAAAATCCCTGGAATTTAGTTTATTTAAAGGCCTGATTTTACGCGATTTAGTTATGACTGATAAGCAGAATGTAATTTTAAGCACGCGTCAGGCAAACTGCAGTATTTTTATCTGGCCAATTTTTAAGAAACAAATTATTATCCCCAGTATAACCCTTAAAAGCCCGTATATCTTTTTAGAGCGCAGGCAGGATAAAACCTTTAATCTGCAGAATTTATTTACTCCGCTCAGTACGCCGGCCAAGAAATCGGATTTTTCTGTTTCCGTATTTAAAATAAATGTAACAAACGGAGACGTTGTTTTCCAGGATGACAGTTTAAGCGTTAAATTTAAGAAGGAGATTAAAAATATCCAGCTTAATTTATACTTAAGCTTACCGGCAAGCGCAAAATTTAATTTTAAGGGAGAAATTCCGGGCAATCCTTTAGTTTTTATTCTTGCCTCCGGCCAGTACAAAATCTTAACTCAGGAATTGCTTAGCAATATAGAGGTTAAGAATTTACCACTTCAGGAGTTTAAGGCTTACTATAATGATTTCGGTGATTTAGTTTCCGGCTTGATTGACCTGGAGGGTAAAATTAACCTAAAAAATCAGCTGCTTGAGGCCGATATTACTGCGAAAGGGGATAATTTAGTCTTAACGAAAGATAAGTTGAAGGCTCAATTAACTTCCGTCTTTCAGTGTAATATTGATTATGACCTAGAAGCTAAGAAGCTTACTTATAAAGGCTCATGCAATGTCTTGCAGGCGGATATATTAGGATTAGGCCTGTTGGGGGATATAAAGAATCTACGCGGCAAGTTTGATTTTAACCAACGCTCTTTAGTTTCCGACAGCTTAAAAGCAGAATTGCTGGGTAAGCAGTTTGAGATTAAACTTGGTATCAAGGATTTTAAAACCCCGGTGTTAAGCATAGATACTGATTTTGATTTAAGCTACCTACCTAATATCCTTAAAGATAAATTTAATTTTTCCCTGATTAATTCAGCAAGCGGCAAAGCTGCCTTGTCTATAAAAGCGCATCCGGACCAGGCCGGCGCCTGGTTGTTGCAGGGGAGTATGGATATTAAAGGGGCAGGCCTGCAATTAGATAAGCAAAATGTTCCTGTAGAGAATATCTTTGCGACATTAGGGTTCAGTCAGAATGGGCTTAATTGGGATAATGCGAAATTCAGATATCAGGGGATAGATTATCAGACCGGCGGCTCATTGAATAATTTTAGCGCGCCAAGCATTAAGCTGACGCTTGACTCTTCGTCTTTATCATTAACCGGGGCTTTGAGTGTATTGGGGAAGAAGATAACTATCGGCCAGCTTAAAGGCAAATATTTTGATTCGCAGTTTTTAGTCAGCGGCGATATCGATAATGCGGATCCTTCTGGGCCGGATTTGGATTTAAGCGGTAAAGTCAATCTGGAAATGAGCAGTTTAAATAAAATTCTGGATAAACAATACCCGGCGATAAAAGATATGAAGCTTTTGGGGCAGCTGGAGGGGAAATTTAATCTAAGCGGTAACCCGCTTGATTTTAAAAACTGTTATCTAAAGGCAAATCTTACCGGTAATAACTTTTCTCTCTATGGCTTTAAAACGCAGAGTTTATCTTTAGATTTTTTCCAGGATAAAAAAATAGCAAAGATAGCTGTTTTGCGTATTGGTTTTTATGACGGGTTGATTGAGGGCTCCGGTTCGTTAAATCTGGATACCTCTAATTTCCCTTATCAGCTGGAGTTAAAAGCTAACGCTGTTAACCTTGAAAAGCTTAAAATGGATACAGCTTCAAAGAATAAAAATATAGCAGGTAGATTGCTTGGCGAATTTAAGCTCAATGGTTTTGCGCTAGATTTAAGCAAGACCAGCGGAGCGGGTAGTTTTTCTATTAGCGATGGAAAACTCTGGGAATTGAATTTACTTCAAGGGGTGGGTAAGCTGCTCTTTGCTAAAGACCTGGGCAGTATTAATATTTCTGAGTGCAGCGCTGAATTTTTGATAAAAGATAAATTTATTTATACGGATAGCCTGAAATTAAAAAGTAATATCGCTAATTTAACCGGCCCTTTAAAAATAGGTTTTGATAATTCTCTTGAAGGGGCTTTAGATGTTGAAATCCTAAGCCAGATGATTCCGCTAAGCGGTACATTAAAAGATCTGACTACCGCGCTTGCCGGCCAGGCCGGAAAATTCGGCGTAATTAAATTAAGCGGAACGCTAAAAGAGCCGAAATATAGTTTTAGGCCGGCAGTGGGCAATATTATCAAGGGCTTAACCGATGTTATCTTCGGCAAGCAGAATTAGTTTTTAAGTGCAGCTATTAAAAACCCTAAGGCTTATTGAAAAAGAGATTAAAGGAGAAAAATGGCTTTTAAAAAAATACTTCTGAATGAAAAAGATATTCCCAGGCAATGGTATAATTTAGCCGCAGACCTGCCTACTCCGATGCAGCCGCCATTGGGCCCGGATGGCAATCCGTTGTCGCCTGAGATGCTGGCAAAAGTATTTCCGATGAATATTATTGAGCAGGAAGTCTCAACCGCGCGCTGGATTGATATTCCTAAGGAGATTTTGGAGATTCTGACTTTGTGGCGGCCTGCGCCTTTACGCAGGGCGCTTGCGCTTGAAAAATATTTAAAAACACCGGCGCGCATTTATTACAAGGATGAGAGCACAAGCCCCGCAGGGAGCCATAAGCCGAACACCGCAGTAGCGCAGGCTTGGTATAACAAAAAGTTCGGAATTAAAAGATTAACTACTGAAACCGGCGCCGGCCAATGGGGATGTGCTTTAGCATTTGCCTGTAATTTAATCGGCCTTGAATGTAAAGTATATATGGTGCGCATTAGTTTTGACCAGAAGCCTCTGCGTAAAACAATGATGCAGGTTTGGGGTGCGGAGTGCGTGGCTAGCCCAAGCAGCCAGACAAATGCGGGCAGGGAAATTTTAAAGAGGATGCCGCATACCCCGGGAAGCTTAGGCATAGCTATAAGTGAAGCGGTAGAGGATGCGCTAACCGACAAAAGCGGAAGGTCTCGTTATTCGTTAGGCAGCGTATTAAATCATGTCTTACTGCATCAGACGATTATTGGCCTGGAGGCAAAGAAGCAGCTAAAAATAGCGGGTGAGAAAAAACCGGATCTGGTTATCGGCTGTGTAGGCGGCGGAAGTAATTTTGCCGGCATTGCATTTCCTTTTGTCTGCGATAAAATCCACGGAGAGAAGATCGAGATAATCCCGGTTGAGCCGACAGCATGCCCGACTTTAACTAAAGGCCCGTTTGCTTATGATTTTGGAGATACCGCAGGCCTGACACCTTTATTGCCTATGTATACCTTAGGCCATGGATTTGTGCCTGAGCCGATTCATGCCGGAGGCCTGCGTTACCATGGCATGGCCCCGTTAGTAAGCCAGGCAGCAGTAGAAGGTTTAATTAAGCCGCGCTCATTTGATCAGATTAAATGTTACCAGGCAGCTATGCTCTGGGCAAAAACAGAGGGAACGATTTGCGCTCCTGAAACCAGCCATGCAATTGCCTGTGTTATAGACGAAGCGAAAAAGGCTAAGAAAGAAGGCAGGCAAAAGGTGATCCTGTTTTGCTATAGCGGCCACGGGCTTATGGATTTATTCGGATACGATAAATTCCTATCCGGAAAACTCAGCGCCTATTCAATGCCTAAGCATAAGATAGAGGAGTCTTTGTGCGCATTAAAGAAGTTTCCTAAAGTCAAAAAATTAAAAACAGGGAGATGGCGATGAAAGTTTACACTCAGGAATTAGTTTTTAATACTAAAAACCGGCAGGAGTTTATTAACATAACAGATCAGGTCCAGGATGCTTTGGTTAAAAGCGGGATCAAGGAGGGGTTGTGTTTAGTTAATCCCATGCATATTACTGCCAGTGTTTTTATTAATGATGATGAGGGCGGCCTGCATAAAGATTTTTCTGCCTGGCTTGAGAAGCTGGCGCCATTTGGAAAAGATAAATATCAGCATAACCTTAGCGGAGAGGATAACGCAGATGCGCATTTAAAGCGCACGATTATGGGCAGAGAGGTAGTTGTAGCGGTAACTGGCGGCAAATTGCATTTTGGGCCATGGGAGCAGATTTTTTACGGAGAATTTGACGGACAACGCAGAAAACGCGTTTTGGTTAAAATAATCGGAGAATAAACTAATGAGAAAGATATTTGCGCTTAAGTTAATAACTTTTTTATCGGCATTCCTTTTATTCCAAATCGAGTTAATTATCTCTAAACGCCTGCTTCCTGATTTTGGGGGCAGTTATCTTGTCTGGGGTTCTTGCGTTGTTTTCTTTCAGGCGATGCTATTGCTCGGTTATTTTTGCTCTTATCTTATGCTTAGAAAAATAAATCCCCAAAAGCTCCTGCCGCTTTATTTGGGTTTGTTTATCCTGCCGTTATTGTGTTTCCCCGGGAGAAGTTTCCCTCAGGTGGCACCTGCAAATTTGAATATTCCTCTGGTAGCGAATGTTTTTGGGCACCTGCTTTTGACGATCGGACCGGTATTTTTTGTTTTGTCTACGGTTAGCGTAATGCTCCAGGCATGGTTAGCGGATTCGGATTTGGAGGAAAGAAGCAATCCCTATGCTTTATATGCTGTGTCTAATCTAGGTTCTTTGGCGGCGCTGGTTACATATCCGTTTTTATTCGAGTTATTCCTGGACATAGGCATGCAATTTTTATTATGGAGGATTTTGTATTTTTCGCTTTTGGGGTTAATTATCCACGCGGTTTTTACGGTCAAGGTTAATCGAGAAAGTAAAATTAATAAGATTTGGAATATGAATGGCGTTTTAAGGCAAGATTATTTCCGTTGGCTTCTTTATAGTGCAGCTTCGGTAATCATGTTTCTTTCGGTAACCAATATGATTACATATGAGGTTGCTCCTATTCCTTTATTGTGGGTAGTGCCTTTGTGTATCTACCTAGTTTCCTTTGTCTTAAATTTCAAACAAAGGCCTTGGTCTCCTTCCTGGGTGGTGGATAAGTTTTATTTAACCTTTGCCTGGAGCGTAGTTTGGTTTTTTATGATTTTAAGCGGATTTTTCCCATTTATTGTGGAGTTAATTGTTCTCTGCCTATTTTTATTCCATATCTGTATGTTTTGCCAGCACCAATTGCATAAAACTAAGCCGACCAATCTGGATAACCTGCCTTTGTTCTATCTAATTATAGCTAGCGGTGGATTTCTCGGTGGCCTTGTTGCTACTTGGGTTATGCCGCTTATTTCGGTTTCAATTTGCGAATATCTGTTAGGTTTGCTCCTAATTGCTTTAGCTTTGGCTGTGGGGACTAAGCCGGTGCTTATGGGTTGGCGCAATGTATTTCTCGTTTCTTATGTTTGTATAATGCTGGTTATTTGGCCGGTTTTCTTTAGAGGGTATAATATCTTTGGGGTAATTATTATTTTCCTTACTTTTAGAATTTGCTTTACCGGCCTTTTTAAATATCCGCGTTCGCTTTTCTTTAGCATACTTATGATATTATTAATCACTCCGCTGGTTGAATCTATGTGGACTAATACACAGGATATTTACCGGCATCGTAACTATTACGGGTTATATAGAGTATTTCTAAGTGATGGAAAATATATTTTAATGCACGGCTCTACTATTCATGGCGTCCAGTTCCAGGACAAAAAGAAAGAGAACCAGGCTTTGGCCTATTACCACAAGCTTACTCCGATCGGAGAATTATTGACTTCGCCGGCTGCGGAAAATTTTAAGAATATCGGAGTAATCGGTTTAGGCAGCGGGGGGCTGGCGGCTTATGGCCGGGCCGGTACTGAGATTGATTATTTTGAAATCGATCCGGACGTGTATCCTATTGCGAAGAATTTGTTTACTTTTGTTAAACATACTAAAGCCAAGGTCAATATTATTTATGGAGACGCCAGGATTACAATAAAAAAAATGCCGGCTAAAAGGTATGACCTTTTGATAGTAGATGCTTTTAGCGGGGATGCTATTCCCGTGCATCTTTTAACCACTGAGGCAATCAATGAGTACCGGAAGCATTTAACTGACAAAGGGATGATATTGTTTCACGTCTCTAACCGCTATCTTGATTTTGTTCCGGTTTTATTGAGCAATGCTAATTATCTGGATGCTTATGCAAATGCTAAACGAAATTCTGATGACTCCAGCCAAGAGCTTTTCGCTACAACCTGGTTTGCTATGAGTTGGGATATCAATACTTTTAACCTGCTGGTAAATGAATTGGGGTGGGCTAAGCATACTCTTGGAAAAAGAGGGTTTATCCGGGCCTGGACTGATGAGTATTCAAATATGATTTTAATTATTAGGCTAAAGGGCATGTTGAGTTCACTCCAGCATTTTCAGCCTTTTAGGTGGTAGATTAAAGATGAAGATAAAAAATACTGAAATTAAGATTATGATGGGCGATATTACTGAGCTACAGGCAGATGCAATTGTTAATGCCGCTAATAATAAATTAGTGATGGGCGGAGGGGTTGCCGGGGTAATTAGGAAAAAGGGCGGGCAGGTTATTGAGAAGGAGGCGGTAAAAAAAGGGCCGATTGAGATAGGTGCTGCAATTGCAACCGGGGCAGGGGAATTGGCAGCAAAATATGTGATTCATGCAGCGACAATGGGCATGGATTTTAAGACCGATGAAGTAAAAATACGCACTTCTTGCAGAAATTCTCTGGATTTAGCCGTTAGATTAAAGATTAATTCCATTATTTTTCCGGCCTTAGGCTGTGGCACCGGAGGCTTTGCGTTATTGGCCTCGGCCAAGATCATGGCTCAGGAGGTTTTAAGGCATTTACGTAAGAAAAATACAACGCTAACGGAAATCACCTTTTGTTTAAATAACCGGGAGGCATTTGAGGTTTTTAAAAAAGGCGTATTAGGCTATCTGGAATATGTGACTACGAAATTATCCGGCGGCCCTTTTGTTACGGTAGATGTGATTATCGAATTACCCGAAGGGATTGTAATCATTGAACGCAGTAATCCTCCTTTTGGCTGGGCTTTGCCCGGAGGGTTTGTGGATTACGGCGAGAGCCTTGAGGATGCAGTAACTAGGGAGGCTAAAGAAGAGACCGGCCTTGATTTAATTCAAGTTAAACAATTTCATACTTATTCTGATCCCCAGCGCGATCCCCGTTTTCATACCATCGGTACGGTTTTTATCGCAAAAGCAAAAGGGACTCCCATGGCAGGAGATGATGCCGCGGGCTTAAAAGTTATTAAATTAAGCCAGATCGATAAAATGGAGTTCGCTTTTGACCACAAAAAGATCCTCGAGGATTACCTTAAAACAAAGTAGGGTCAGACACTAACCCAAAGCTAAGGGTGTCCCCTTGGGGACACCCTTGCGATTAGCTCAGTGCCTGACCCTATTAATTTAGCCTTCGCGCAGCTGTTTCTCGGCGTCGATAATATCGCGGTTAATTACGCGGATGGTTTCTTTGATTTTATCCTTAAGCAGGTAGGAAGCAACAGGGGCGCTTGAGATTTCTCTTAGGACCTGTACGCTCATTCTAAAATACCGCACTACTTCACCTTCATCACAATCCGTAAATCGCAAGGTTTTATCAAAGCTTGTCCCGCGCAGCCAGGCTTCTATGCAGGAGCATAGATGAAAATATGGCAGTTTGCTAAAGGGGTAGATTTTATAGCGGCGTTCTTTATTTTTTATTTTATCGTAGGCCTCTTCGCAGGTTCTTTTAATCGAGTGGCTGGATTTTGAGATTCCCGCAGGCATGCGTTGATTTTTGCGAGGCTCAAAAACAACCGAGGCAGCGATTACGCCTAAGCCAAATTCATCCAATTGTTCAAGTATGTTCTCTTCATATAATTCAGAAAGGACTAATTCATAGCCGTAAATAGTTTTAGCAAATTTGCCTTTATCTGTAAGCACGCCGTCGTGAATATAGCCTAACTCTTTAAGCAGCCTTAATTTTGCATCCAGGAGGTTTAAGGCTTGTTTTTGCTCGTTTTTTCGCGACTGATAATAATGCAGAGAAAGCGGATAAATCTGAAATAAATCTTCCTTATATTTTTCATAAAGATTAAGAATAGTTGCATAAGAGGTATTAAGCTGGCTTTTTACTTCTTCGGGTTTGCCAAAAATTATCCTGCGCACTTCTTCAAAATTTATCCTTTGCGGATTAACCCGCGTATAAACAAATCCTTCTTTATCTATGCCGCGTCTTCCCGCGCGGCCGGCCATCTGATAAAAATCACGTGTTTTTAAATTACGGACATAGGTGCCGTAAAATTTACGTAGACCGTCAAAGGCAACCGAACGGCTGGGCATATTAATCCCCAAGGCGAATGTTTCGGTAGTAAAAATAACCTTAAGCAGGCGGCTGGTAAAAAGCCTCTCGATAACTTCTTTTAAGGTAGGTAGCATGCCTGCATGATGATAAGCAATGCCCCGCTGCACCAGGGGATAAAGGATTTGCGCCGATTCTTCATTTTTTAAGTTAAACCTCTCCAGCAAATCTTCATACATCTGAGTGATTGCGCGGCTTTCTTTAGCGCTTAAGAATTTGAATCCGTATAATTCCTGGGCAAGTTCTTCTGCGCGTTTGCGGGAAAAAACAAAATAAATTGCCGGAAGCCCGTCGTTACTATTGAGATAGTCAATCAGAGAATTTAACCTGTTGTATTTACTTGTTCGTATGCGTTTAAGATGTTCTATTTTATCGGTGATTTCATTTTGGTACTGAAAGAGAAAGTGTAGCGGTACAGGACGCTTCTCTTCAATAACTATTTTAACGCTTTTATTATGGATTGATTCAATCCAAGCGGCAAATTGTTTAATGTTAGGGATTGTGGCGGATAGCCCCAGCAGTTTCATGTGCTTAGGCAGAAAGATAAGTGATTCCTCCCAGACTGTCCCGCGTTCAGGATTATCAATGTAATGAATTTCATCAAAGATAATCCAGGAGTATTTATCCAGGCTCTCTGGCTGGTCGAAAATTTTATTACGGAAGATTTCGGTAGTCATGATTAAAACCGGGGCCTCTGGATTAATAGAAACATCGCCGGTCAGTATTCCGATATTGTCTTGGAATTGGCCTTTAAAGTCGCGGAACTTTTGATTGGATAATGCCTTAATCGGGGCAGTGTAGATTACGCCTAAATTATTACTGATAGCATTACTGATAATGTATTCGGCGATAGCTGTTTTCCCGGCGCCGGTGGGGGCGGAGACAACTACCGAATGTCCGCCGTTTATATAGTCTATTGCTTCCTGTTGAAAGCGGTCGTAAATCATAATTTCTATTATAAGGGAAAATCTCCTAATCGCAATAATTATCATTTAGTGTTTAGCTGTTAGTTCATAGCTCCTGGAAACTCCTTATAACGCCACCTATGAGCTATGAACTAAGAGCTAACAACTAAATAATTGATTTATCTGGTTAATAATAATATAATAACAAAATGGGATATGAAATTGCCCTTAAGAAGGCTTGGGAGGATTTAGTTAACCAAAAGGCGCCCAAGAATTTATCAGTAAAATTCATGGGTGATGAATATAGCGTAGATATCGATTCCCGGCGCATTATTTCTTTGTCATCTAACACAGCAGCAAAGGATTTACTATCTATCCTGAGCTTGCATTATTTGGTGCAGAAGTTAAAGGGATTGCCTGCGCAAAGCGGCCTCTGGCTGACCTTTAGGGAGTTTTCGGGAATTGAGGGTTATTATGATGCTTATCATAAGCGTTCAATTGAGCCGTTAATCCGTAAGTATGGTAGAAATCCGGATGCGATTAAGGATGTTTTAATCAGGCTGCCAGGGGAGCTCTCAGGAGGCGCAGATGTCAGTATTATTATTGAAGCTTTCGAGAATGTCCCGGTACTGATTAAGCTATGGAAAGAGGATGCGGAATTCGCCCCTGATGCCAATATATACTTTGACGCAAGCATAAAAAATATTTTTTGTATCGAAGATGTTATAGTTTTAGCACAAATGGTTAGCGGCCAATTGTAGTTTAGCTGCTAGCTTTTGGCTCTTAGGTCATAGGTAGCATTGAAGGGGTTTTCTACCACCTATGAGCTAAGAGCTAAGAACTAAAAGGAGAAAAAATGTATAAAGTAATCATAATATTATTCATCGGATTATTAGCCCTAACAGGCTATCTTTTTTGTGGCGATCTTGATCCGCGTTTCCATTCTAAAGAAGAGGTTAAATGGCAGATACCTTTTGGAAAAAGCTTTGATTATAGTAATGTTTTAGTGACCAGGGCTGTAGACGGCGATACCCTTGTTTTAGAAAACAGCGAACGTGTGCGCCTGATCGGTATTGACACGCCTGAGATACATGAATCTTATAAGCTTACCCGTGATGTGCAACGTTCTGGTACTGATGCCGCAGTAATTAAACAGATGGGGATGCAGGCCTATGAATTTACAAAAAAACTTGTTGAAGGCAAGCGCGTAAGATTAGAGTTTGACGTGGAAAGATATGACAAATACAAAAGAATCCTGGCCTATGTTTATTTAGAGGACGGGACGTTTGTAAATGCGGAAATTGTAGCGCAAGGATATGCATCGCTTTTGACCTATGCGCCGAATGTAAAATATGCGGATTTATTTTTGAAATTATATCAGTTAGCTCGCCAAAATAAACGCGGGCTTTGGAAATAGAAACATCCTGCGCTGATGGTCACCCGACGCTAATAGGAATTGCGTCGGTGTGCGCTAAGTAGTGCAATTACGCGGGTCTGCCCTTGTGGGCAACACCCCGCACTTATAAGGTATTGCGCGGGTCTGCCCTTGTGGGCAAGGAGGTTGTTATGTTGAGGTGCTTAACTGCAGGTGAATCACATGGAAAAGGTATGGTTGCTATTTTAGAGGGCCTTCCGGCCGGGCTAAGGATAGATTTAGCAGCTATAAATAAAGAATTAAAACGTAGGCAGTCCGGATTTGGCAGAGGTAAACGCATGCAGATTGAGCGTGACCGGGCAGAAATTACCTCCGGTTTAAAAAATAATCGTACCCTGGGAAGCCCTCTTACTTTATTAATTAAAAATAAAGATGCCAGCATTGAAAAGTTACATAAGGTTTTGGCTGCTCGTCCGGGCCATGCGGATCTAGCCGGTTTATTAAAATATGGTTTTACTGATATTAGGGAGGTTTTAGAGAGGGCTTCTGCGCGCAGCACTGTCGCAACTGTCGGTATAGGGGCTTTATGCAGAAGGTTGCTCGATGAATTTGGGATTATTATTACAAGTAGGGTATTATCTGTTGGCGGCGAGTCGACAAAACAGGGGATAACTGCGAAAATAACCGAGGCGGTTAAGAACAAAGATACGGTCGGTGGGATTTTTGAAGTAATTGCTAAAAATGTGCCGGTAGGGCTGGGAAGCTATGTGCAGGCTGACCGTAGGCTTGATAGCCGGCTGGCCGCAGCAATTATTTCTATCCCAGGAATCAAGTCTTTTGAGGTTGGTTTAGGTTGCGGATATGCTGTTAGTTTCGGTTCTGAAGTTCATGATGCGATTTATTATAATAAGAGAAAGAGCCTGCCTATTGGCAAGCAGGGATATTTTCGCCTGACTAACAATGCCGGCGGAATAGAAGGAGGGATCTCTAACGGTAATGAAATCATTTTGCGCGCCTGTATGAAACCGATTTCGACACTAATGAATCCGCTGGATTCAATTAATATTAATACTAAAAGGCCGGCTAAGGCAGCAGTTGAACGGAGCGATATTTGCGTAGTTGAATCCGCGGGGGTTGTGGCGGAGTCAGCGGCTGCTTTTGTTTTAGCAGAAGCTTTCCTAGAAAAATTTGGCGCAGATTCTTTAGTTGATATTAAAGAATCGTATAAAATTTATCTAAAAAGGATAGCTCATGCTTAATTTTAATTTCCATAATGTAAAAATAAAAAAAGATAAATCCTCTAACAGTTTAATCGTAACAGGAGAGATTACTAACCTTGGGGGCAAGAATTATGCTACTATTGCCGGGCGCATTCTGCTTTTCGTTAAAAATACGGCAATTTCCAATACAATATTCGTTGTCAATGGTTTAACCAGTGGCACAACCAAGTCATTCGAAAAAATAATAGATGAGCTGGATTATAGCCAGGTGGGTAAAGATATAACCCATCATGAAATATATATTGAAAGCGGCTTTTGAGCGAAAGAATATTTGTTAGAAAAATTTATTCCCTTCGTCTATTGAAGTGAGGCGAAACTTATGGAGCAAGGGCGACATAAGTTGTTTGCCCGAATTTCATTTGAGAAGGGGGTGATTGAGGTGGAAGAAAATACAATAAGCGTCAGCCGCATTTATAAGCTGGATACCGATTCTAAGCTTAAGGCTTTTGCGGATGTTTCATTTTCGGGGGTTGTGATTAAGGGTTTTAGCGTGGTAAACGGCGGAAAAGGGTTGTTTGTGAGCATGCCGCGCCATCAGGGTAAAGATGGGAAATGGTATGATACCGTTTATCCGCAGACAAAAGAGCTAAAGCAGCAATTAAGTGAAGCTGTCTTGGAAGCATATCAGGGTAGCTAAAAGAATTGGGGACGTATGGCTGCCGTCAGGCGTAAGAATAGAAACCTGCCTAGCGGCAGGCAGGCGTCCCCAATATAAAAATGAATATTTATTTAGTAGGATTTATGGGGACCGGGAAAACTTCTGTTGGCCGTCAATTGGCTAAACAGAAAGGCTGGAATTTTGTTGACCTGGATGAATTGATTGAACTTAAAGAACAGTGCAGGATTGTGGATATTTTTACCAAGGATGGCGAACCGTATTTCCGTAAAATTGAAAAAAAGATTTTAAAACAAGTTTCTACTCAAAAGAAACTTGTAGTAGCTTGCGGCGGCGGGATAGTTTTAGATAAAGATAATATTAAGTTAATGAAAAAAACCGGGGCCTTAATTTGCTTAAGCGCAACAAGTAAAGAAATTTTAAAAAGAGTTTCAACAAGTACGCTCCGGCCGCTTTTAAATGTGGCAGAACCACAAAATCGCATCGAGCTTTTACTAAAAAAACGCCAGCCTTACTATATGCAAGCCGATCTAATAATCAATACTTCTCGCTTGTCAATTAAACAAGTAGTCGCCAGGATTTCCAAAATACTAAAAACGAAGAAATGAATACGCTGGAAGCTTTGTTAAGTTTAAATCTTATTCCGCAGATTGGAAGCGTGCGCCTTGAAAATTTACTTAAATATTTTCAGAAGCCGGAGGCTATATTTAAAGCGAGTCGGAAGGACCTGTCTGCGGTATTAGGGGAGAAATTAGGAGAAAGCATCGCTTCCTTTGATGTAAAGCGGCTGGAACGAGATTTAACTTTGGCGAGAAAATCGAATTTAAAAATTATTACTTTTTTTGATAAAAATTATCCGCCAGCCTTAAAGGAAATACCGGGTTTTCCGATTGTACTCTATGTTTTAGGTGATATAACCGCAGATGATGACCTGGCTATTGGGATTGTAGGTTCACGCCGTGCTTCGTTTTATGGCTTAAGCAGCGCGGAAAAATTTGCAGCTGAATTATCCATTCAAGGAATAACTATAGTTTCAGGAATGGCTCGGGGCGTGGATACCTGCGCTCATCGCGGCGCTCTAAAAGTAGGCGGCCGCACTATCGCGGTGATGGGCAGCGGCTTTAGCCATATTTATCCGCCGGAGAATGAGGATTTGGCCAAGAAGATTTCTTTATCCGGAGCAGTTATTTCGGAATTTCCCATGGAAACAGAACCATTGCCGCATAATTTTCCGCGGCGTAACCGTTTAATCAGCGGTTTAAGTTCGGGGATTTTAATTACCGAAGCAGCCAGGAATAGCGGGGCATTGATTACTGCGGATTTTGCTTTAGAACAGGGAAGAGAAGTTTTTGCTTTACCGGGGAGAATTGATTCGAATGGCTCAACAGGGGCAAATGCCCTTCTAAAGCAAGGTGCGAAGTTAGTTACCTGTTGCCAGGATATATTAGAGGAAATGAATCTAATTAAAAGCGAAACAAAAAAACAGGAAAATTTAGTAAATAAACAGGCAGCTGCATGCGGAAAAGATGAGGGTATGCTTTATGACTGCATAGGACAGCAGGCAGTTGCGATAGATGAATTGATCGAGAAGACTTCTTTATCTAGCAGCCAAGTTTTAAGTTTAATTTTAAAATTACAGTTTAAAAAATTAATTAAAGAATTGCCGGGTAAACAGTTTATGAGGATTATTGGAGGTTCAGTAAATGAGTAAGAATCTAGTAATTGTTGAATCACCGACTAAAGCTAAAACCATAAGTAAAATTTTAGGCAAAGATTTCACCGTAGTTTCATCTATGGGGCATCTTATTGACCTGCCTGCAAAGAAATTAGGGGTAGATATAGAAAATAAATTTAAACCGGAATATGTAGTTATTCCAGCCAAGAAAAAATTATTAGCCCAGTTAAGAAAGGAAGCTAAGGCCAAAGAAAAAATATATATTGCTACTGACCCTGACCGGGAAGGAGAGGCAATTGGTTGGCAGATAAAAGAAAAACTTTTTAAGGCTAAAGATGTATTGCGTGTAAGCTTTCATGAGATTACTCCGAATGCAGTAGGCGAGGCTTTTAAAAGCGCACGCCAGTTTGATAATAAAATGATTGAAGCGCAAATCGGCCGGCGAATATTAGACCGTATTGTGGGGTATTTTTTAAGCCCTTTATTGTGGAAAAAACTTGCCCGAGGCCTTAGCGCGGGCCGAGTGCAATCCGTGGGGTTAAGATTAATTGTAGAGAGGGAGCGCCTGATTCAAAAATTTGTTGCTAGCGAATACTGGGAGATTGTTGCGGAGTTATTTAAGCCTAAAATTTCGGGTGAAAGTAAGTTTGACGCAAAACTTGATAAAATTGATGGCAAAAAAGCAGAGATTAGTAATCAAGGCGATGCACAAAGTATTTGCGATCAGCTAAAGGATAAAGAGTTCAAGGTTTTGGAGGTTAGAAAAACAGAGAAGAAGCGTTATGCCTCGCCGCCATTTATTACCAGCACTATGCAGCAGGAGGCGTTTAATAAACTTAGGTTTAATGCTTCAAAAACCATGTTAATTGCGCAGCAGCTTTATGAAGGAATAGACATTGGCGAGGATAATCCTGTAGGTCTAATTACTTATATGCGTACGGATTCTCCGAATGTTGCAGCCGAGGCAATTAGTGAAGCGCGTGAATATATCGGCAGAAGTTTTGGCCGTGATTTTCTTCCGGAGAAACCGAATATTTTTAAAGCAAAGAAATCCGCGCAGGAAGCCCATGAGGCTATTCGGCCAAGTTATGTGGGTAGGGCTCCCGAAAGTTTAAAAGATTTTCTTAATCATGACCAGATACGGCTTTACGAACTTATTTATAACCGTTTCTTAGCCAGCCAGATGAAGCCGGCGGAATATTTAGCTACTGCTGTGGATATTACGGCGGATAAATATATATTTATTGCCAACGGCAGCCATTTAATTTTTGAAGGTTTTTTAGCTGTTTATAATAAAGACGAGGATGATGAAGAAAAAGCAAAAGCAAAAAATGTTATTCCTCCGCTTGAGGCGGAAGAAATTTTAGGTTTAAATGCTCTTACTCCTTCCCAGCATTTTACTAAGCCTCCGCCGAGGTATTCAGATAGTTCTTTAATTAAGGCGCTGGAGGAAGAGGGTATTGGCCGGCCATCAACTTACGCGCCGATTATTTATACAATAATCATGCGCGATTATGTGCGCAGGATCAAAGGATACCTTAATCCTACGGAGCTAGGCTTTAAGGTAAATGATATGCTGGTTGAATATTTCCCCAAAATTCTTGATCCTAAGTTTACTGCATTTATGGAAGAGGAGCTGGATGGGATTGAAGAAGGCTCACTTAGCCGGCAAAAGGTTTTGGAGGATTTTTACGCGCCCTTTAAGGAGAGCCTTGATTTTGCTCAGGCAAATATTGTTAAGGAAGTTATAACTACGGATCAAGTTTGCGATAAATGCGGCAAGCCGATGATTGTCAAGTGGGGCAGGCGCGGTAAATTCCTGAGTTGCTCAGATTTTCCGCAGTGCAAAAATTCAAAATCGATTACTTCAGGGGTGAAGTGCCCGAATGAAAATTGCGGGGGAGAGTTGATTGAGCGGCACTCCAGGCGCGGAGTCTTTTTCGGTTGTTCGAATTTTCCCAAATGTACGTTTACCTCGCGCAGTTTACCCGAGGATAAAGAGGAGCAGAGGAAAGAGTAAACTTATATGGAAAAATATATAGAGAAGTTTGTGCGTTATCTGGAAATTGAGAAGAATTATTCCATCCATACTATTACAAATTATAAAATTGATCTTGGCGGGTTTAATAAATTTATCTCCGGGACTAGCTTAGAAAAAATTGATTATCTGATGCTTAGAAAATATTTGGCGGTTTTAAGAGAGAAAAATTTAGGGGCTCGGACCGTTGGGCGTAAACTTTCGGTATTACGTAGTTTTTTTAGATTCCTTACGCGCGAAGGATATATTAAAACTAATCCCATTCTTATGCTTTCTAGCCCGAAACTAGAAAAGCACTTGCCTTCATTTATGTCGGAGGATGAAGTTTCTAAGCTTATTGAATCAGCTTATGGTAAGAATGAAAAAGACCTTTTAGGCTTACGTGACCGTTCCATTTTAGAAACATTTTATTCTAGCGGTTTACGTATTTCAGAGTTAGTGGGGTTAAATCTTGAAGATATTGATTTTATCAGCGGTATAATTAAGGTCAGAGGTAAAGGTAAAAAGGAAAGGATTGTTCCTGTCGGTGAAACAGCGTTAAGTGCGATTAAGAAGTATTTGGATAAACGGAAAAAACAGACAGTCGCCGTATTTTTAAATAATTATAGCAGGCGTATTACTACCCGCGGAGTGCGTTTCCTTTTAGTAAAATACCTAAAAGCAGCCGGCACTAAGCCGGGAGTTTCTGCGCACACCTTTCGCCATTCTTTCGCTACACATCTATTAAATCGCGGGGCGGATCTGCGCACAGTGCAAGAGCTCCTGGGCCATGTAAATTTATCCACAACGCAAATTTACACGCATTTAACTACCGAGAAATTAAAAAGTGTTTATGATAAGGCGCATCCGCACGCTTGATGTGGATTGTAATTATTAATTTATTGTTCGTAAGCAAAGCCGATAGTTCATAGACGAAGGTCGATAAAACCCAGATTTTATCGACAATTGACCATAGCCTATTGACCCGTAATTTAAAGGGAAAATGTTTATAATTTATAATCTGATATTTTTTATTTTTGCGTTAATTTATCTTCCGCTATATTTGTTGCGCGGAAAATTCCATCACGGATTTAGCCGGCGGCTTGGATTCTTACCGGATAATTTGAATTTGGATCGGCCTATTTGGATTCATGCCGTAAGCGTGGGAGAGGCTGTTGCGATAAAAGGGCTAGTTATGAATTTAAGAAAAATTTATCCGCAGAAAAAATTAGTTATTTCTACCGTAACTGCCACAGGAAACAAAATCGCCAAAACCCTGGTAAATGAAGGTGATTTTCTGACCTATTTGCCCCTGGATTTTAGTTTTATCGCCCGGAATGTACTTAAAAGAATCAATCCATGTATGTTTATTATTGCTGAAACAGAAATATGGCCAAATTTGATAGCCTGTCTTTATAAACAGAAAGTTCCTATAATTACGGTAAACGGCAGGATCTCAGATAGTTCTTATAATGGTTATCGTGCGATAAAATTTTTTATCAGGCCAATTTTAAAAAAAGTTATGAAATTTTGCGTGCAATCAGATATTGACGGCTTGCGTTTGCAGGATTTAGGCGTAGATAGAGATAAGATTCAGGTTACAGGCAACATGAAATTTGATATTAATTTAGAGGATGCTTCAGGGGTAAATGCTTTTAGCTATCGACAGAAGCTTTGGCTAGCCATTGACGATAAATTATTGGTTTGTGGCAGTACCCATCCGGAAGAGGAGGAGATAATTTTTGAGGCCTATAAGGTGCTTTTAACCACATTGCCTAAATTAAAACTTCTTATTGCGCCTAGGCATCCGGAGCGTAGTAATGAAGTCGGTAGATTAGGGCAGCGCAATGGTTTTATACCGGTTTTTATTTCAACTATACCCCGTTTGTGCCCAACTTGTATCAATAGGCCTGTGTTTATACTTGATATAATCGGAGAGCTGTTTAATTATTATTCTGCTGCAGATATCGTTTTTATCGGTGGTAGCCTTGTTAAGACAGGCGGGCACAATATTCTTGAGCCGGCTAGCTTGAGGAAACCGGTAATTTTCGGGCCGCATATGTTTAATTTCCGTGACATTAGCGAATTATTCCTGAAAAATAAAGCTGCTCTTATGGTCTCTGATTGCGATGGGCTAATTGATAAGATAAAGGAAATCCTTAAGTGCGATCTGTTAGCTAAAGAACTAGCCCAGCGTTCTTATGAGTTAATTCTTAAGAATAGAGGCGCAACCATTAGAAATATTCAAGTTATACGGCAGTTAAGTTTAATTTAAGAGGTGCAGATATGTCGGGTGAAATTTATCTAACTCAGGAGGGCTATGAAAAATTGGTGGGCGAGCTGGAATATTTAAAAACAGTTAAACGCCGCCAGCTTTCAAAAGCGGTAGGTGAGGCCCGTTCGCATGGGGATATCAGCGAAAATGCCGAGTATGACGCAGCCAAAGATGCTCAAGGCCACAATGAAAAAGTGATTGTGGAGCTAGAGGATAAGCTGGCGCGGGTGCGGATACTCGATAAGAACATACCCAGTGATGAAGTTTTAATTGGGGCAACAGTAAAATTAATGGATATGGATACTGATGAGGAGCTGGAATATACCTTAGTTTCAGAATTAGAGGCTGATTATAATCAGGGCAAGATTTCAATAAACTCGCCGGTAGGCCAGGGGTTATTAGGGCATAAGGAGAATGAAGTTGTAGAAATAAAAATACCCGCTGGGATTTTAAAATACAAAATAATTAAGATATCGCGTTTGATTTAGATGCTAGAGAAGATCGGCCATTTAAAAGTAAGAATTTTTAAGATTAAGAACCGGTCCGGGTTTGCAGCTGTTTGTTTTGAGCATCTTACCGAAGGCAAAACTCCTAAAGCTGCCTACGACCGTATGGTTAAAGCTATACGCAGGAGTAACCGTAAACAGGTGGGCTAAACTTATGATATTAAAATATTGGTTATTACTTTCTCGTATCCCATTCTTAAGCGTGATGATCCTGCCGTATATTTTGGGCGCATTCCTTGCTAGCCGCATTACAGGAAATTTTGACTTCCCGGTTTTTCTATTTGGGCTTTGCGGATCTATACTGGTGCAACTAGTCTCGCATTACAGCGGAGAGGTCTATGATATCGAAGAAGACCGTTTAAGTATAACCTTAGAGAAAAATTTCTTTACCGGAGGCAGCCAGGTACTAGTAGAAAACCGTATTCCGCAAAGAAACGTAAAAATCCTAATCGGGGCGGTTATTTTTTTGGCTTTAGCAATAGGATGCATGTTGCAGTTTTATTTTAAAACCGGAAAATGGACTTTATTGTTAGGAGTTTCAGGAATAATCTGCGGACTTTTTTATTCTAAACCGCCTTTACGCTGGGTAAGCAGGGGTTGGGGCGAGCTTCTTATTGCTTATGCTTTTGGTTGGCTAGCTGTAAACGTAGGATTTTATATCCAAGCATCGCGTTTTAATATTCTGGCTACCCTGGTTTCTCTGCCTATTAGTTGTGCAGTGGTGAATATCATATTAATTAATGAGTATCCCGACTATCCGGCGGATAAACTTGTGAATAAAGAGAATTTATTGGTACGTATAGGCAAAGAAAAAGGCGCCTTTCTTTATGCTTGGCTTGTTATATTCGGCGCCGTTACATTTTCTCTGTTGTTAATTAATGGATTACCTTTTATTGGTGGGATAATTTACCTTCCGGTATTAATTATGGCAATAATATCAGCCAGTCAGATGTTAAAAGGCGCATATAATGACATGCAGAAGCTGGAAAATATGTGCATGAAAACTATTTTAATAAGCTTAGGGACATCTTTAAGCTGCATATTAGGGTTGCTAATAAAGTAGGCATGAAAAGTTTTGTTTTAAGATTAGCTATTGTTATTTTATTTTTGGGTTTGAATGTTTGTGCCTTTGCGCAGCAAGATTTTTCCCGAAGATTCAAAGCAATGCGTGTGCCAAGCGGTAAAATTATTACCATACCGCTGGAAACTAATCCTGCAACCGGATTTAGCTGGCAGCTAATTAAGATATCGGATAAAATGGTTCTTGAGTTTATAAAAAAAGAATATATTGCTAATTCAGGGAAATTAGTTGGTTCTGGGGGAACAGAGAATTGGATTTTTAAAACCCTTAAAAATGGCAAAGCTATTATTGTTTTAGAGTATAGGCGGCCATGGGAAAAGAATCTCCCCGCCCAAAAAAGAGAAGAGTTTAACGTTTTTGTAGAATAAACCGAAAGCATTGATATGCTAGGCATAAAAATAAGGCAAGCGGGTAATATTGTCATTTTGGATTTAAGCGGCCGCATAGATGTGGATTCGGCTAATCTGGTGGAAGTAATCGGCCAATGTGTGCGTGACGGCTATGTAGACATTCTTTGTAATTTAGAAGACATCGAGCAAATAGATTATATGGGTATTTCAGTAGTTGCTATCGCTTATAAAGAAGTGATTAATCATCAGGGCAGGGTAAAATTTAGTAGTATCCCGGCGCAGCTTAAGAGCGCATTAGCGGTCTCCGGCATGGACAGGGTAATTGAGGTTTATGCTTCCGAAGATTTAGCGTTAAATAGTTTCAAGGAAGATAAAATTATCGAGAAAATTAAAAGGATGCAGCTGCGCCGCAGGTTCAAGCGCCTGCCCATTGATTTGAAGATAGAACTGAAAACTAAAAGGGATGACTCTCCTGTATGCCTGAAACTTGATATACTTAACCTAAGCGCTGTGGGTGCTTTTATATTCGGCTGCAATAAATTTAAGCTCGGCGATGAAGTGATGCTTATAATGAAGCTTGCCCCAAAACAGGAGGAGCTTGTTTTTGCGGCGCGCGTAGTCTGGATTCCGGATAAAGCAATACAGCCGCATGAGTATCCGGGGATCGGGGTGGAGTTTACTAATATATCTACGGATAACCAGCAAAAATTAATAGAATTTATCGAACGCAACCTTTCCTTTATACCTTCGGATTGATATTCCATCTTTAGTTTTTAGGTCGTAGCTCATAGCTTATGGGTGGCGTTGTTTGTTTTCTACGGGCTATGAGCTAAGCACTGCGAGCTAAGTGAATAATTCCGTATCTCATTGCAATTCTTAAGTTTTTAGTCTTAAAATCATTTGCCCAGACACGCCTTGTGTGATATCATATTTTATTAAAGTATTCATATTTTAGAGAGGAGAATAGGATGGACTGGAAGGTTATTGTTGCTACCTTTGGAGCGGTATTTTTTGCTGAATTAGCGGATAAGACGCAGCTGGTGGGGATTGGTATGGCGGCTAAAACTAATAAACCTTTCTCTGTTTGGCTGGGTTCAGTCGGCGCCTATATAGTTGTTACGGTAATTTCGGTTTTTTTAGGGGCGCTTATGGCAAAATTCATCAGGCCGGAATTAATTCGTTATGCCGGTGCGTCTTTGTTTATTTTAATTGGGTCTTTAATGCTGCTTAAAGTAATTTAAGCTTATACTATGTTTTTGTCGAGAGATAACCTTTATAATCTGGTTACCGGTAAAATAAGAGGCCCGCTAGCTGTTTTTTTGAGAAGTTTCTTATTTGTGCTCTCTCTTGTTTATGGACTAATCGTAATTATTCTGGCAGGTTTTTATAGAATAAGGCCTGTGCGATTTGCTGCAAAAGTAATCAGCGTAGGCAATATTACTTTGGGTGGCACAGGCAAGACCACTTTTGTTGAGTATCTGGCTAATAAGTTAAATTTGCAAGAAAAAAAAATTGCGATATTGAGCCGAGGATATAAAAGGGATTTAAGACGTAAAGGTGCGCAGGCAATAGGCGATGAGCCGGCAATGTTAGAAAAGAAACTGCCATTTGCACACGTAATAGTTGATAAGAACAGGATAAATTCGGCATTTAAGGCAATCAAGGATTATGCGGTAGATACATTGATACTGGATGATGGAATGCAGCAATGGCGGATATCTAAAGATCTGGAGATAATAACTATTGATGCAAGCGATCCTTTTGGTAATTACCGCATGCTCCCGGCAGGTTTTTTGAGAGAGCCGATAGGCTCTTTAAAGCGTGCAGATGTTTTTGTCTTGACTCAAAGCGATTTTGGCCAAGATATAGGTGATTTAATTGTTAAATTAAAACGTATAAATTCCAGGGCATTAATTGTTGAGTCAACGCACCAGCCTGTAGGGTTTAGCCGCATATATAATCCTGATGAACTTTTAAGTCTAGAACTTTTCAAAGGTAAGCCTGCTATGATATTTTCTGGTATTGGCAATCCCGCAGGATTTGAAAATAGCGTCAGCGTTTTAGGGGTTAATCTCGCCCGATCGATTAGGTTCCAGGACCATCATGATTATGTCCATGAGGATATCTATAAAATTCTTAACGAGGCAGGGCAGAAAAATTTGGAAGTAATTATCACTACGCAGAAAGACGCTGTAAAAATCAGGGAGTTAAAAATAAAAGGCCTTGATATATTAGTTTTGAATATAAAATTAAAAATAATTAAAAATGAAGCAGAATTTGATCGCAGATTACTTAAGTTGTATTCTTTTTAGGTCAGTAAGTTTCTTTACGGCCTTTTTGCCTTTAAATTTTAGCCTTTTTTTAGGCAGAAGGCTGGGGGATCTTATTTCCTTATTCGATAAGAAGCATCGTCTTATTGCTTATGCAAATATCAGGTATGCTTTAAGAGAAGGATTTAATTGCCACAAATGCAAAAAAATTATACGCCTTGCTTATCAATCATTTGGCCAAAACCTTATTGAAATCTCTTTTATCGGGCGGATAAATAAACAGTATCTTGAAAAATACATCGATATTGAAAATAAAGATAATATTGATGCAGCTTTTAAAAGGGGCAAGGGGGTAATTTTTTTGGCTGTGCATGAGGGTAATTGGGAGCTTTCTAATATTATCTGTGCAAATCTGGGTTTTCCTTTCGTTTTGTTTGTGCGTGACCAGGGCTTTGTCAGATTAAATGCATTACTTAATTCTTACCGGCTTAAGCAGGGAGCAAAAATTATTCATAAGCAGACTGGGGTCCGGCAGTTAATTGAAGTACTTAAGAGCAATCAAGCAATCGGTATGACTGTGGATCAGGGAGGTAAGGCAGGCCAGATTGTTAAATTCTTCGGTAAAGAAGCTTCGATGTCTGTAGGTGCTGTCAAGCTAGCTTTAAAATATGACTGTTCAATAATCCCTGTTTTTTATACACGCACTAAGGGGCCATTTACTAAAGTAATTTTGAACCAAGTTTATACGGTAACCAGAAGCCAAAATCCTGAGAATGACTTGAGGGAAAATTTACAGAGGTTAATTAATATTTATGAAAATTATATTCGCCGGTATCCGCATGAATATCTTTGGACCTATAAGATATGGAAGTATGGCAAAGAAAAGGATGTCCTGATTATTTCCGACGGCAAGACTGGGCACCTGCGCCAGTCTGAGGGAGTAGCCAGATTAATCAACCAGAAACTTACCGCCCGTGGCATAAAAACTAATCTGATTATTAAAGAAGTAAAATTTCGCCGGGCGGTGTTTAAATTTATATTTAATTTTTGCCATAGATCTATCGGCTGCCTGCGTTATGTCTTAACCTACGAAAGCTGGCAGGACCTGATGAGTTTTAAACCGGATATTATTATTTCCGCAGGGAAGATAATAAGTGTAGTAAATTATCTTTTGGCTAAAGAAAATCAGGCAAAATCAGTTTGCTTGATGCGGCCGGCTTATGGTTTGGAGAAATTTGATTTGGTGATTGTTCCTGAACATGACCAGCCAGAGGGCAGTGGTTTGGCTTCCGCTAGCCAAAGCGGGGGGCTGTTCAGGAAAGATAATGTAGTGGTAACTGAGGGTGCGCTTAATTTAATAGAACCGGATTATCTAAATCAGGAAATAAAGAGATTGGAACAATCCGGCCTTTTAAGGGGGAGTTTATTCCATCCTTGTATTGGCGTATTAATCGGAGGCAATAGTAAAAACTTCTCTATAAGCCGGGATGCAATAATAGGGCTTGTCGGGCAAATTAAGAAATCTGCTGAAGAATTAAATGCCAGTATTTTAATCTCTACTTCGCGCCGCACGCCGCTTGAAATTGAGCAGCAAGTTGAGAATGAATTTGTTAATTATCCGCGTTGCAAGCTATTAGTTATTGCTAATGAAAATAATAGTTCTTTTGTCGCAGGTGGCATATTGGGATTAAGCAATATAATAATTAGTTCACCGGAAAGTATATCAATGATTTCTGAGGCGGTAGCAGCAGAAAAATATGTAGTAGTATTTAAAGATAATGGCCTTAGTAAAAAGCACCTGCGTTTTTTAAAGAATTATCAGGATAGAAGGTACATATATTTAAAGCAGATTGATGAGATAGCTAATAGTATTAATCAGCTATGGCAGAATAAGCCTAAGGTAAATTTCCCAAAAGATAATTTTAAAGTTGCCGAGGAGTTGAATAAAATATTATGAAAATATTACAAATAGTACCTGAGCTTAATGTGGGAGGGGTTGAGACCGGAACTTTGGATTTTTCCAAATATTTAGTCCGCCTTGGACATAAATCAGTGGTTGTTTCTGCCGGCGGCTCATTAGTAAAAGAATTAGAAGCCGACGGAGCTAAGCACTATACGCTAGCCGTAAACAAAAAATCTATTATTTCCATATACAAATTAATTCCTGAATTAGTACAAATAATTAAAAAAGAAGAGATTGATATTGTGCATGTCCGTTCAAGGGTGCCTGCTTGGATTGCATATTTTGCTTGTCGTAAGAACAAGACAATATTTATTGTTACCTGCCACGGTTATTACAAAAAACACTTTTTTAGCCTGGTGATGGGTTGGGCTAAAAGGGTAATTGTTTTAAGTAATGTGATCGCTAGGCATATGATTGATGACTTCTCCGTTCCGCATGATCGGATTAAACTTGTACCGCGCAGCGTGGATTTAGGGAGATTTAAGTACCTTGATCCTAAAGAAAAGAGAAAAGAAACTTTTAATGTAGGAATTATCGGAAGGATTACTCCTTTAAAGGGCCATTTGCATTTTATTAAAGCAATGGCGCGTATTTCCAGAGTTGTACCGCGTTTAAAAATTTGGATTATAGGGGATGCCCCTGCTTCTAAGGAAGCATATAAAGAAGAGGTACAGGTTTTAGTGCGTAGGCTCGGGCTCTGGCATTGCACAGAATTTTTGGGTACGCAACGGGATATTCCCGGAATATTGGCGTATTTGGATCTGGTAGTTTTGGCTACAACAACTCATGAAGCATTTGGCAGGGTGATTGTTGAGGCTCAGGCAGCAGGAGTTCCGGTAGTAGCTACTAAAGTCGGAGGGGTAATCGACATTATAGAAGACGCCAAAAACGGGCTTCTTGTTCCTCCGGCAGATTCTAAAGGTATGGCCGAAGCAATACTGCGTATTTTTAAGGATGTGGAGTTAGCAAAAGAATTAGCCGAGAACGCTTACGCTCGTGTCAAAGAAAAATATAATCTAGAGTTAATGGTTAAAAATACCCTAGATGTTTATCGCGACGCTCTAAGTAATTTTAAAATCCTGATAATCAAACTCAGCTCTTTAGGGGATATAATCCTAACTACGGCGGCATTAAGGGCAATCCGAGAAAAATTTCCCCGGGAGAATTATAAAATAAGTTTTTTAGTCGGACAAGAATCTAAGGATATCCTCCTAAGGAGCCCGTATATTGATGAGTTGTTAGTTTGTGAATTAAAAAATAAAGATAAAGGAATGAAGGGTTTATGGAATATCGGTAATGTTTTGCGAAAGAAGAATTTTGATATCGTTATAGACCTGCAGAATAGCCGCGCAAGCCATATATTATCTTATTTAAGCTGGTCTGTTAATCGTTATGGTTATAATAATAAAAAATTTTCATTTTTGCTTAATCACACTATTAGAGATGAGAAGCCGCTAATCGATCCGGTAACGCATCAATTCAGGATTCTAAAGATGTTGGGGATTGACCTGTTGGATAATCGTCTTGAGCTTTGGCCGTCTACGGAAGACCTGAAAACTGTGGATGAACTTTTAAATGCCCAATGGTTAAGCCAGATACAGAAAATCGTGGGGATTAATATTAGTGCATCTAGAAGATGGAGCACTAAGACCTGGCCGTTAGAATTTTTAGTCTGTTTGTGCGAAGAATTGGGATTAAAAGATATCCGCGTGGTTATTACCGGGACAGTTGAGGATGCCCCTGTCGCAAATATGCTTATTAATTCCCTAAAAAATACCAAAGTTATTAATGCATGCGGTAAGACTAGTATCAATGAATTAGCGGTTTTAATCAAGAAATGTAATGTGTTTATCTCTGCGGATTCTTCGCCTTTACATATTGCGTCTGCCGTCGGCACTCCTTTTATCGCCTTATTCGGCCCGACTGATTATCGTCGGCATCTGCCGCCAGGTAAAAACCATATTGTGATTAATAAGAACCTCAATTGCAGCCCTTGCTATAAGACTAAATGCCGTTCTAAGCGTTGCATGATTCAAATAAGTCCCTCGGAGGTGCTTGCGGCGGTTAAAAAATTACTCAAATGAACTCTCCGTACCTTCTTTATATTTAGTTGTTTTTAGAGGCGTAGGGTTTAAAATGAATCAGGAAAAGGTGCCGGATGAATATACTTTTTATTGCCAACCATCTTAATGTAGGCGGGATATCCAGCTACCTGTTTACCTTAGCTACGGGCCTGAAAGAAAAAGGCCACAATGTTTATTTGGCTTCAAGCGGCGGCCAATTAGTAGAAAAATTTACAGCATCGGGAATAAAGCACATTGCGGTTTCGCTAAAGACAAAAAATGAAATCAGCCCGAAAATTATTTTTAGTTTTTTTAAATTAAAAAGAGCGATAAAAACAGATAATATTAATTTAGTTCATTCGAATAGCCGGACTACACAGGTATTAGGGAACTTATTAAGCCGCGCTAGTAATATTCCTCATATTTTTACCTGCCATGGTTTTTTTAAACCAAAATTATCACGCAGGTTTTTTCCGTGTTGGGGAAAATATATAATTGCTATAAGCCAAGAGGTAAGAGAGCATTTAATTTTTGATTTTAAGCTGGACCAGAGAAGGATAAGCGTAATAAATAACGGTATTGATATTAAAAATTTCGGAGATTTTTCGCAAAGAAACAATATGCGTAGAAAACTGGGGATAAATGATGAACCTATAGTTGGTATTATTGCTCGCCTGTCTAACGTAAAAGGCCATATTTATCTTATCCGGGCATTAGATATAGTTATGAAGAGTTTTGCTTCTGTAAAATTACTTATTATCGGAGAGGGTAAGACGAAGATGGCCTTAACTAAAGAAGTTGATGATTTAGGCATTCAGGGCAGTGTTATATTTATTTCTGAAACCAGGGGGACTAAAGATGTGCTTTCAGCAATGGATATTTTTGTGATGCCTTCATTGCAGGAGGGTTTAGGCCTTGCGCTTATGGAGGCAATGGCACAGGGCTTAGCTGTTGTGGGTTCTGCGGTCGGAGGGATAAGAACTTTAATCCAGGATAAAGTTAACGGTTTATTGGTCGGCCCGGCTCAAGTTGAGGCCTTAGCCGAAGCAATTATTACATTGCTTAAAGACAGCCAGATGCGCCGTAATTTGGGGATAAATGCGCGTAAATTCATTACGGAACATTTTTCTAAAGAGGATATGGTAGATAGGACAGAGATGATCTATAAGGAATGCTTAGAGGAAAAAGATTAATAAATGAGTAAAGAGATTAACGCAAAACGGATATTAATATTTAATGTTAATTGGTTGGGGGATGTTTTATTTTCTAGCGCAACCATAAGGAATATCCGCAGGAATTATCCGGATAGCTATCTTGCCTGCGTAATCCCCAGCCGCTGCTATCCAATATTAAAAGACAATCCGTATTTGGACGAAATAATTATTTTTGATGAAAAAGACAGGCATAGGGGTGTACTTGCCAAACTAAATTTTGTAAGCTTGCTCAAAGCTAAACAATTTGATACCGTATTTTTATTGCATCGTTCATTTAGCCGCGCACTTATCTGTCGGCTTGCCGGCATTGCCAATAGAATCGGCCATGTTACTAAAAAACGGGCATTTATTTTGACCAAAAAAATTACTCCTCCTAAGAAAGATTCTCTGCATCGCATAGATTATTATCTGGATATAATCGAGAAAGCAGGCCTGCGGGTTGAAGATAGGTACCTTGATTTTATTTTTACTTCTGAAGATGAAGAGGTTGTCAGGAAATTCTTAATCAAAAATGCCGTAAGCCAGGATAATTTTATAGTAGCGTTTAACCCCGGAGGGAATTGGCTACCTAAGCGCTGGCCTAAGGATTATTGGGCGCAATTGGCTGATAAATTAATCGACAGAATAAATGCCAAAGTTATTATTACCGGAAGTTCCTCAGATTTAATATTAGCCAATCAAATTAAAGAGGCAATGAAAGAGGCCCCGTTAATTGCCTGTGGGGTTTTTAATATAAAACAATTAGGTGCTCTAGCAAGTAAGGTAAGCCTATTTATTACCGCAGATACCGGGCCTTTGCATATTGCTTCTGCCGTTCGGGCAAAAAAAATAATTGCAATTTTTGGCCCCACCGCTCGAGAGATTACCGGTCCATATCCAGCTACCAATGCAATTATTTTACAAAAAGACGTAGGTTGTTTGATACCGTGTTATAAAGTAGGCTGTAAAGATAACCGTTGCATGAAGGCAGTTACTCCGGAAGATGTTTTTGCTGAAGTAGAAAAAATAGTTACTGAGCCTCCGATAAATAATGAGCACATTGGCTGAACTGATTTTGGAGCGAGACAAGGAACGAAGACGCAGGCGTAGCCAAAGTGCTACGCCAAGGATGAGTGACGCAGTCACAGCCCAAAATCAGCCAGCCCAAGAATATTATAGATTGAAAGGGGAAGCCCGCCTTTTAGCCGTCTGCGGCGTTGCTTCTCCTCGGCGTACCACAGTGAGTACGCCTTCGTCGTCGCGCCTTGCATACGGCCAAAATTCGGGCTTCCAATGTGCCCATTATTTATTGGAGACTCAGTAAAATGGAAGAGATTGTCTCATTCGATAGTATTTCAATTAAGATTGCCAGCCCGCAGGTGATTAAATCCTGGAGTAAGGGGGATGTTAAAAAGGCCGAAACGATTAATTATCGTACGCTTAAGCCGGAGAAAGATGGACTGTTTTGTGAAAAGATTTTTGGTCCGGTGCGGGATTGGGAGTGCAACTGCGGTAAATATAAAGGTATAAAATTTAAAGGTATAACCTGCGACCGTTGCGGCGTTACTGTTGATCGCTCAAGTGTCCGGCGTGAACGGATGGGACACATTGATTTAGCGACACCGGTTACCCATATCTGGTTTTTTAAGGCGGTGCCTTCACGAATGAGCGCGCTCTTAGATATCGGATTAAGAGACCTAGAGAGAATTATCTATTATGAGGAATATGTAATTACGGATCCGGGAACTACGCCGCTTAAGAAAAAAGAGCTGCTTACGGATGAACAGTATCAAGAAGCCTTAAGCAAATACGGGGCGAATTTTAAAGCCAAGATCGGAGCCGAGGCCATCGCTGAGCTTTTAAAAGAGCTTGATTTAGATGTAGTTTGCCGTAAATTTAGAAAAGATTTAGAGAAATCTAAAGATGTTTTGAATAATCGTAAGGCAATTAAGAGCTTAAAGATCGTTGAGGATTTTAAGAAGAGCGGCAATAAGCCAGAGTGGATGATTTTAGAGCTGGTGCCGGTTATTCCTCCGGATTTACGCCCCTTAGTGCCTTTAGAGGGTGGAAGATTTGCGACCAGTGATCTTAATGATTTGTATCGCCGGGTAATTAACCGCAATAATCGTTTGAAGAAACTGATGGAATTAAGTGCTCCGGAGATTATTATCCGCAATGAGAAGCGCATGCTCCAAGAGGCAGTGGATGCGCTTTTGGATAATGGCCGCCATGGTAAAGCGGTAAATGGCGCTAATAAACGGCCATTAAAATCCCTTTCGGATATGCTTAAGGGCAAACAAGGCCGTTTCCGCCAGAATCTTTTAGGTAAGCGTGTTGATTATTCGGGTCGTTCTGTAATTGTGGTCGGTCCGGAGCTAAAGCTGCATGAATGCG
>CAZOSW010000011.1:0-33570 GCA_964582765.1 uncultured Planctomycetales bacterium | reverse complement strand
GCCCAGAGGGGCGTGGTTTGTAAACAAATAAACAAAGCCAAAAAAGGAGAAAATAAAATGAGAGATAGAATTGAGAAAGCTTTAGATAAAGTAAGGCCTATGCTGGCTGCTGACGGTGGTAATGTTGAATTAGTTGATGTTACTTCTGACGGGGTAGTTAAATTAAAGTTAAAAGGAAGCTGCGGATGCTGTCCGATGAGCTCGATGACCTTAAAGAATGGAATTGAAAAAATATTAAGGCAGGAAGTTCCTGAAATAAAAGAAGTCGTAGCGCTATAGAAGAAGTTTTAGTAATGTCTCTTGTGAATAATCTAGCCCATCTTAAACGCATAATTTCCGGATATAAATCATGCGTAGTGGCATTTTCAGGAGGCCAAGACAGCGCTTTTTTGCTTAAGGTTTGTTCTATGGTGCTGCCAAAGAATAAAATTCTGGCAGTTACAGCTATTTCTGCTACTTATCCTGAAAGCGAACTGATAAAGGCAAAAATACTGGCAAAAGACATAGGGCTAAAGCTTAAAATAATCAGGACCGCTGAACTAAATAATAAAAAATTTTCCGTTAATTCAACTAAACGCTGTTATTTTTGTAAAAAAGAGCTTTTTACAAAATTAATTGAAATCGCCAAGCAAAATAAATTTAATTTTGTCTTAGAAGCCAGTAATCTAACGGATAAAAAAGATTATCGGCCGGGAAATATCGCCAAAAAAGAGCTAAGAATAGAATCTCCTTTGCTTAAAGCCGGTTTTAGTAAAGAAGATATCCGTAAATTAAGTAAGAAGTTTGGTTTGTCCAGTTGGAATAAACCCAGCTTAGCTTGTCTTGCCTCGCGGATACCTTATGGTATTAAAATAACTCGCGGCCTGTTAAAACGCATTGATCAGGCAGAGGCATATCTAGCCGGATTTTGTTTTAAGCAGGTGCGCCTGCGCCATTATAACGGGCTTTGTCGGATTGAAGTAGATAAACAGGATATAGCTAAATTATTAAATAACCGTCAGGCGATAGTTGAGAAATTAAAGGGTTTGGGCTATAATTATATTACCCTAGATTTAGAGGGGTATCGACGGGGGAGTTTAAATGAGGTGATTGATAAATGAAAGAAATATATTTAGACTATGCGGCAACTACGCCGACTGATCCGGAAGTCTTATCTGCTATGGAGCCTTATTTCTTTGAAAAATTCGGCAACGCCTCCAGCCTTCATGCCTATGGACAGGAAGCCAAGAAGGCCCTTGAAGATAGCCGCCAGACAGTTGCGGAATTTATCGGGGCCGAGCCTGAAGAAATTGTTTTTACTTCCGGCGGCACAGAGTCCGATAATTTTGCGATTTTAGGGGTTGCCTATGCGTTAGAAAAGAAGGGCAATCATATTATTACTTCTGCTATTGAGCACCATGCTGTTAGTGAGCCGGCGAAATTACTGGAGCAAAAAGGTTTTAAAGTAACTTATCTGCCTGTAGATAGAGACGGTATTGTTTCATCTGTGGATTTAAAAAAAGCGATTACGAAGGAAACTGCTCTAGTCAGTGTTATGCATGCCAATAATGAGATCGGCACTTTGCAGCCGATTGCCCAACTAGCAGGCATTGCAAAAGAAAAAGGAATCTATTTCCATACCGATGCCGTACAGACATTCGGCCATATTCCTATAAAAGTAAATGATCTTAATATAGATCTTTTGTCTCTTTCTGCCCATAAGTTTTATGGCCCGAAAGGAGTAGGCGCGTTATATATCAGAAAAGGTACGCGAATAGAAACATTTATGCGCGGTGGTGATCAAGAAAGAGGAAGGCGCGCTTCAACGCATAATATTGCCGGAATAGTTGGCTGCGCGCGGGCGGTTGAGCTTTGTCAGAAGAATATGGAAGAAGAAACCAGATTTCAGAGCGTTTTGCGGGATAGGCTTATTAAAGAAATTCCTGCTAAGATTAGCGAGGTCAGGCTTAATGGGCATCCTACAAAGAGGTTGCCGAACAATGTAAACTTTTCTATTAAGTATATAGAAGGAGAATCAATGCTTTTAAGCTTGGATATGCTGGGGATTGCAGTTTCCACTGGCAGCGCCTGTACCTCTAGTTCTCTTGAACCATCGCATGTTTTGCTGGCAATTGGTTTGGATCATGAGACCGCACACAGTTCGCTTAGAATAACCCTTGGCCGTTTTACCCGCCAGAGCGATATTGATTATCTACTGGAAAAACTTCCGCAAGTTGTGCAAAAGTTACGTGCAATGAGCCCGCTTTATGAACCTAGCCCTTCCAAAAAATCTGGTTAATGAGAAAGGAAGGAGAGGGTTTGAAAGAAAAGATACTCGATTATTTAAATAAAGAACATGACTATATCTCCGGGGACCAAATTAGCAAACATCTGGGTATTAGCCGGCAGGGTTTATGGAAACATATCCAGGAATTAAAAGATTCCGGTTATGAAATAGTTGCCGTCCCGCACCTGGGGTATCGTTTGGAATCTTGTCCCGACAGGCTTTTTCCTTTTGAAATTTCACGCCAACTTAATACAAAATTTATCGGTAAAAAAATCCATTATTTTGACTATCTTGATTCGACGATGAATCTGGCTATGCAGCTGGGGATGGGGTTTGCCCCAAGCGGTACACTTGTGTTGGTTGAATCGCAAACTAAAGGCCGCGGCAGATTAGGGAGAAGCTGGCACTCTCCGAAATACAAAGGAATTTATTTGTCATTAATTTTAAGGCCGATTATTGAGCCCGCGGTTTCTCCCGTACTTACGCTTTTGGCTGCAGTAAGTATTTGTGAGGCGGTAAAAAAAGTCCTAGGCTTGGATGTGCAGATTAAGTGGCCTAATGACGTCTTTATCAACAATAAGAAATTTACCGGTATTCTGACTGAAATGAACGCCGAAGTAGACAAAATCAATTTTGTGGTTATAGGTATCGGTTTAAATGTTAATAATGATAAAAAATCCTTAATTGCGCAAGCTACTTCTTTAAAAGAACACTATGGCCAAGTAATAAACCGCGTTGTATTATTGCAGGAGCTTTTGCGCAGAATAGAAAATAACTATTTTTTATTAGAAGATAAAGGCGCCCAGGTTATAGTTGATAAATGGCGAAGTTATAGCCTTACTTTGGGCAGGCGCGTTAAGGTTTATTGCCAGAATAAACATATTGAAGGATGCGCCGTAGATATTGATAATGACGGCAGCCTGCTTATCCGTAAAGACTCCGGGGTTATTCAAAAGGTCTCAAGCGGGGAGCTCATACACTGCCGTTAATTGTAAACTAAATAAAAATTATTGGTTGACAATTAAACCGCACGCTTTATAATTATTTCATGTTTAAGATAAAGCTCGGCGGTTTTTTTATCGCTGTTCTCTTAATTATCCCCGAAATATCTTTTTCTTCCGAAGATAAGCCCCTAGACCTAGAAACGCTGGTAATTACCAAAGAGAGGCAGTTTCTTCTAAATACCTATGGCACCAGCTTAGATCAGAGTAAGGCTTTTAATTATCAATCCAGCTTAGAAAATCTTAGCCATTTACCGGTGGATTTAGAGAGCCGGTCTTTAAGGAGCGCAATACAGACGGATTTCTCCCTGCGCGGATCTACCTTTGCCCAGGTTTTAATTTTGCTTAACGGTACTAGGATAAATGACCCTCAGACTGCCCACCATAATTCCGATATTCCTTTTACTAAGGAAGATATTACGGATATAGAAGTAATTCCGGGGGCAAGTTCCGCTTTATTTGGGGCCGATGCTATAGGCGGGGCAATAAATTTTAAATTGGCCCCCCCGGGTGAGAAAAAAATGCTTCTGGAATCCGCCGTAGGCAACAATCGCAACGGCTATGGATTATTTAGCTTAAGCGATAAATTCAAAGAGTTAGGTTTTAGGATATCCCTCGAAGATGCTCAATCTGAAGGATTCCGCTATGATACTGATTTTAAAAAATTTACTACTTCAGTTAGTGTTTCCTTAGAGTTACCTGATGGCAGCTGGAAGAATAATTTTGGTTATCAGGAAAAAGAATTCGGCGCGTATGATTTCTATACTCCGGGTTTAGGGTATCCTTCTTGGGAGAAGACCAGGACATATTTGATAAACAGTGCAGTTACTTTAAATGATGATGGTTTTTTAATCAGGCCGAGTTTTCTCTGGCGCAGGCATTTTGATAAATTTGCTTTAAGAAGGACGGCCGCTAGTTTTAATGATCATCGTAGTGACATTTATACTCCCAGTATCTATTTGCAAAAAGAGATTAACGTATTGGGTAATGTGGGGTTGGGATTAGAATGGAGCCAGGAGAGAATTACCTCGACTAATTTAGGCAAACATAATCGCGAGGATAGCAGCATATTTTTAGATGATAGTGTAGGAATTGGCCAAAGTTTAGATTTAGGGTTTTCTTTACGGTTGGATAATTTTTCTGATTTTGATAGAGTTTATACCGGCTCAGCCAGCGCTAAATTTAAACTAACTGATAGGGCAGTGTTTAATCTCGGCATCTCAAGGAGTATGCGCATTCCATCATTTACAGAGCTTTATTATAGTGATTCAACTACAATAGGTAATACTGATTTAGCTTGCGAAAAAGCTTGGAATTATCAGGCAGGCTTTGAATATAAGCAGCGAGGTTTTTCTTCGGGCCTGGTCCTCTTTTTACGCAAGGAGCGCCAGATGATTGATTGGGTTAGGCCTGATACTAGCCAGAAGTGGCAGGCGATAAATTTTACGCGCGATAATGTTTTTGGTATTGAATGCTCTATGCATAAAGAAATTAATAGCTTGCTTAATTTAGATGTTAACTACGCATATACGGATAAGAGTATTGATAATCAAGGTTATCTTTATAAATATGGCCCAAATTATGCCCGGCATTTAATAAACACAGTCTTTAATTTTAACCTTCCTTTTGGCGCCCAAGAGATAGGATTTAGTTATAAAAAGCGCCCCGAAAGGCGCGGGTGGTTATTGATGAATGCAGGGTTAAACTATGATTTAAATAAAAACTTAAAAGTTTTCTTAAACTCAACTAATATTTTAAATGTAGAGTACCAGGATATCGCCGGTATCCCCCAGCCCGGAAGATATATCGAAGCAGGCCTGAGAATGGAGTGGTAAAAATAAATATTCTTTTAATTGTAAAATATCGTATAATAACTTAATTTATAAACTAAAAAAGGAATTTATGTTTATACATGTAGTTTTGTTTGAAATAAAACCTCGGGAAGTCGCAAAATACCGTAAGGACAGTTTAATGTGGGCGCGTCAGGCCAAGAAATCAGATGGTTTTGCGGCCTATCGTACTATGAAACGTTATGGGTTTAAAAACCAGTATGCTTCAGCATATCAATGGGATAAGAAATCCGCTCATGACTATTTCATGCGAAAAAACCACGATTGGTTAGTTGGTAAATCTAGCGCAAAAGTCAAAGTTGTAGGTTATTATAATTTTAAGGCAATCGACAAATTAGCCTAATTATTAGTTTTCATCACCAATAGTCTATGGACTATAGTCGATGAGTTTTTAACTTATAGCCGTTAGTTCATAGCCCGTAGGCGTCTTACAATTATATCTACGACCTGCGAGCTATGAGCTATGAGCTATGAGCTAACAACTAAGCATCTATTACATAAAATATAGTTGACAAATTAGAAAAATAGTATAAAATTATCAACATAGTGAGAAAGGGAGTAGAAGTCTTTACCGTAAGGAGAAAGAATGACGCACCTTACGGTTTTTTTGTTTTCATACTTCTAGAGGTAGCTATAATTTAGTCGAAAGGAGGAAGCAAAAGAAATGGCGAAAGGTAAAGTAAAATGGTTTTCCAATCAAAAAGGATATGGTTTTATTACTCCTGAGAATGGTGCTGATGTGTTTGTGCATCATACTGCGATTCAGGGCGAGGGCTATAAGACTTTAGAGGAGGGCCAAGAGGTTGAGTTTGAAATCGAAAAAGGTCCCAAAGGTGAACAAGCTACTAAAGTAGTGAAGTTATAACCTGTTAGGAAAAAGAAAAAGGCCCGGCATAACATGCTGGGCCTTTTTAATTATAGCTTAAATTATGATAGAATAGAGTTAATTCGCGCATTAACTTACTCGCACTTTCTGCCTGCCTTCCGGCAGGTGTGTTCGTAAGTTAAGCGCTCATTAAATATGAAAAAAACTGTAGTGGTAGCGATGAGCGGCGGCGTTGATTCTTCGGTTGCTGCAGCCCTGTTAAAAGAACAGGGCTATGAAGTAATCGGCTTAACCATGTGTTTTAACTTGGCAGAGAAAGACGGCGCAAGGCCCTCTTGCTGCGGGTTAACCGGGATTGAGGATGCTCGAGGCGTCTGCCACAAATTAGGTATCAGGCATTATATTATAAATCTGAATAAAGATTTTTACCGGGAAGTAATTCAGAATTTTTACCAAGAATATCTCTCCGGAAGGACCCCAAACCCTTGCGTAAGATGTAATCAATTTATAAAATTTAACATTTTGCTTAAAAAAACAGTTAACTTAGGCGCGCAATTCTTAGCTACCGGCCATTATGCCAGGATTGTCCCTTCAGGGCAAGGTTATCTGCTTAAAAAAGCCTTAGACCCAAAAAAAGACCAGTCATATTTTTTATATCGTTTAACTAAATGGCAGCTTAAGCACTTAATCTTTCCGTTAGGTAATTTCACTAAACCTAAAGTAAGACAGAAGGCTTCTAGCCTTGGGTTTAATGTAGCAGAAAAACCGGATAGCCAGGAAATTTGTTTCTTGCCTGATGGAAAATATAGGGATTTAATTAAGAGCAAGGGATTGGATTCTATTAAACCGGGTAATTTAGTGGATAAAGACGGAAATATTCTAGGGGTTCATCAGGGGATAGCATATTATACTATAGGCCAGCGTCATGGCTTGGGGATAACTAAAGGCTATCCTTTATATGTGATAGAGATTAATGCTAAAAATAACCGGATTACGGTAGGTAGCCGTCAGTATGCCTGTAAAAGCGAATTTATAATAAAAGATAAACATTTTATATCCAAGCCTTTTAAAAAGAAGATTGAGATTAAGGTTAAGATACGCTATAATCATAAAGAAATGCCGGCAATTGTTTATCCTGCCAAAGGAAAGCTAAAAGCAATTTTTAAGAAACCGCAATTTGCTATAACGCCTGGGCAATCTGCAGTTTTCTATGATAAAGATATAGTTTTAGGCGGAGGAATAATCGAGAAAGTGATTAATTAAAATGATTAGGGAAGATAAGGAATTAGTTGGTAAGATTAAAGAATTAAAGAAAAAGCGTAATGCGATAATTTTAGTACATAATTATCAATTGCCTGAGGTGCAGGATATAGCAGATTTCCGTGGTGATTCCCTTGAGCTTTCACGCATAGCCGCAAAGACTGAAGCAAAGGTGATTGTTTTCTGCGGGGTTTATTTTATGGCTGAAACCGCCTCTATCCTTTCTCCGGATAAATTAGTGGTTATGCCGGATGTCTCCGCCGGATGCCCTATGGCAAATATGATGAACGCCAAGGATTTAAAGAAACTTAAAGAACAACATCCACATGCGGTGGCCGTAGGTTATGTAAATACTTCAGCAGAGGTAAAGGCCGAATTAGATTATTGCTGTACTTCTACTAATGCAATCGCAGTAATAAACGCGCTTAGCGGTAAAAAAGAAATAATTTTTGTCCCGGATAAATATTTAGCCAATTATGTTTCTAAGAAAACCGGTAGAAAATTAATTACCTGGCACGGTTTTTGCCCTACGCATGTCAGGATACTGCCGGAAGACCTGAAAAGGGAAAAGAAGTTTCATCCTAGAGCAAAAGTTATGGTTCATCCGGAGTGCAGCCCAAGCGTAGTTGATTTGGCAGATGCTGTATTATCTACCAGCCAGATGGCTAAATATGCAAAAGAAAGCCCGGCTAAAGAATTTATTATCGGTACAGAAGCAGGCCTGCTTTATCGGCTAAAACAGGATAATCCGGATAAAGAGTTTTATTTAGCTAGTGAGCGTGCTGTGTGCCCAAACATGAAACGCACTACGCAGGAAAAAGTTCTCTGGGTACTAGAGGAGCTTAAGAATGAAGTCAAGGTGCCTGAGAATATTAGAAAAAAAGCTTATTTGGCTATTGAGCGCATGCTTGCAATTGTTTAATGAGTCCCGCACATTCTAAATGTTTAAATATCTAAACCATGTGGTTCATAGATTCATTAGGAAAGAAGGTTCGGGGTGAATATCCCGGTCGTCTTTGAGGATGATTGGCTTTTGGTGGTTAATAAACCCGCGGGATTATTAACCGTTCCTACGCCAAAGAATGAAGCACGTACTTTGACAAGTATTTTAAATAAGGATGCAGAGGTAAAGAATTTAAAATACCGGCTCTATCCTTGTCACCGTCTTGATCGCCAGACTTCAGGGCTCTTGATTTATGCTAAAAATAAAAACGTAGAAGCCAAATTAATAGATGCTTTTAGAAATAGAAAAATAAGCAAAAAGTATATTGCTTTTGTACACGGAAAATTATCAAGGCCAGAAGGCCAGATTAGTTCTAGCGTCGAGGGTAAAAAGGCTCTTACAAAATACAGGGTTCTAGAGGAAAAAAGTAATTATAGCGTAGTTGAGGTATCTCCTGTTACCGGAAGGACCAATCAAATACGCATCCATTTTAAGAATATTCAGCATACTTTAGTAGGTGAGGATAAATTTGCTTTCCGTAAAGATTTTGCTTTACGCTTTAAGCGAGTTTGCTTAGAAGCTAAGGAGCTTAACTTTAAACATCCGGTAACCGGAAAAGATTTAAATATCAATATTGATTTAGCGGGCGATCTTAGGGATTTTCTATCCAGCCATGATTAAATATATAATTTTAGGTTTAGTCCAGGGTTTCACCGAATTTCTTCCGGTCAGCTCTTCCGGGCACCTGGTTATTTTACAGAATATTCTGGGTATTTATTCTAACCAGTTAGCCGTATCTGTTGTTTTGCACTTTGGTACGCTGTTTGCGGTAATCATATTCTTCCGTAAAGATATCATAGATTTATTAAAAAACCAAAATCTTCTGAGGCAGGCATTTTTAGTTGTAATAATTACGGGGACTATTGGATTTTTAGGCAGAGATTTTTTTGAAAAGTTATTTAGTTATCCTAAATTAGTAGGCGCAGCATGGATATTTACCGGTTTAGTGCTTATTGCGACTAAAAAAATTACCCGATTAAACAGGGATAAACTTAAGCTTACTGATGCGCTTATTCTTGGCCTAACTCAAGGGCTGGCAATTATCCCGGGAGTTTCCCGTTCAGGAATAACTATCTCAACGTTATTTTTTAGAAAGATTCAGCGCGAGCTTGCTTTTACATTTTCCTTTCTCGTATCTATTCCTATAATTTTAGGGGCGGTGTTATTAGAGATAAGGAAAATCGAATCAGTGCCCGGAGCGGAAATAAAGAATCTCGCGGTAGGGTTTGTATTTAGCTTTATTGCTGGGCTTTTTGCTCTTTTCTTGTTAAAGTTGGTTATAAATAAGGCTAAATTTTATTATTTCGGATATTATTGCCTTTTTATGGCAGTAATTACACTATTATTTATAAAATGAGTATAATCGTTTTAGGCACGGTAGCATTGGATAGCGTAAAAACTCCTTATGGCAGGCGCAAGGAACTACTAGGAGGTTCAGCTGCGCATTTTTCCATGGCTGCCCGGCTTTTTACGAAGGTTAATTTGATAGCTATCGTAGGATGCGATTTTCCAAAAAAGCATATCGCCTTTTTAAGGAGCAAAGGGTTAAATCTTACTTCTTTGATTATGGATAAGGGAAAAACATTTAGGTGGGAAGGTGAATATAAAGGAGACCTAAATTCAGCGTTAACTCTTAATACCGAATTAGGCGTACTTTCAGTATTTAAGCCTCAGGTTTCCGAAGAGCAGCGTAAAATCGAGAACATCTTTTTAGCAAATGTTGATCCGGATATTCAGGAGCACCTGTTGCGAAAAATGCATTCTCCGAAATTAATAGGTTTGGACAGCATGAACTATTGGATTAATACTAAGCGCAAGGAATTAATTAAGCTGCTTAAACATATAGATATTTATGTAGCTAATGACCAGGAGGCAAGGGATTTATCAGGAGAAAACAATTTGATAAGGGCAGCAAAGTGCCTGTGTTCTTTTGGCCCCAGAATGACTCTTATTAAAAAAGGCGAACATGGGGTTTTGTTTTATTCAAAATCCGGGTTTATTTTTTCTCTCCCTGCGTATCCTGTTGAGAAGGTAATTGATCCTACCGGTGCAGGGGATACTTTTGCCGGAGGGTTCATGGGGTATCTGGCAAAGAGCGGCAGGATTAATTCGCTTACCATAAAGAAGGCGTTGGCTTATGGGACAGTAGCAGCCTCTTTTAATGTCGGAGATTTCGGTTTGTCTAAGACTAGTAAGTTGGTGCCCGGAGATTTAGAAAGCCGCCTAATCAAATTTAAAGATTGTTTTTCATTTTAATTAGTACTCTGCGCTCATTGGAATTGCGCGGGTGTACTCTTACTAGGTAAACACCCGGCCTTAACGGGACGGCCGGTGGCTTTCTGGGCAAGGAGGGATTGCTATGTTAGCGGATGATATTTTTAATGATTACAAAGGGGCAATGAAATCCAGAGATAATCTAAAGAGTTCGGTTTTAAGTTTTTTACGCGCGGATATGCTTAATCAGGCAACTGCCAAGAAAAAAGATAAGCTTGATGACGCAGAAATTTTTGTCGTAATAAAAAAACAGATAAAACAGCATCAGGATTCAATCGAGCAGTTTACTAAGGGCGGCAGGCCGGATGCGGCGGAAAAAGAGAAAAAAGAATTAGGTATTTTAAAAAGCTATTTGCCTGAGGAGATGTCAGTTGAGCAAATTAAAAACCTAATTGAAGAAGCGATTGTTTCAACCGGCTCAAGCGGCCCAAAAGACATGGGTAAGTTGATGAAGGAGCTGTCCGGAAAGATAGCTGGAAAGGCCGACGGTAAGTTGGTCAGTGATTTAGTTCGCATAAGGTTAAGTACTCCTTCCTAAAATGTTTTCTTCATTAAAGATCAGGTATTTTCGTATTTATTGGTTAGGTATGTTTGTGTCTTTAGTAGGCACATGGATACAAAGCGTAGCCCAAAGCTGGCTGGTATTTCAGTTGACTAATTCCGCTTTTCTTTTAGGTGTGGTTGGTTTTTTAGGTTCAATACCTATATTTGTATTTTCTCTGTTCGGAGGCGTTCTTGCCGATAGGGTAAATAAAAGAAATATATTGATCTTTACCCAGGTATCTTTTATGTTTTTGGCATTTTTATTGGCAGTATTGACCCAATTTAAAATTATTACTCCTTGGCAGATTATGTTTATAGCCTTGTTTAACGGTATAATTATGGCATTTGATGCACCGGCAAGGCAGTCGATAGTAGTGGAGCTGGTGGGAAAAGAGCATCTTTTTAATGCCATTACCCTGAATTCAGTAGCTTTTAACTCTTCGCGGATCATCGGCCCTACGATTGCAGGTGTGTTAATCTCAGTAATTGGGATGAGCGGGTGTTTCTATTTAAATGGAGTCAGTTTTTTAGCGGTAATTATCGCGCTCTTTTACATTAGGCTTGGCAGGAGACATGAAAAAAATAATACTTCAGCTTTAAGAGACCTGCGGGAGGGGTTGGTTTTTATCAGCTCTAATCGCCTAATTTTGGCTTTGGTAAGCATGGTGGCGGCAGTGAGCCTTTTTGGTATCTCTTATGTTATACTTATGCCGGTTTTTGCTGAAAATGTGCTTGGCGTGGGAGTAAAAGGCCTGGGCGTGTTAATGTCCGCTACCGGTATTGGTGCTTTAGTCGGAGCCTTGGGTTTAGCCAGCCTGGGTGATTTTAAATATAAGGGAAGGCTTTTAATGGGAGCGGTATTTTTATTTTCTATATCCCTTATGTTATTTTCGTTGTCTAAAAGTTATCTTTTATCTATTTTTACTCTGATTTTTATAGGCTGCACAAGTGTTATTCCGGTTGCCCTGATTAATACTTTATTGCAAATCAATGTTCCGGATAAGTTCCGCGGCAGGGTAATGAGTATTTTTATGATTACCTTTGCCGGGATTATGCCTTTCGGGAATTTGATTTCTGGCAGCTTAGCGCAGGCGATGGGCGTATCAATGGCTCTTTTCTTCTGCGGCTCTTCCTGCCTGGTGTTATTTACGCTAATTAACTTTTTCTTTAGCGAGTTAAGGAAACTGTAACAAATATCATTTGATTTATTAATAAATTTTGATAAAATTATTAGTAAGCCTATCTTTCGGCAGGCAGGGAGGTGAATTAAGTTTTTAACAATCCCAAAAATAGCTATCTGTCATAATAAAATAATCTTTAAATTTTAGAGAGGAGAGTAGGTATGAAGAAGTTATTAAGTTTAGCAGTTACAGTTTTAGTGTTAGCGGCATTATCTGGTTGCGGCAAGAAACAGGAAGCGGAAGATTTGCAGCCTATTACTATGGAGTCTTTAGGAACAATTAGCGCTTCGGTTCCGGCTACTGCGGATATTAAAACACAGGAAGTTAAGGTTTCATCTACCCAGGCAGTTATGCAAGCTAAAGAAGTATTGCCTTTACCTCCAGGTGGGCCCTATAAGCCAACAGGTGTCGAGATTCAAACCGCATTACAGTATGCAGGGTTTTATACCGGTAAAATCGACGGGAAAATTGGACCGAAGAGTAAAAAGGCGATTGAGGATTTTCAGAGCGCAAATGGCTTAAAAGTTGATGGAAAGGTTGGCCCAAGGACATGGGAAGCTTTGAGTAAGCATTTGGTTGCTATTAGCGAGCCTGCTAAAAGGTAAACAGGTAACATATATTTTTTTCAAAGGAATCCCAACATTTTATGTTGGGATTTTCTTTTCCGCGGTGCTATAATACGTTCATATGAAAAAATTTCCGCGTAATTTCCTTTGGGGCGCGGCAACCAGCGCGCATCAGGTCGAAGGAAATAATATTAATAATGATTGGTGGTTAGCCGAGCAAAATCATGCCTTAAGGGAAGCTTCGGATCAAGCCTGCAGGCATTATGAACTTTATGCGCAGGATTTCGAAATAGCCAAAGAGCTTAATCATAATTGTCACCGTTTTTCCATTGAATGGAGCCGTATTGAACCCCAAGAGGGTAAATTTGATGTTTCTGCAATAGAGCATTACCGGCAAGTAATCATAAATTTAAAAAAACAAAATATTGAACCGGTTGTGACGTTGCTCCATTTTACTAATCCTGCCTGGTTTAGCCAGAAAGGCGGCTGGACTAAATTTAAACTCCAGAGATATTTCCTGCGTTTTGTAGATAAAATAGTCAACGAATTCGCAGACCAAGTAAAATTTTGGGTAACTATAAACGAACCGCTGGTTTATTCTTCGCATTCCTATCTTTTAGGAGCCTGGCCGCCTAAAGAACATTCATTATTCAAGACCGCTAAAGTAACTTTTAATTTGGCTAAGGCACACATTGAGGCCTATTGCATCATACAAAAAATTTATCAGGCGAAATCATTAAGTAGGCCTATGGTTAGTATTTCAGCTAATTTACAGGCGTTTGAAATTTGCCGGCCCACATTAAAAAATAAACTAGCTGTATTTCTAAGGCATAAATTATATAATCTTTATTTTATAGAAGTGCTCCTGCGTAGAAAAACCCTGGACTATATCGGAGTTAATTATTATGGTAGGAATCTTGCGGATGTAGAAAGCTGGGGCATAAAGCATTTATTATTAGATACCTGTCCGTATAATCATCATCCATTACGTAAGAACTCTTTAGGTTGGGATATTTATCCGCAAGGATTGTATAAACTCTTGGTTGTTCTTAAGAAGTATAACCTGCCTATTTTAATTACAGAAAACGGCATATGCACCGAAGATGATGATTTAAGGTGGGATTATATACGGGAACATTTGGAAGAATTACATAAAGCGATGCAGGAAGGGGTTAGGGTTTTAGGTTATATCTACTGGTCGCTTATGGATAATTTCGAATGGGATAAGGGGTTCAAACCGCGGTTTGGGCTTGTTCATATAGATTATCAGAATCAAAAACGCACAATTAAACCGAGTGGAAGAAAGTTTGCCGAAATCGCAAAAAGCGGTGAAATTTAAATGAACCTTAAGGATAAAGAATTTATAATAAAAGAAATGCCGTTCTTTGCCGGACTTAACAAGGCAGAGCTTGCGGTGATTCATGCAAAAAGCCAAATTATTGAATATTGTAAGGGGCAGATTATTTATGAAGAAGGCTCCGGCCCAAGTGCTTTTTATTGTATTGTATCGGGCCGAGTACAAATTTATACCAAAGATAAAGACGGAAGCCGGTTAATCTTAGAGTATCTTCACCGTGGAAAATATTTCGGTATCATTTCACTGCTTACCAATGAGCCGCATTCAGTCTCTAGCGAGGCGATAAATGACTGCTATATTTTAGTGATTAATAAGGATGATTTTGATTCTGTATTAGAGAATATCCCGCATCTAGCTATTGATTTAAGCCGTACATTAAGCCGCCGTCTTAAACGAAAAGATATACATCAGAAAAAAATATTTGAAAGCACTGTTATTTCTGTTTTTAGCTCCTATGCGCAGGCGGGAAAAACCGTTTATGCCTTAAATCTTGCTCTTAGTTTAAGCCGCGAAACGCATAAATCCGTAATTATTCTAGATGTTTTATCTAAAGAGAAAATACCCACCTTGCCGCGTAAATTAGAGATCCAGCAGATCCCCATATTAGATCTATCTTCTATCTCGGATATATATGCCTTGCCAAAAGATTTTATTACAAAAAGTAATTTTGACATAGACCTGTGTTGTTTTTATTATGAAGAGGATAACGACACCTGCCTTAAGAGATTGATTGAGATCTTAAGCCTTCTAGTCAATGATTACCACTATATACTTTTAGATTTACCTGCGGCTATGGACCGCTCGATTATCAGCATGCTTAATCAGTCAGATCTTATTCATATACTAAGCAGCCCTGATCCTACAGATCTAAAACGTACCAATAATCTTATCAGCCGGCTTAAAACAGATTTTAATTTTGACCCTCAGAAGATAAAAACTATTGTGAACGAATATAAACTAGCCAAAATTAATTACTCTAGCCAGATTGAGGTTTTGGGACAGGATATTTTTGCGACTATCCCTAAAATAAAATTTGATTCTCCTGAGCGCCTGATTATTGATGATCCAGAGAGCGAATATTCCAAAGTAGTCAGGAGGATTGCCCGTCAGCTTGGAGATTGTTTAGTGGGTTTGGTTTTAGGGGTAGGGGTAGGATATGGTTTCTGCCATGTAGGGGTATTAAAGGTTATTGAGGAAGAAAATATTCCGATAGATATTATTGTAGGTTCCAGTATTGGCGCTTTTATCTCAAGCCTTTGGGCTATTGGCAAAAGTAGCAGCGAAATTTTAGAGATTGCCCGGGAATTTAGAGAGCCTAAACATATCTGGGGCCTAATTGATATAACTTTTCCGTGTTTTGGTTTTATCAAAGGCAACAAATTATACCGTTTCTTAAAGAAGCATCTTGGAGATAAGACTTTTTATGATGTAAAACTCCCTTTAAAAATAATTGCAAGTGATGTGCGCAGGAAAGAGCCAAAAATTTTAGACAGAGGTCCGTTGGTTGATGCTATAATGGCAAGTTGTTCTATGCCGGGGGTTTTTACGCCTTTTAAGTTTAGGGAGGAGATGCTTTTTGACGGAGGAGTAACCTATCCTTTGCCTACCGAGCCGCTTATGCAGATGGGGGTTAAAAAGATTATTGCAGTCAATGTTACTCCTTCCCGCGAAGATATTTTAAAACAACTGGTAAAACTCAAAGAAGGCACTTCTTTAGGTCTTGATGGGAATGGGCAAAAAAATAAACCTCCGGGTTTATTTAGTAGGTTAAAAAATATTTTTAATTTTAATATCGTGAATATTATTTTTAGCAGCGTGGAGATCCTGCAATCTGAGGTAGCCCGCAAAGAAGGTGAATTAGCCGATATTGTTCTGCATCCGGATACATCAGGTTTATTTTGGTTGGAGTTACATAAGTCTGATGAATTCGCCCGCCGCGGAGAAAACGAGGCGCGAAAGCATTTAGGCAAAATTTGGCAATTGATTAATGAATAATCAACCTAGGCTACCGTGGATTTTAGTCTTTAGTTTGCCAAAGGCCGATGCCCAAGCGGTTTTAGTTTTCTTGGCGTTAAATGTCACGGTTTTGTGGCCGAGGATACATAAATGGAAGGAGTTTTAAAAATGAATATGCGATTTATTTTACCGGTTATATTTTATCTATTGATTACTATCCTGTCGGGATGTGCAACAATTAAAGAATTGGGAAAGGGCTTTGTCGGTGTATCCACCCAAGTTTTAGAGGATAAGCGTAAAGATGCTTTAAAAAAATCTTTTGCTTTAGATTATAATGACTGTTATCTTAAGGTTAAGGATATTTTAAATCAGAAAGGTAAAGAATCTGTTGTCTATGCCCAGGACTCTAAAAATAAGATGATTGCCATATATTTTTCTTTGACAGATACTACGCCTGTGGGGATATTTTTTACCGAAGGTCCTGGCCCTAATACTTTAATTGAAATATCCAGCCCAAGTACTTATGCCAAAGAGGAGATTGCAAATAGGATTTTTAGCGGAATTGATGCTTTAATTAAACCCAAGGTAATCTTAGGAGAAGAGAGCTGATGTTAAAGAAGAAACCGGCAATAAATGATTTAATTAGAGAGTGCCACCGCGTTGCTAAAAGTAAGGGTTGGTGGCTTGATATGCGTAATGACGGAGAATTAATTGCGCTTATGCATTCGGAGTTATCAGAGGCGTTGGAGGCAATGCGTAACCACGCTGGAAAAGACGCATTGGCTGAAGAGTTAGCCGACTGCTGTATCCGCATATTTGATTATTGCGGTTCGCGCAAAATAAATCTGGAAAAAGCGCTAATTAAGAAAATTGAATATAATAAGACCCGTACTTATCGGCACGGAAAGAAGTTTTAGAAAAGGATAAATAAATATAGTGTAGATCCCGCCTTGAAAAACTATGCCAAAATCTTCTCTTGATAAGGCCTTTCTTTAATAGGTATAGGAAGGCCTATCCTCGTGGATAATTTTGGCAAATTCGGCGGGATTAATTCGTCTGCCATCAAATTAATGGTGGACTAATTTAAGGAGGAACAATGCCATACGATAGCAGCTTGGATGCGCAGCAGTTTAGCCGTTTTTGGGAAAATGATTCCGGAAAAATTGTGGTAAGTGTTTATTCTTATAATAATGGTCCTAAGAAAATCCAGATTGTCAGGGAGGTAAAAGATAAAAATGGCGAGTATACTTTTGCGAAACTCGGCCGCCTGATAAAAGAGGAGGCTCAAGGGGTATTGCCTTTGATTCAGGAAGCGCTAAAGAATATGTAGGAATTATGACACAGACTAAAAAAAGGGATAGGTGGGGATCGCGCCTGGGAATTATTATGGCTGTGGCTGGTTCTGCTATCGGCCTGGGTAATTTTTTGCGTTTTCCGGCTAAGGCCGCTGCAAACGGCGGCGGAGCTTTTATGATTCCTTATTTTATTTCCCTGCTTCTCTTAGGTATACCGCTTATGTGGGTTGAATGGACCCTGGGCCGTTACGGAGGGGGGTTTGAACATGGTACTGCTCCCGGAATATTCCATAGCCTTTGGCAGAAAAATCGCTTTATTAAATATTTCGGAGTAATCGGAATATTCGGGCCGTTGGTTATCTTTATCTATTATGTTTTCATTGAATCCTGGACCTTGGCATACAGTTTTTTTGCTTTAACAGGCAAATATACCGGCCTTACGGATCAAAATTCCCTACGCAGTTTTTTAACCGGTTTCCAGGGTTTAGAGAAAAACCAGTATTTTAACGGTATAGGGACTGCCTATTCGTTTTTCTTAATTACTTTTTTATTGAATGTTTGGGTAATTTATTATGGAATAAAAGGTGGAATAGAAAAGCTTTGTAAATGGGCAATGCCGCTTTTATTCATTTTTGGCCTCCTGCTTATAGTTAGAGTTTTAACATTAGGCACCCCGGATTTAAACAAGCCTAGTTGGAATGTTGCAGGAGGATTTGGTTTTTTGTGGAATCCGGATTTTGCTGCGCTTAAATCCGCTAAAGTCTGGCTTGAAGCAGCTGGCCAGATATTTTTTACTCTTAGCGTCGGCATCGGGGTTATCCTAACCTATGCCAGTTATTTAAAGAAAGCAGATGATGTTGTACTTTCCGGGCTTACTGCTGCGACTACGAATGAAATAGCCGAAGTCATCTTTGGCGCAAGCATTATTATTCCTGCGGCATTTGTATTTTTTGGCCCGCTAGATATTAAATCAATCGCCCAATCAGGGGTGTTTAATTTAGGATTTGTAACTATGCCGCTTGTTCTAAATAAATTGCCTCTACCTGAGCTATTCGGATTTTTCTGGTTCTTTTTATTATTTTTAGCCGGAATAACTTCTTCGGTTTCTTTGGCGCAGCCGGCAGTTGCTTTCTTAGAAGATGAATTTAATATTAGCCGCAGGCGCGCGGTTAATATATTCGGGATAGTTTCATTCATATTGGTTCAGCCTGCAATATTTTTCTTAGGCCGCGGCGTAGTCGATGAATTGGATTTTTGGGGCGGGACTTTTTTCTTGGTGGTTTTTGCTACGATTGAGATAATATTATTTGCTTGGGTATTTGGCATGGATCGGGCATGGGAAGAGATACATAAGGGCGCGGATATGTCTATACCGAAAGTATATAAGTTTATCATTAAATATATTACTCCTTTGTTTTTGTTTGTTATATTAGGGATGTGGTTTGTGCAGGAATGGCTGCCGATAATCATGATGAAGAATGTATCCGTGGCAGATAAACCGTACATTTTTGGTACGCGTCTTGTTTTGTTGTTTATATTTGTAATTTTAGCTGTTTTGGTCAAGGTCGCCTGGTTTCGTCGAAAACTTGTGATAAAGGGAGCAGAAAAGTGAATTTTAGAGAATAGATATTTCTCATTTTTCTTGCGAGTTAATTTTAAGCCTTACAGGTTTTTGTTTTATTAAAGTTTTCTATGCGCCGCTTATAAGCACCTGGCCCAGACTGGAATTGGGCCAGTGTCGCCTCGTAGCGAGAATTGCGCCGGTATGGCATTGCGGCTTACACCCAGTGCTTATAAGGTATTGCACTGGTGTAGCCTTGCGGCTTACACCCAGTGCTTATAAGGTATTGCACTGGTGTAGCCTTGCGGCTTAAAAAAAGGAGATAAGATGAAAAAGTTTTTTTCTTTTGCCTTATTATTATATTTTTTATTATCAATTTGTGGATGCGCGCCTTTAATTATCGGAGCAGCCGCAGGGGGCTTGGGAGCATATGCGATAAGCAGGGATACTGTGCAGGGGGATACCGATAAGAATTATGAAGCGCTCTGGGGTTCAGCTCTAAACGTTGCTCAGTCCCGTGGCTTGATTCAAAAGGAAAATGCCGCAGCAGGTTATATTGAATTAGGCGCCCAGTCAAGTAAGGTTTGGATAAAGTTAATTCGCCTGACTCAAGCTACAACCCGGGTAAAGGTTTCTGCGCGTAAATATCACCTTCCGAATATGGAGCTTGCGCAAGATATCTTTGTTAAAATTATTACCGGCGTAAGGTAAGTTATTTTCCCCTTTTCTTTTTGGGAAATTTGTGTACAATATATCAAAAGCTTAAAGAATGTTTAGCCGAGATAGCTCAGTGGTAGAGCGCGGCCCTGAAAAGGCCGGCGTGGGGGGTCCGATTCCCTCTCTCGGCATTTTATAAAAAATAGAGGCGCTATTAACGCCTCTATTTTATTTTATAATCATATGCCTCGGAAATATTTTTCTGGATTAATTTTGATTTTAACCTGCATTCTCATAATTATTTGCGTTAGCGAGATTACACTTTGTTTTACATTTCCTACTCCCAATAAATACTACCTTTGGCTTCCATCATGGAAAGCAATTTTTAAACCTTACCCGGGGATTATGCCCGGAGTAACCGGTAATGTTGTATTTAAGACCAATTCAGAAGGGGTACGCGGTGATGAGCTGACCGATAAACAGCGCATTAAGATTCTTGCAGTCGGCGGAAGCACTACTGAATGTCTTTATATAGACCAACAAAAGACTTGGCCATATATTCTACAAAATAATTTAAGTTCTGCCTATAGGCAAGATGTTTGGGTGGGTAATATCGGAAGAAGCGGCCTTTCAACTACTGGTAACTTAATAGAATTAAAATACCTGCTGCCTCAGTATCGAAAGATTGATTTGATTATAGCTTTAGTAGGTTTTAACGATTTTCAAAGCGCCCTCTTAAATACTTTTATACAAAATAACTTAAAAAGCGACCGGGAGAAAATAGAGATGGTATTTGTTAAGCATCCTTCTAGAATAGGCAGGTTCTATGAAAATTCCGCGCTCTGGAAAATTATGCAAAAATTTATAAATTATTATTCTAGGAGGAATAAAGGTATAGTGGAAGATACTGCCGGAAGTTGGTACATCGGGGCAAGGAATGCCCGTAAAAGAGCGTCACAGACTAGTAATAATCTCCCAGATTTAACCTCAAGCCTTACGGTATTTGAAAATAATATTAATGAGATGATTGATTTAGCCAAAGAGAGGTCTATTCGTATAATATTCCTTACTCAGCCATATATATGGAATAAGAATTTAACTCCCGCAGAAAAAGACCTTCTCTGGTTCGGGTTTACCGATGACAAGAAAAATTATTATTCTGTTGCTGCGCTTGCTAATGGTTTAAAAAAGTTTAATTTGCGCTTAGCAGAAGTATGCAAGAGGCGTAATGTTGAGTGCATTGACCTTGAAAGCATAATTCCGCAGGATACAAGTGTTTTTTATGACGACGTGCATTTTAATGAAGGCGGGTGCTTGAAAGTAGCTGATGTGGTTACCGGCTATCTGGTTGGGAGGGGGGAAAATAAAATCCCTGCACCAATTTAATTTTAGCGCAGGGATTTTATTTTTGTAGGAACTTATATTTTTTTTACGTTGGTTGCCTGATCGCCTTTTGGCCCCTGTGTAACTTCAAATTCAACTTCATCGCCTTCTGCTAGAGACTTATATCCTTCTCCAACGATAGCGCTGAAATGAATAAAGACATCTTTGCCATCTTCAGAAGTAACAAAGCCGTAACCCTTTTGATTGCTGAACCACTTTATTTTACCTCTTGCCATTGCTGTTTTTCACCTCCTCCAAAAATAAAAAAATCCGCAAAGCATAGTTAATGTTTATTTCTGCTTTGCGGCCTGTGCCTATTACTAATCAATTTCTTTGTTTCTCCTCTAAAATACACCTTGATTGTTAATGTACCATGAATTATTATTTTGTCAACATGTTTTATGGCTTAAATACTTGATCTTACTATCGTTGGCGCAAGTATGTCGCTAGACAAAAACATTAAGCTGCCCTAGATCTTGTTTTGATATGCTCAGCATTTTACGCTTCATACAAGGATTTCGTTGGATAAAAGCTCTAAGGTGCTCAAATTTCGCACAGCAAGTGTGCACTTGCCAGTCTGCCGTAGAAGGCGGCGCACTCGCTAATCCTATATAGCGAGGTGCCTATGTGGCAAGGTGCGCCAGATAGAAACTCTAAGGTGCTCAAGTGAGCAATTGACTATTAGTTAGGAATTGATATAATATTTGACATGTTCGACTTCGCTTGAGCATTAATTCCAAAGTGTACGAAAGTCAAGCGAAGGATGAAGCAAATTGCCGATGTAGCTCAGTTGGTACCTGCCTGCCCTGACTGCCGTCAGGCAGGCGGCAGGCAGGGAGCAGGAAAATATATAAAATAGTAATATGTTCTTTTGCTGGCGTAGCTCAGTTGGTAGAGCAGCGCTTTCGTAAAGCGCGGGCCGGGGGTTCGATTCCTCTCGCCAGCTTTTGTTAATACTATGGCCAGATTCCGTAAGGTTTTAAAAAATCGTAATTTTTTCTTATTATGGCTTGGGCAGATTATCTCTCAGCTGGGGGATAGGCTTGGGCAGATGGCCTTAATTGCCTTTGTTTATCTGCGCGCTCCGGGCTCAACCCTGCAAATAGCCAAAATATTGTCTTTTACTATTATCCCCGTATTTCTTATCGGGCCTTTGGCCGGTGTCTACGTTGACCGCTGGAATAGGCGTAGGACGATGTATGCCTGCGATTTTATGCGCAGCTTACTAGTTTTAGCTATTCCGTTATTTTTGTTCTATTCTAAAAATCTGGCTCCGATTTACCTGATTATCTTTATTACTTTTTCTATCGGTAGATTTTTTGTACCGGCAAAACTCTCAATTATACCAGATCTAGTGAATAATGAAGAATTGCTTGTAGCTAATTCTCTCATTAATACATCCGGAATGATCGCAGCAGTTTTAGGATTTGGAATAAGCGGTGTATTAGTCGATAAGCTGGGTGCTAAAAGCGGTTTCTATCTGAATTCTTTGACTTTTTTGATTTCAGCAGCTTTTATTTTCTTAATTTCGAAAAAGTTTGCGGCGTCAGTAAGTTTCGAAGAGGTAGGTAAAGAGATTGTTGAGGTAATCAGAAAATCAGTTTTTCAGGAAATAAAAGAAGGGATTTTTTATTTTATCCGTAAGAAGGATATCCGTTTTACCGCAGGCATAATCTTTGCTCTTTGGTCAGCGCTAGGCTCTGTTTATGTGGTGATTATTGTTTTTGTGCAAAAGACGCTGCATTCAGCAACCAAAGACCTCGGGCTTCTGGTAATGTTTCTGGGGATCGGCCTGTTTTTAGGCTCTATTGTTTATGGCAAATTTGGCCAGCGTATCTCGCATTACAAAATTATTTTTGTTTCGTTGGTCCTAAGCGGCATAATGCTTGATATCTTTGCTTTGGCTATATATTATTATCCTAATTTTATCCTGGCTGCCCTCTTAGCTTTATCTCTGGGTTTGATTATTGCCCCGATTATGATTGCCTCTAACACTATAATTCACAATGTCAGCGATAATGAAATGTTGGGTAAGATTTTTAGTTCGCTTGAAATAATTATGCATTTTGGTTTTCTTCTCTTTATGTTTATTAGCAGTATCCTTGCTGAGAGATTCTCGCATTTATTAATTTTAGTCGTCGTGGGAGCTTTATTGAGCTTGCTGGGTTTAGCGAGTTTATTTTTAAATCGAAAGGTAGCATGGTTAGATTAGCAGAAAATAAGCATTATTCAGAAAATAAAGCAATCGAAAAATTGCCGCTTTCTTTGAAAGTATATATTCCCCTAATTCAGCATTTAGGAAAGATTTGTAATCCGGAGGTGAAGGTTGGCGATACGGTAAGCCTTGGTCAAAAGATCGCTAGTATCAGTGCTAATGTTTACGCGCCGATTCATGCCTCAATATCCGGTAAAGTAGTCGCTATACAGGATTGGCCGCATCCTGTTTTAGGCAGGGCAAAGGCAATTGTCATAGAAGGCAATGGCCAGAATAATGATCCGGTATTTAGCTTAAGAAGTAAGCAGGAAATAGATAAGCTTACGCTACAAGATTTAAGAAAAATTATTTTAGACGCAGGCATAGTTGGTATGGGAGGAGCAAGTTTTCCTACGCACATAAAATTAAATCCTCCTAAACCGGTAGATACTTTGATTATTAATGGCGCAGAATGTGAGCCGTATTTGACTTCAGATGCCCGGCTAATGTTAGAGAAAACTGTTGAGATATCCGCTGGCATTGCGTTGGTTGCCCGGTGTTTAGGGGTAAAAAAAGTTTATATCGGCATAGAAGATAATAAGCCTGAGGTAATAAAGGCTTTTTCTAAAATTTCCAGTATTAAGCTCAAGGTTTTAAAATCAGATTATCCTCAAGGAGGAGAAAAGCAATTAATCCAGAATATATTAGGCAAAGAAATTCCCAGGGGTAAATTGCCTTTTGATGTTGGAGCCCTAGTGCAGAATGTAGCCACAATTTATGCAATTTATGAGGCAGTTTATAAAGGCAAGCCTTTAATTGAACGGATAGTTACGGTTGGCGGAAGCTGTGTTGTAAATACGAAGAACCTATTGGTGCGAATAGGTACGCCGATAAAAAACTTAATTGAATTTTGTTCTCCGCTTAAAGAAGACCCAGCAAAAATTATTATTGGAGGCCCGATGATGGGCATTGCCCAGTATACGCAGGAGGTGCCGATAATAAAATCAAGCGGTGGGTTATTGTTGATGAGTAAAAAAGAGGCCAAAGTTTTAGATGAAAATCCTTGCATTCGTTGCGCAGCATGTGTTCGCTTCTGCCCTGTGGGCCTTATGCCTTGCCAGATTAATTTAGCTTCGGAAAAAGCATTATGGAATTTGACTAAAGAATATGGGGCTAGTGATTGTATTGAATGCGGCATATGCAATTATGTCTGTCCATCTAATCGTAGATTATTGCAGACGATTAAAAGAGCAAAATTGGAGTCGGTTAAATGACCCGCTCGACGGTGCTCAAGGGTTATTTTTTAAGCGATTGAAAGGAATTGCAGGATGAAAGAAATGATTCGTTATGGTTTTATTCTAGCGCTTATTTGTGTAGTTTCCGCAGGGCTATTAGCGACAGTTAACGCGCTTACTCGTTCTAAAATCATTGCTCAACTCCAGGCTGAAGAGCAGGCAGCGTTTAAAGAGGTTATGCCGAATGCCGTCAAATTTAGCGAAGTTAAGCCTTCTGCGGATAAAGAGGTATTATATTACAAGGCATTTGATAATCAGGGTAAGCTAATTGGTTTTGTCTTTAAATCCAGCAGTAAAGGTTATTCTAGCGTGATTGAAACCTTGACAGGAATTTTTCTTGATGAAAAAATCAGTGCTATAAAAGTTATATCTCAAAATGAAACTCCGGGGCTGGGGGCACAGGTGGCCGGAGATAAGTTTAGAGGCCAGTTTAAGAACAAAAATAGTTTAGATTTATCCGGAGTGCAGGCCATTGCCGGGGCAACGATTTCCAGCCGCGCGGTAATTAATTCAATAATGAAAAAGGCGCGCCAAATAAGAGAGTTGATAAAAAATGAAAGATGAATTTATAGTTTCAGGCTCGCCGCATATACATAAGAAAGAATCAATTTCCCGGATTATGTGGGCGGTTGTAATAAGTTTGATTCCCGCAGGCCTTGCCGGTGTAATTATTTTTGGGCTGGATGCCTTATGGGTTACTTTAGTTGCGGTAATTTCCGCGGTATTGACTGAATTGACGCTTCAGGTATGGACTAAAAAAAAGATTACCATCTTTGATGGTTCTGCTGTAATTACCGGCATATTATTAGCTTTTAATCTTCCTTCAGGAGTGCCATTGTGGCTGCCGGTAATTGGTGCAATATTCTCCATTGCTATTGGTAAGCAGCTTTTTGGCGGCATAGGCCAGAATATCTTTAATCCGGCATTAGTAGGAAGGGTATTTCTTATGGCGAGTTGGCCGAAATATATGACTACTTTTGTCAAACCGTTTAGTTATGATGCCTTAACAAGCGCTACTCCATTGGCTGCGCTTAAAGAAGGGAAAATTTTAGAGCATATTTCATATTTTGATTTGTTTTTGGGTAAGCACGGCGGCTGTATCGGTGAAGTATGTATTTTGGCATTATTGATCGGCGCGGCATTTCTTTTGTTAAGAGGTTATATTACTTGGCATATTCCGGCAGCTTATATTATTACCACAGCTGTGTTTATTTATATTTTTGGTGGGCTTAAGCTTTTTAGCGGAGATTGGTTGTTTCACATATTAAGCGGCGGATTAATTCTGGGCGCGTTTTTTATGGCTACTGATTACGTAGCAACTCCTTTAACTGCAAGGGGCCAGTTAATTTTTGGCGTAGGGTGCGGTTTGCTTACTGCGGTTATCCGCATTTGGGGCGGCTACCCCGAAGGAGTTTCATACGCGATATTGATGATGAATGGCGCGACACCGTTTATTGATAGATATACTAAAAACAGGATTTACGGATCAAAATGAAAAATCTTGTCAAAGAATTTACAAAGGGCATAATTAAAGAGAACCCCACATTTGTTTTGGCTTTAGGGTTGTGCCCGACACTGGCGGTTTCTGTGTCAGTAGCTAACGGTATAGGCATGGGGTTGGCTGCGACTTTTGTGTTATTGGGTTCAAGCGTGATCATTTCTTTAGTCCGCAATTTTATTCCCGGAAAGATACGCATACCTTGTTTTATCGTAATCATAGCCACTTTTGTCACAATAACCGAATTATGCTTGAAGGCCTATAGCCCGGTGTTGAACCGGGCTCTAGGTATATATGTTCCGTTGATTGTTGTTAACTGCATAGTTTTGGGCCGCGCAGAAGCATTTGCTTGCAAGAATAATTTACTCAGTTCGGTATTTGATGGTTTAGGTATGGGGGTGGGTTTTACTCTTGCCCTTATCATGATTTCAGCGTTAAGGGAGTTTTTAGGTTCAGGCCAGATATTGGGCTATACCTTAATCAAAGGATTTGAACCGGTATTTGTTTTTGGTATGCCCTCAGGGGCTTTGCTAGTGATCGGTTTATTGCTTGGTTTATTCAACATTTTAAAAAATAGGAAATCATGAATATTCAGCAATTCCTAACTATTTTTATTTCTTCAGTATTTATTTATAACGTTATATTGTCGCGTTTCTTAGGCCTGTGTCCTTTTGTGGCGATCTCAAAAGACACGAAACAGGCATTTGCCATGAGTGCGGCAGTTACCTTCGTTATTACAGCATCATCTGCTGTAACCTGGCTTATTTACCGGTTTTTTCTGCTTCCTTTTAATCTGGCGTATTTACGTACTATTTCATTCGTTTTAATAATTGCCGCTCTTGTACAGTTGATCGAAATGGTGATTAGAAAGACAAGCCCTGTTTTGTATCGGGCTTTCGGCATATACCTTACTTTGATTACTACAAATTGCGCTGTATTAGGCGCAGCAGTATTAAATATTGATATGTTTTTTGTGGATGGTAAAGCGGTTACGGGAAGTTTCTATTATACGGTTTTCCAGGGTTTTTGTATGGGTTTAGGCTATACTTTAGCTATGCTTATAATGAGCGGGATAAGAGAGAGGCTCCAACTTTGCAATGTTCCAAAGGCCTTTAAGGGTTTTCCGCTTGTTTTTATAATTGCTGCAATTTTAAGTTTAAGTTTTATGGGTTTTAACGGGTTCAAATTCTAATGGAAATCTTAACTGCGATATTAGTTTTAGGTTGTTTGGGGCTACTCTTTGGCATAGGACTAGCTATTGCTTCAAAAAAACTAACCGTTCAAGTTGATCCAAAACTTGAAGAAGTCCATCATCTACTACCCGGATCAAATTGTGGGGCATGCGGCAATCCAGGATGTTTTGGTTTTGCGGAAAATTTGCTTAGCGGTAAAAATGTAATAGATTCCTGCCGGGTTTGTAGCCAGGATATTAAAGAGAAAATTGCCAAGGTTATGGGAGTTGTGCTTGAGAAGCAGGCTAAAAAAATAGCTACTCTAGGCTGTAATGGCGGCATAAGGGTTAAAGATAGGTATTTATATGATGGCGTTGGCGACTGCGTTGCTGCTAATTTAGTTTTAGGAGGGCAGAAGGAATGTGTTTTTTCCTGTCTTGGTTTTGGAACATGCGTCGGAGCCTGCCCGTTTGGCGCTATTACTATGTCAGGCGAAGGCCTGCCGCAAATAGATAAAATTAAATGCCGCTCTTGCAACAAATGCGTGTTAGCCTGTCCAAAGGGATTATTTTCACTTGTATCTGTAGTTTATCCTGTATATGTGGCATGTAGCTCACATGATTCTGGCTGCGATGTAAAGAATGTCTGTTCCGTTGGCTGTATCTCTTGTAAATTATGTGAAAAGGCCTGTAAATTTGATGCCATACATGTAATAAATAACCTTGCGGTAATCGACTATCATAAATGCACTTCTTGTAAAGAATGCGTGAAAGTTTGTCCTGCTAAAACGATAAGAGTAAGAGAATGAACTCCACTTCTTCTAAGTATTTAGATATTAAAGCCATACGGTTTATAGAATTAATTAAGAAAGAAGGCGCGGAATGAATCTAGCCGTATTTGCTTCTGGCAACGGGAGTAATTTTTCAGCAATCGTTAAAGAAATTAAACAGGGTAAGATTAAGGTAAAACTGTTAATTTTGGTTTGCGATAAACCAGAGGCCTTTGTAGTTAAGCGCGCGCTTAGGCATAAGATTAAAGTAGTTTTAGCCAGGCGCGAAGATTTCAGAAGTAAAACTGATTTTGAGGCAGCAATAATCCAGAGATTAAAGACCTATAAAATTGATCTAATTGTATTAGCCGGATTTATGCGGTTACTTAGCCCAACTTTTGTTAAGCAATATCGTAACCGCATAATGAATATTCATCCCTCGCTACTTCCGGCATTTAAAGGCGCCCACGCCATAAAAGATGTTTTTGATAATAAGGCCGGCTCGACCGGAGTTACCGTGCATTTTGTTGATGAAAAAGTCGATCACGGTCCGGTTATTTTGCAAGGAAAGATAGAAATTAGAAGTAATGATACCTTGGTTGGCCTTGGAAAAAGAATTCATGCCCTAGAACATAAGCTTTATCCCCAGGCGATCAAGTTATTTGTTAGCGGTAGAATAGGGGCCAAGGCGCCATAGATCTTTAGACAGAAATATAAGGAGCTTATTCTTTAGAGTTAGCCAAGATCGCTGTTTGATTAAGAATTATTTTCTTCCCGCTGGCAAGGTTTGACATTTCTAAAAGAGTAAAATCTTTAAATTGGTAGGCATCTAAAGTAGAAGTAACTATCTTTAAGATTTCTTTATCAATATCAGCATTCGCTGCAACTTCTGGTTTTTGAAATTTCAGTTTTATACGATTTTGAATCTGATCCGCAATGAATTCCTCCAAAGTTATATCCCGATATTTTAAGTAGCTGCCAGTTTTGTCTCCTATTATTTCTGCGGAAATTGCCATATCTTGGATAATGCGATGCAGGAGTTCGGTCTGGGAAATAAGATTATAGACGTATTTTTTGAAGTCTAGAAAATAAAAAAGCTGCTTTATTTCAAAACCGTTTTTGATATCTGCGGTTACGATACAAAAAAATAAAGGTTTATCTTCTTTTGAATTATCTATACTAAATAGCACTCTGCGGATAACCTTTAGCACGTTAAATATTTTTTCGTTAACGGATTTGTCTATTGTCATCTCCTGCTGTTTTTCTTTTTCCGTTGTGGGTTTAATAAGATAATTGACTTCCAATGTTTTTTCATCAAGAGAGTTTTTTTTGTCCTCTAACAAAAACCTTTCAATGTATTTTTCCGGTTTGACTGGTTTGGATATGATATTTTCAAGCGGCATATATACCCAAAGTGTCCTACCGACAAGTTTGCTAGAAACTTCAAGCTTATATTCTTTTTTGCAGATGTCTTTAACTGCTTGAGCTATATTTTCTTTTAAAAATGACGGCGACGTAGAAGAGTTGCAGGCGGATAAAAATAACATAAAAGGAAGAATTTTAAGGGCGGTTTTTACCAAACTCTTTGAAAATGGTTTCAATTTCATCGTAATTAAGCTCGCTTTTTGCTACCAGTTCTTTGGCCAGGCGGTCCATAAGTGGCTCTTCTTTTTTAAGCAGGGCAGTCACTTCCAAAAGGCAGGTACTTAATATATCCTGGACGTCCGCATCAAGCTTTGCTTTGATATCTTCGGAAATTTTGTCTACGATTTCCCAGTTGCCTAAAATCCCGCTTTTCCCCATACCGCAGACCCAAACCATATTATGGGCGTGGTGCATGGCACTTGAGAAATCTCCGTATACACCGCTGGTTGTAGCATTGTATTTTATTTTTTCGGCAGCGTATGAACCAAGGCTGATTTTAATTTTACTAAGAAGATCGTTAGAGTCTTCAATAAAGGTATCTTCTCTTTCCGGGATCCAGGTTGCTCCTCCTGTTGGGCCGCGCGGGGTAATAGTTATTTTAAAAACATCTTTAGAGGGGGCCAGGATATAGGTGATGATGGCATGGCCGGCTTCGTGATAAGCAGTCTGCCATTTTTCTTTTTCACTTAATCTGATCCTCCGCTTTATGCCGAGAGCGATTCTTTCCCTGGCCTCGTCAATTTCTTTCATAGAAATTGATGCATTTTGATTGCGTACAGTAATTAGTGCCGCTTCCCGTACGATATTAGCAATATCTGCAGGGGTTTGGCCTACGGTAATGCGTGCTAGGCGGTCGATTTTTACATCTGCAGGATTATATTTAACTTTTTTAAGATAATAGGCAAAAAGTTTCTGCCGGTCTTCAAGGTTTGGTTTATCTACGATAATCTTACGATCAAACCTCCCCGGCCTAAGTAGGGCAGGGTCAAGGTAGTGTTCAGGGGCATTTGTTGCGCCGATTAAAACAATATTATAATCTTTGTCCTTTAAACCGTCCATTTCGACCAAAAGCTGGTTTAAGGTGGTATTATGCTCGGTTGTCCCGCCGAACCCGCGGTCCATAGCACGCTGCGCGCCTACAGCATCAATTTCATCAATGAAAATTATACAGCCGCCTTCAAGTTCTGCCAGTTGTTGTGCTCTTTTAAAGAGTGAGCGTACGCGTCCGGCTCCGACACCGACAAACATCTCGACAAATTCCGAACCTGACATGGAAATAAAGGGTAGCTTGGTCTCTGTGGCGATTGCTTTGGCTAGATAAGTCTTTCCGCAGCCCGGCGGCCCAAGCATAAGGATGCCTTTTAGAATTTTCCCGCCAATGCGCTGAAGGCTGGCGCGGTCCGTAATTAATTTAACTATTTCCAAAGCTTCTTCTTTAGCCTCGTCCATTCCAATAACATCATTCCAAGTAACTCCCATTTCAGCTCCGGCGACAGATTTCTTAGCAGTTTGGGAGAATGATGAAGCACCGCGTTTAAAATAAAGCCAATACATTAAAAATGTGTATACAAAGCCGAATATAATGGCCATGATGATTTGTAGGTATAATTGTAGGGGGATCATCGCCAACTGTGATTGGCGCAGGTATGATTCTGATTCATTCCAGGCACGCAGTCCGATAACTATAAGGATAACTAAGGATATGGCTAATGCGGCTAGAAAAAATATGAGGACAGCTTTTAACCAATGCAGTTTTACGTAGAATCTAATTTTCTTCCAATTCATAATCTCTCCTAAGAAAGAAACTGGTCGCAATTTTACGATTTAGTTACTTAAAAATAACATAACTGTTAGCTTAAGTCAAACCTTTTCTTGACTTAGGATTTTTTGAATGTATAATTATAAAGTTATTCGATTTTTAATTATGACATCCCGCGTTTGTAAGGATAACGCGGATAAGCATCCGGCATAAATGGAATGGCCGGCGCATCCTTTTAAGGGTAAGGAGAATTTATTATGGTAAAGATTAAGAAAGTTTTTGCAAGGGAAATTCTTGATTCACGCGGTAATCCGACGATTGAAGTGGATTGTTTTCTGGCAAACGGTATTTTGGGCCGTGCTGCCGTTCCTTCAGGGGCTTCTACCGGAGATAACGAGGCTTTGGAACTAAGGGATAATGATAAGTCCCGGTATTTAGGTAAAGGAGTATTGAAGGCAGTAAATAATGTCAACACTATAATAAATAATGCAGTTAAGGGCCAGGTAGCGGATTTTACCAAGATTGATAAGCTTCTGATTAAGCTGGATGGTACTGAATTCAAATCTAATCTTGGAGCAAATGCTATTCTTGGAGTTTCTATGGCGACAGCCAAGGCAGCCGCTTTGTTCGCCAAGAAACCGCTTTATAGGTTTTTAGGCGGGGATAAAGCAAAAATTCTACCCATTCCCTTAATGAATATCCTAAACGGCGGTATGCACGCGGATAATAACCTTGATATTCAGGAATTTATGATCATGCCTCAAGGCGCCCCTGTTTTTTCAGAGGCCCTGCGCATGGCGGATGAAGTTTTCCATAACTTAAAATTAATTCTTAAATCTAAAAAACTTTCTACGTCCGTAGGGGATGAGGGTGGTTTTGCTCCTAACCTTGACTCCAACGAAGAGGCATTGAGTTTAATCATTGAGTCGATAAAAAAAGCTGGATATACCCCGGGCCGAGATATTTCTCTTGCTTTAGATTGCGCGGCGAGTTCTTTTTGTAAAGAAGGTAAATATACCTTTGATGGTTCACAAAAGACCTGCCAAGATTTAATCGCTATTTATGAAAACTGGCTTCTGAAATATCCTATTTTATCAATTGAAGACGGCCTTTCTGAACATGATTGGTCTGGCTGGCGTCAGATGACCAAGGAAATCGGCAATAAAGTGCAACTGGTAGGGGATGACATTTTTGTTACCAACCCCAAGATATTTAAAAAAGGGATTGCAGAAAAAATAGGCAATGCTATACTGATAAAGGTCAATCAAATAGGCACGCTTACTGAGACACTTGAAGCTATTTCCATTGCCAAAAAAAATAAATATAACGCTATAATTTCACACCGTTCGGGTGAGACCGAAGATACTACTATCGCGCATTTAGCGGTGGCTACAGGCGTCGGCCAGATTAAAACCGGTTCTTTATCACGCACCGACAGGGTTTGTAAATATAACGAGCTTTTAAGGATTGAAGAAGAATTAGGTAAAAAGGCTGTTTATGCGGGGAAAACTTGTAAGCTACAAGGCAGTGCCTGTCTGTCGGCAAGGTAGAGTTTGGTTTCCATCACTCGGCCTTATTGGAGCGGCCGGTGCGCTCCTCTGCGCAGTAGGCAAAGCCAGAAGAGATAGATGCTTTCTACATTAAGAAAGGCATTTTGGCTTTTTGGGTTTGCGGTTTTGCTTTTGATTTTATTTCTGCCGGGTTACACGAAACTACAGGAATCTCGGATCAAAAATCGCCAGCTTGAAGAAAAATTCCGTAAGATAGCTATTGAAAACTATCTTCTGCAGGAAGAGCTTAAGCGGGTTGAAAATGATCCGGTTTATCAGGAGAGGCTCGCCAGGGATAAGATGGGCGTGGTAAGGAAAGGCGAGATTCCGATTAAGATTTTTTCTGAGAAGAGAAAATAAATAAGTTTCGCTAGTTTTTGCAATCAGTGGTACAATATTTTTGTTCTTTAATAAGTTTCGCGGGGTGGAGCAGCCTGGTAGCTCGCAAGGCTCAAATGGATACAAAGCTCAAAGCAGACATTGCGGAATCAGCCGTAACAACTCAAGCTTCTTAAAAGAAGCTTTAGGGTGTTACAACCTATAGGAGATCGACTATCTTATGATTTAGCGGTAGATCTTCGAGGTAGGTTATTGCGTATACAGGTGAAAAGTGCTTGGTTTAATGCCAAAGATAATTGTTATGTTGTTGATGGCCGTAGAACCAACACTAATCGCCGGCGTATGCTAAGGAAGCACTATAGTGCTGATGATTTTGATTTCGCAATTATTTACCTTGCTGATTTACAAGTATTTTACGTTATGCCTGTAGCAGTCTTCTCTAGCTACAAAAGTACAGTAACATTAGTAGAATCAACTAAAAGGCAGCGTGAACCGAAGTCAGCGAAGTATAAGGAGCGTTGGGATTTGTTATCCGATGGGCTCTTCAGCCGGTAACGGTTGAAGGATAACCTGTCAAATTCGGTGAAGCC
>CAZOSW010000010.1:31317-37160 GCA_964582765.1 uncultured Planctomycetales bacterium | reverse complement strand
CCTCTTTTACAGCAGCGGGAACTGCGACCGATTTACACGGCCTTCCCTAAAACCAGCAACGTTAACCTTACAACCTTATGGCTTTGGCTATTTTGTTGCCAAACCACGTCCTTGTGGCCAGTGGCTTTGGCTATTTTGTCGCCAAACCATCAATTCCTAACTTAGAGGAGAACTTTTGCTAACTTTGTATCCCGCACTCTGCGTGCGATAAATTCATAAGCTCCAAAAAATACTGCCGTATATATAAGCGTAGCAACCCCAAAATTACGTAAAAAAGGTAAGCCTAAAATATAGCAATCCAACAGGCCAGCTGCAGTCTGCGGATACCAACCCATAGCCCAAACACCAAAATTAGTAATTAGATAAAACAAAACCGAAGAAACTATTGAAGTAGAAGCAATGGCCTTAAATGTTTTATGATTTTTGGCCCAAACTCCTAAGAACGTAACCAAAACAAAACTTCCCCAAGTAAAGATAACTACATTGTGCATACCTAAAAATATATCACTTAACATCATAAGTAAAAGCGGCACAATTAAAGCCTGTTTTTTGTTTAGATATACTCCGGCAAACAAAGCAATGGCTGCTACGGGTGTGAAATTCGCGGCATGCGGTATGAACCTTAACAATATTCCGATCAAAATTAAACTAATTGCTAACATTTAATGCCTCCTTATATGCATACATAAAACCGATGCGCTTTTGCGCTCTCCTATGCGCACACCCTAGCAATACTCCGCCAAGAGGCGGACACCCGCGCAATTCCAATGAGCGCGGGGTGTGCGCAATCACGAGGCGACACTGACCCAATTTGACCCCAAGGTCACACCGACGCAATACCTATTTCGCCGGGTGCTAATTAGCACCGGATATCTTATTATCCGTAATGATAATGCAAATATCTTTTTCTGTCAAGATAAAATTAGTCAGGCCACAACTTAACTAAAACTCCAAAGCCTAGAATTCAATTCCTCTACGCGCCTTTATGCCCCGATTATAGTAGTGCTTAAGCTCTTTGATTTCGCTGGCTAAATCCGCTAAAGCAATAACTTTTGGATGCGCGTAACGGCCGGTAAGGACTAATTCTACACACTTAGGTGTATTTTTTATTAATCTAAGCAGGCCATCTAAAGGTAATAATTTTAATTTAACGGCTATATTTATTTCATCTAGAATTACTAATTTAAATTTCTTCTTAAGGATATTTTCGCTTACTTTCTTAAACCCCCTATGCGCCATTTGTATATCGATTTTATCAGGGGCATTATTTATGAAACAACTCCTGCCAAACTGTTCCACTTTGATATTATTGATTCTTTTAAGCATTCTGATTTCATTATAAAGGCGCCCCTTAGCAAATTGCGCGATATAAACATTCATCCCCGCTCCGGCAGCCCTTAAAGCTAAACCAATTGAGGCAGTAGTCTTACCTTTACCATTACCTGTATAAACCTGAATCATTTAAGTCACCACCTGCCTGCCGGCAGGCAGGCCTTCCAGCTCAACATACCTAGAGCGCATAATGCTGAAACAATAAGCCCTGAGCAAAATATTCCGCTAATTATAGCCGCAAACGCATAACGAAAACGAATCTTAAACAATGAAGCCGCAATTACTCCGCTCCATGCCCCGGTAATAGGCAAAGGTATGGCAACGAAAATAATCAGGCCTAAAGCCTCATATTTTTGAATACAATCTGAATTCTTTTTTGTGCGTTCAAAAATCCGGTCAAAAAAACCTGACCAAATCTTAAATTTCCTTAAAAATCCGGTAACTGGTGCAAAAAGAAAAAGTGCTGGCGCCACAAAAATGCAATTACCTAATACGGAAAGCCAAAATGCCTTGGCTAACGGCATTCCAAATGATAACGCAAGAGGTATCGCCCCTCTTAATTCCGAAACAGGAAGAGCTCCGACAATTATCACAACATAATCTTTCGGAAGCTGGCCTAACCAATGCAAAATTATATTAATCATGCTTAAAACTCGCTAGAAACTCAAGGATTATAAAACGAAAGAACCTCAAAGTATCAATAACGGGATTAATTTGGCTTTTCTGGCCGGAATAAATCGTCTTAATCGGTATGGATTCAACCTTAAAACCCAACCGCGCCGCCTTAATTAAAATCTCAGATTCAGTTTCATATTTAGAGGTAGAAAAATCAATTCTCTGCAGCACCTCTTTCTTTATCAGGCGGAATCCGCATTGTGTATCAGGGATATATTGCTTGGTAATTAATGAAATCAAACGCGACATGAAACGGTTGGTTAAAATACGCAAAAAAGGCATTCCTTTAGTCATCGTCATACGGTTACCGACGATAACTGCTGCGTCTTGAGAAGCTTCTGCTTTCTTAATAAATGCTTCTATATCGAAAGAAGAATGCTGGCCATCGCCATCCATGCTAATTACTGCATCAAAACCCTGAGCAATAGCATAATTATACCCCTTGATTAAAGACGCCCCTTTACCGGCATTTGAGTTATTACGTAAAACTTTAGCGCCTCCTAGAGTAGCAATACTTGCCGTATCATCCAGTGAGCCATCATCAACTATAATCACCTGCAGCCCTAATTTAGTTATCCGGCTAATTAAGCCTGCAATTTCCTTCGATTCATTATAAGTTGGGATTATTACACAGATACGCATATCTATTTAGCCCAAAACGGGCGAAAAACATACCACTGCTCTGGAAATTTACGGATATAATCCTCAAGAATTTTTTTGTAAACCGTCACTAATCCGGCTAAATCTTTTACTTTATCCCCTGAGGGAGAAAATACTACCGGTTTTTCTATTCTTAATGTAAAGCTGTCATCCGGATTCCTAAGCATAAAACCCGGTACAATTGGTGCGCCGGTCATCAGGCTTAAAGCTGCCGGGCCTTCGGGAAAATGCATGGGTCTACCGAAAAAATCTACTACAATTCCTTTTTCCGTAAAATCCCGGTCGCCAACCAAAGCCACCATATGATTATTCTTGATTTCTGAGATACAGCTTCTAACAGCCTTACCCATGCTGATAACCTTAACTCCCTTTATATTTCTCTGTGTATCAAAAAAGTCATTAACTTTTTTATTTTTATGCGGCAAGGCCACCGCCCAAAAAGGATAACCCAGCTGTGCAATAACCACTCCTCCCAATTCCCAGTTACCAAGATGAGCAGTCAAAACAATTACTCCTTTGCCTTTTGTTAAAGCCTCATCAAAATAATGCAGGTTCTCTAATTTTATGTTTTTATTTATATATTGGAGGTCTAGCTTTTCAAAACGGAAAAAATCGACTAGGTATTTTGCAAAATTCCGAAAAACTTTTCGGCTTATTTTTCGTAAAAACCTATTTGATTCGGCCGGAAAAATAACCCGCAAGTTAGCTTTAACAAACCGCCTGTCACGAAATGCAAAAATATAATGCAGATCGGCTAAAAAAACCCCGATCATATAAACGAATTTTAATGGCAGGGATACTGCAATAAATTGGCCAAGCCGGTATAAATAATAATTTAACACGATTATAGACTCAAAAGGAGATCTGCGATATCCAAACTTGCGTTTGGCTTAGCAATCTTGGATGCCGCCAATCTAAACCGCTCTAATTTCACTTTATTACTCAATAATTCATCAATAACTTTGTGCGCCTCATTAGGTTCATCTACCTTAATTGCCGCTCCTCTCTGCGTTAGAAAATTAGTATTGTTAACCTCTTGCCCGGGAATAGGCTTAACAATGACCATAGGCAGCCTCATACTCAAGACCTCGGCAGTAGTTACCCCTCCCGGTTTCGATAAAATTACTTTAGAGATATACATTAATTCATGGATGTTTTGTACAAAACCAAATAGGCGGATATCTTTTTTATAATGTTTTATCTTGCGTTTCAGGCTACGAAATAATTTTTTATTTGTTCCGGTAACAATTAACTCCTGAATATCATGCTGGCTTTTTTCTAATGATTTAACGATAGTTTTAATCGGCCCTAACCCCTGGCCGCCACCCATAATTAATACTACAGGTTTATCAGGATCTAATTTTAATTTATGGTAGATTTCTTCCCTATTCAGATTCTGGTTAAACTTATGATCAAACGGAATTCCATAGGCCTTAATCTTATGGCGATTGACTCCTTTTTTTTCTAAACGCACTGAGACATCCTCCGAAGGAGTTATATAATAATCTACTAAATCATACACCCAATAAGAATGCGGTATATAATCAGTAAGTACGGCAACCAAAGGTAAATTTACCCCGTAAGTTTTCTTATAATCAGCAACCATGCCGCAGGGAAAAGCCTGAGTGCATACTACTAAATCGGGATTAAAACTATCAAAAAGTTTTTTAAGCTTTGGCGAGTTAGATTTATGAACATGCTTCTTAATCTTCTCCAGGCCCTTAACTACACTGGGGTTATCATAAAGATAATCCCAAATTTTAGGAGTACGCTTAATTACCTCCATATAAATCCGGTTAATAACTTTTTCTGATATTGGATTAGTATAATTAAAAGCATTGATATTCATAACTTCAGTATCTGGCCGCTTCTCTTTTATTGCCTTTTCAATAGCCATAGTAGCACTTCTGTGGCCTGAGACCTCAGAGATGTACATCAAAATTATACGCTTGGGATACATAAGGGATTTAAAATCTGCCTTCTTTACAGAGTTCTAAAAAAATATCGGTAACAAATGGAGAAAACTGTTTGCCGCTTAGGCTCCTGATTTCATTGATTGCATCTTGTTTATCAAGGGCTGCCCGATACGGCCGGTTAGTATTCATCGCATCAAAAGAATCTGCCACGGAGATTATAGAAGCAACTAAAGGAATTTGTTTTCCGGCAATCCCTTCGGGATAACCCTTGCCGTCAAACCGCTCGTGATGATATCTGACCCCTAACAAAGAACCTTCCAGCTCTTTAATCGGCTTTAAAATATTAACCCCAATCATGGGATGCTCTTTAATACGATTACGTTCACCGACAGTTAGGCCGCTCCTCTTATTTAGTATATGTTCCGGTACGCCAATCTTACCGATATCATGCAAAAGGCTGGCAATATGTAGATTCTCTAAAAATTTAACATCAAATTCTTTTTTATCTTTCTGTGCGATTCTCTGGGCAATTTCTATGCTTAAATCTGTCACTCGGCTAGTATGGCCGTGGGTATAATGGTCTTTAGCTTCAATAGCCGCAGCTAAAGCAACGGTAGTACGCACAAAAAGCTGATGCTTGCGGTCTAATTCATATCCTAACTCTTTAAATAGCTGAGCGTTTCTAATCGCCATTGCTACATTAGAATTAAGTGCAACAAAAAAATCCAGCTCCTCATCAATAAATTTCCTGCCGTTTTCTTTTTTTCCTAATAACAAAAAACCTAGCAATTCATTTCGAAAATAGCTAGGAATACAAACCATGGCTTGCAAAAGTTCCATTTGATAAAGAACATGGGCAAGTTGCTGCTTAACTTCCAATTTTAATTTTACGCTTTTTAACGCAGGCTTTGCTTCGCTATAAAGCAATGCCTCTCTGCCAAAAATAAAATTACTTCTATGCTCCCTAAAAAAACTGATTAAAACATCGTCTTTATCAATACAAATTAAATCTATCGGGAGTTTTTTACCTAATGAACCCTTAGAGAAAGTAAGCAGGTAGCCTTGTTTTTCTTTATTATACAGAAAAAAGCTGGCGTGGGAAATTTTTGCCTTATTGACCATCATGCGCACGATAAGTTTGATCAACAGATCAGGATCATGCACAAAAATCATGTTTCTGGCTGCGCCTTCTAATTCTTTTTTATAGTCGATTGCCATTTTTTTAATCTACCTTATAAGGCAGATATTGTCAATGATAAA
>CAZOSW010000010.1:0-31217 GCA_964582765.1 uncultured Planctomycetales bacterium | reverse complement strand
AACTCTCGTTAATTACTGCCAGAATCTGGCCGACGTTTACGCTTGATCCTTCGCTGTACATTATTTCGGAGATTATTCCCGTGCAGGGGCTGGGTAGATTAAAGGTAGATTTATCCGTGGTCAGCTCAACCAAGTCATCATTTTGGTGAACCATTTCTCCATCCTTAAAAAACCAATATGTTACAGTCGCCTTTATAATTCCTTCTCCCAAATCCGGCAAAACGACTTTAATCATAAAATACTCCTTTATCTATACATAGTTTCATGCAGGTTTTCAGAAAGAGTAGGGTGCGCAAATATCATTGCGCGCAGTTGCTTAATCTTTAAGCGCGCTGAAATTGCTATCGAAGGAATTGCGATTAATTCACAGGCGCCTGGCCCAATTATACATGCGCCAATTATCTCTTGGGTTTCTAGATTACTGATAACCTTAACGAAGCCTTCTGCCTCATCAATAATATGCGCCATTGCAGAAGCACGAAAATCAAATTTATGCACCTTTATTTTTATGCCTGCCTTGGCAGCGCTTTCTTCATTTAAGCCTACGAAAGAAATTTGCGGCTCGGTAAATACGCATGCGGGCACAATATAGTTATCTACTTTCCCCTTGTTATTTGAAACTATATTTTCAACTGCTGCAATACCTTGATACGCCGCGTAATGGGCAAGCATGATTTTAGAAGCGCAGTCTCCTGCAGCGTATATATTCTCTACGCTAGTCATAAGATAATCGTCAACAACTATCCTGCTATTTTCCAATTTTAAACCCAAATCTTCCAAACCCAATCCGGAAATACTCGCAGACCTGCCTACGCAAACCAAAACAGAAGAATAATCCTTTAAATTAAATTTAGAAATATCCGCGCCCGTTTCTACATTAATGCCTTTCTTCTTAAAAATGACTTCAATTTTTCTGCTTATATCCCTATCCTGGCCCGGTAAAAGTAGCGGCATCTTTTCAACAATAGTTACCTGACTGCCGAAAATAGAAAATAAACTTGCCAGCTCGCAGCCAATAAATCCTCCGCCGATAATTAGTAATGAGCGCGGAATTTCCGTTAATAAAAGAGCGTCATTGCTTGAGATTATTTTTTCGTGATCAAATTTTAAACTGGGCAATTGCACTGGAAGGCTTCCGCTGGAAATTAGTATAAATTTGGCATCAATCTTGCGGCCTTCTATCTTTATCTGTCGGCTAGATACAACTTGGGCGTTTGATTTAATAAAATCAATTCCTTTAAGCCTGCTTTGCATCCCTTCTCTAAACAAGCTGACAATTTGTTCCTTTCTCTCTTGGGCTTTTTCGAAATTAATCCGGAGGTTATCTAATTCTACGCCGAAACTGTTTGACTTTTTAGCTTGCAAAAATATTTTTGCGGATTGGATTAATGTTTTGGTTGGTATACAGCCGTGATTAAGACAGGTGCCGCCAATTTGATCTACTTCAATAAGGCAAACCTTAAGGCCTAACTCTTTTGCTTTTAAGGCAGCGTTATAACCTGCCCAGCCTGCTCCGATAACAGCCAAATCATACATAGTACAAATTAACCCTTCGACATCTCACCTTCTTGACAGTTGCCTGCTCAGGGTTAATACTGAGCGGCGCTTTTTCATATCCTTAAAGCAAGGCTTAGCTCCGTTAAACGTATTAAGCAAATAATTGCGCTGTTGCACTAGCTACTAGGTTAGCCGATTTTACTAGTTTAGCAATTTCATCCTGCGAAAGATCCAATTCGATAACCTGCTCAATTCCACCCCTACCCAAACGGCAAGGTACGCCAATACAGCTATCTTTAATGCCATACTGGCCGGTTAAATAACTGCACAGGCCAAAAGTTCGCTTTTCATCTTTTGCTATTCCCCTGGCAATCGCAGCAATCGCAGCAGATGGAGCAAAAAATGCACTTCCTGTCCCAAGGTTAGCAACAATTTCTGCTCCCCTGGAAATAGTACGGCTGACTAGAGATTTAATTTTATCGTCGCTGATAAACTCATCTAAAGCTACGCCTTTAACTTTAGAAAAACTAGGCAGCGGAAGCATATTCTCGCCATGAGCGCCGATTACTAAAGCCTCGACATCAGTAGCCGGTAAATTTAATTCTCCGGCAATTAAATTAATAAACCTGGCAGCATCTAAACTAACTCCCATCCCAAAAAGTTTAGCCGGCTTAAACCCTGTAATCTTTAAAGCATAGAATGTCATAACATCCAAGGGATTTGTCACCACTATAACAATCGCTTTTTTTGCTAACTCTTTAATATTTAAACATATACCTTTTAAAATATTGGCATTTTTGCATAACAACTCTTCGCGGCTCATCCCGGGCTTACGCGCAAGTCCTGCAGTAATAACAATAATATCGGAATCTTTAATTTGGCCGATATCATCGCTGCCAACAATATTATAATTAATTTTTAGTAACGGCCGGGCATCCTCTAAATCCAGGGCCTTACCATGCGCAAGTCCTTTTACTACATCAATAAGAAAAACATCGCCTAAGCCTTCGCCGGCGATGCGCATTGCGCTTAAAGCTCCCACGTTTCCAGCGCCAATAATAGAAATTTTCATAAAATTATACTTTTCCCTTTAGCTTGCTAATAATAGCACTAGCCATCTCTAGAGTCCCAACAGCAGTTGGATCAAGCGGATCCTGCTTTAAGTCATATGTCACGGATTTACCTTCGGCAATCACCTGCTTTACTGCTTCCTCTAAAATATCGGCCGCCTTATTTTCTCCAATGTAGCGCAACATTAGTACGCCGGATAAAATCATAGCAGTAGGATTAACTTTATTTTTTCCTTTGTATTTTGGCGCTGACCCATGCACTGCTTCAAATACTGCCATACCATTACCGATATTTGCTCCCGGGGCAACCCCTAAGCCGCCAACAAGCCCGGCGCAGAGATCAGAAATGATATCGCCGTAAAGGTTAGGCAGCAGTAAAACATCATAATTATGCGGCTTCTGCACCAATTGCATAGTCATATTATCAACAATTGCCTCATCAAAGATTATTTTCCCGGTAAATTCGCTGGCTACGCTGCGGGCAACTTTTAAAAATAGCCCGTCGGTAAATTTCATAATATTTGCTTTATGCACGCAGGTTACTTTCTTGCGCTTATTCTTTAGCGCATATTCAAAAGCAAACCTCACAATTCGCTCAGATGCAAATTTAGAAATAGGCTTAATAGTTATACCGGAATCAACGCGAATACTCTTTTTTGTATCTTTTTTTATCCTTGCAATCAAATCTAAAGTTTCCGGCTTGCCTTCTTCAAATTCTATGCCTGCGTAAAGATCTTCACTGTTCTCTCTAACAATAACTAAATCAATATCTTTAAAACGGCTTTTTACTCCCGGATAACTTTTTGCCGGGCGCAAACAGGCATAAAGATCCAAAGCCTGCCTGATAGCAACATTTACCGAACGGAATCCGCTGCCTATCGGAGTAGTAATCGGGCCCTTAAGGGCAACTTTATTTTTTCTAATTGAATCTAATACGCTTTCCCCAAGGAGTTCTCCGGTTTTTTCAAATGCATCACTACCGGCAAGCAGATTATCCCACTTAATATCTACGCCCGTAGCTTCAATGCACCTAGTGGCTGCAAGCGAAACTTCATAACCGATACCATCACCGGGAATAAGGGTTATCTTATGCATTTAAACTTTTAGTTCTCCGTGTTTTTTATAATAATTAATTATGCCGCCTTCATTTAAAAGATCCTGCATAAATTTTGACAAAGGTTCAATTATTAAATTAATCCTTTTGGTTAAATTCTTGACAACCCCATTATCTAAATCAATTTCCAATTCATCGCCTTCGTCAATTTTAGAAGTGTCCGTTTCAATCAAAGGTAAGCCGATATTAAAACTATTACGGAAAAATATCCGGGCAAATTGCGGTGATAAAACAGCAGCAATACCGGCCTCTTTAATTACTAGGGGTGCCTGTTCACGGCTTGAGCCCAAACCAAAGTTATTGCCGGCGACAATAATGGATTTTCCCGGGGTAATCTTTTGTGCAAAATTCGGGTCAATATCCTCCATAATATGTTTTGCCAATTCTTTTATGTCTGTAATAGCAAACTTATACCGGCCGGAAATAATAAAATCCGTATTGATATTATCTCCTAATTTTATACTTCTGCCGGCGATACTCATAGTTGCTTAAACTCCTCCAAATTCTTGGCTTTAGACATCGCCATATCCAAAGTAATTAATCCTCTTGTGGCCAGTTCCTTTAAGGATTTATCCATCGTATTCATGCCATACTGCAGGCCTGTCTGCATAATTGTCGGAATCTGTTCAATCTGTTGTTCGCGGATAAGATTACGAATGCTAGCGGTAGCTACCATAATCTCCGTAGCTAATACTCGCCCCTTCCCTGCTGCGTTGGGAAGCAGAAGCTGTGAAACTACTCCCTGCAAACAATCAGAAAGCTGTAATTTAACCTGTTGCTGTTGATGCGGAGGAAATACGTCGATAATCCTTGAAACAGTCTGCGGCGCATCAGGGGTATGCAAAGTAGCCAAAACAAGATGCCCGGTTTCAGCCGCAGTTAAGGCAGTAGAAATAGTCTCTAAATCGCGCATTTCACCGACTACGATAACATTGGGATCCTGGCGCAAAGCATGGCGCAGGGCTTCGGCAAAAGAATGCGTATCAGAATAAACCTCACGCTGCTTAACTATACTTTTTTTATTAGAGTAAATGAATTCTATCGGGTCTTCAATACAAGTAATCAGGCATTCCCTCTCGGTATTGATTAAATCGATCATCGCAGCTAAGGTCGTGGTTTTTCCCATACCAGTAGGCCCGGTTACTAAAACTAGTCCATTTGGCTTACGCGCCAGATCAGATATAACCTTAGGTAAGCCTAATTTTTCAACGGTAGGTATCTCTATCGGAATACGACGGAAAGCCCCTTCTACGCTGCCTCTCTGTAAATGAATATTTACACGAAAACGGTCTAATCCAGGCAAGGCAAGCGAAAAATCAAGCTCTAATTCGCGTTCAAAAATCTCCTTCTGAACATTAGAAAGAACGCTATAGATCATTTTCTTTAAATCTGACTTATTTAGTACTCCTTCCTCCGTTCGCAATAACCTGCCGTCAATACGTAAAATCGGAGGTTCATTTTCTGTGATATGTAGATCAGAAGCGCCTTTTTCAAAACACATTAAAAGCAAATCACGAATTTCCATAAAAATCCTCCTTTATCAACGCGCTAATTTGTATTACGCATCTGCCTTGCTTAACACAAGGCATATTACTTAGAAGTAAATTTTTGGATCGCTTATATACCCTTTAAGCGCCGAAGCTGCTACTGTAGCAGGCGATGCCAGATAGATAAACGCGGAAGGATTCCCCATCCTTCCTTTAAAATTACGGTTAGCAGTTGAAATTACTACTTCTGAGTCGCTGGGAATACCGTTATGAGTCCCCACGCAGGGCCCGCATCCCGGACCGACGATAACTGCCCCGGCTTTTATAAATATTTCAATAAGCCCGAGCCTCAAAGCCTCTAGGTAAACCTGGCGCGAGCTGGGGGCAATAATTAATTTAACCTCCGAAGAAACTTTACGTTTATTTAAAACTTTTGCCGCGGCTAAAAAATCATCTATGCGGCCATTGGTACAAGTACCTAAAAAAGCTTCGTTTATTCTTACTTTCCTTAAAGAAGTTACCGAAGCGGTATTATCAACGCTGTGCGGCATAGAAACCATCGGCTTAAGCTTGGAAATATCAAATTCGTAAACACCCTGATAAGAGGCTCCTTTATCTGCTGAGATACTTTTAATACGCCTGTTCTTGCCGATCCTTGAGTTTAACCAGGACAAAGTTTTTTTATCAACCGGCATAAAACCTGTTTTTGCGCCGATTTCGACTAACATATTAGCGATTGTAAAACGGCCATCCATACCCATATTATCAATCACCGGACCCGAAAATTCAACTGCTTTGTACGTTGCCCCGTCGCTTTTTAGCCTGCCTATTATATATAAAATTATATCTTTGGCAAAAACACCTTTTGGCAATTTACCTTTAATTATAATTTTTATAGTAGCAGGAACTTTAAACCAATTTTTTCCCGTAGAGAGCGTAATTGCCAAATCAGTAGAACCAACTCCCGTAGAAAATGCGCCAAGGGCTCCATAGGTACAAGTATGGGAATCAGCGCCTAAAACCAAATCCCCGGGTAAGATATTCCCCGATTCAGGAATAACCTGATGGCATACCCCGCAGCCAACATCAAAAATCTTTGTCTGAAAATTTTGCGAAAAATCCCGCATCTTCTTATGCACCCGGGAAACCCCTTCACTCGGGCTTGGCGCGCTATGGTCAACAACCATACAAAAATTAGTTTTTAGTTTTTTTACTCCCAATTCCTTAATACGATCGATTATTATTGACGAAGTGCCGTCTTGCCCAAAAGCGAAATCTACTTTACAGATCGCAAAATCACCTGCGCGTAAATTCTTTCCGGCATGCCTACTTAATATTTTCTCAGCTATTGTTTGAGCACTCATAATTTTGCAACCCACGCTTTTAACCTATCCATGCCCTTTTGTAACTCCTCAATACTTGTTGCGAAGCTTATCCTTATATAGTTATCCATGCCGAATGCACTGCCCGGAATAACACTTACATACTCTTCATCCAGTAGGCGTTTGGCAAAAGTCATGGAATCAAGCTTGGTTTCACTTATATTGCAAAACATATAAAATGCGCCCTGCGGCAGGCAAAAATTTAAACCTTTAATTTCTTTAAGCCTACCGGCCAGATAATCTCTTCTTTTTTCAAATTCCTGGCATAATTTATGCGTGAAATCTCCAGGCGCAGTTAATGCGGATACTGCTGCCTTTTGAGCGATAGAATTAGGGTTCGAAGTTGAATGATCCTGTAAGTTTGAAATGGCGCTTGCTACATCGCTTGGCGCACCAATATAACCAATACGCCATCCGGTCATTGAATGGCTTTTAGACAGGCCATTAACTGTAATTGTTAAATTATAAATATCCTTATTGAGGCTGGCAATAGATTCATATTTTAAGCCGTCAAAAATAATCTTTTCATAAATCTCATCGCTGATTACAAAAATATTTTTTTCCACGCACGCCTTGGCAATTGCCTCTAGTTCTCTTCTGCTATAGACGCAACCCGCCGGATTTGATGGACTGTTAAGAATAAGCACTTTAGTTTTTGGGGTAATATGTTTAGTAAGGTCTGTTGCGGAGATTTTAAAATTATTTTCAGCGGTAGTTTTTATAAAACGCGGGATAGCTTCGCAAAGATTAACCATTTCAGGATAACTAACCCAATAAGGTAAAGGTATAAGCACCTCATCACAGCGGTTCAACAAAACCATAAGCACATTATAAATACTATGCTTTGCCCCGTTTGAAACAATAACTTGATTAGGGGCATACTCTAAGGAATTGTCCTTTTTAAATTTCTGGCAGATAATTTTTTTTAATTCGGGGATGCCTGTGGTAGGTGTGTATTTGGTAAATCCTGAGTTTATCGCGTTTATCGCCGCTTCTTTTATAAAATCAGGAGTATCAAAATCCGGTTCTCCGGCGGCAAAATTAACAATATCCTTGCCTTCCATCTTTAGCTTTTTGGCTCCAGATGTAATCGCTAAAGTTGAAGAAGGATTAATTTTTTTTAGACGTTCGGCAAGCCTAGTATCTATTTTCATAAAAGTTTTTGGGTCACTAGACCACACACGCAATACTCCGCCACGAGGCGGACACCCGCGCAATTCTAATGAGCGCGGGGTGCGCGCGCCACGAGGCGGACACCCGCGCAATTCTCGCTTTCAAGGCGACACTAGCCCAATTCCGCTCTCTCTAAGTTCTGATTAGCGTTACTACAATAAGCGCCGGGTGTCTTATTGAATTCATTGAGCTTTATGCCTTATTACCGAATATTAAGATGCTAAATAAATTTACAAAGAATCGCTTTTCTTTCTGAATATGGTCCTTAAACCGCCCATAAATTTTTTCTGCGGTTTTTTCTCATCAACAGGTTTTTCCTTAACAGCTACCTTGGTTTCTTTTTTTTGCTCTGGAGTTTCTTTTACTTCTATAGCCTTCTCTGTTGCCTCGGTTGCCTTAAGGGTAGTTTCTTTGGCATGCTTAGGCTTCTTTGCTTCTTTTTTCTTCAATTCAGTCAGCTCAAATATTACCATCTGCGCATTATCTCCACGGCGCCTGCCTAAGTTGATTATTCTGGTAAAACCGCTATTGCGCTTTGAAAAACGCGGGCCGATTTCATTAAAAAGCAAATTTACTAATTTATGCTCTCCCAGAATTCTTTGCGCCTGCCTGCGTGCAAAGAGCGTATTCACCTTGGCTAAAGTTATAAGTTTCTCAACTGTTTGCCTAGAAGACTTAGCCCTTACCAGGGTAGTCTTAATACTTTGACAAATGACCATATTTTTAGCTAAACTCGTTATTGTCGCATCATGCCAACTAGTGAAACGCCCCAGTTGCATCCTCTTCTTTGCATGTCTCATTTACTGAGTCTCCGATAAATAATGGGCACATTGGAAGCCCGGGTTTTGGCCGTATGCAAGGCGCGACGACGAAGGCGTACCCAATGTGGTACGCCGAGGAGAAGCAACGCCGCAGACGGCCGAAAAGCGGGCTTCCCCCTCAATTAAGTATCTATAATAATTCATATATTCAAGGGCTGGATAATTTTGGGCTGCGACTGCGTCACTCATCCTTGGCGTAGTGCTACGACTACGCCTGCGTCTTCGTTCCTTGTCTCGCTCCAAAATTGTCTTAGCCAATGTATCCATTATTTATCGGAGGCTCAGTATTAACCCTTCTTAATTTTCTTAGGATCAACTTGCATCCCTAAAGTAACGCCCATACCTACAAGCAGCTCTTGAATCTCAGTAAGGGATTTTTTTCCAAAATTTTTAAAACCAAGCATCTCTTCTTCGGTCTTTCTAACTAAATCCGCGATAGTTTTAATCCCTGCTTCCCTTAAACAATTAGAACTTCTCACAGAAAGTTCAAGCTCAGAAATCGGCAGCCTTAATTTTTCATAAAGGACTGCGTCCTCCTTGGTCATCTCGGGCTCCTCTTCTGCGATATCTTCAGGCAGCTGGCCGAAATTTACAAAAATATCAAGGTGTCTTTGTAAAATATTGGAAGCATAAAGAAGTGCGTCCTTTGGGTTAATACTGCCATTGGTCCAGATCTCAAGAATCAACTTATCGTAATCGGTACGCTGGCCTACACGCGTATTCTCGACGAAATAATTAATCTTCTTGATAGGAGTAAAGATAGAATCTATGGGGATATAACCAACGGCCTTATCTTCTTTTTTGTTTAACTCGGTCGGAACATAGCCCCTGCCGCGGGAAACCTCCATCTCAATATTAAGTTTAGTATCTTTGGTAAGAGTAGCGATATGCAATTCAGGATTAATAATTTCAATTGTCTCATCGGTTTCTATATCCTTGGCCTTAACTATGCCTTTTTTATCGGCTTTTAAATAGATTGTTTTGGGGATTTTGGAATGAGAATTTAAAACCAGGCTTTTGATATTTAGGATAATTTCCGGCACATCCTCTAATATTCCGTGAATCGTTGAAAATTCATGTGAAACTCCGGCAATTTTAATCGCAGTAACTGCGCTTCCCTCTATCGAAGAAAGTAAAACCCTTCTTAAGGAATTGCCTAAAGTGACGCCATATCCTCTTTCAAAGGGAGCTGCCTGAAATTTCCCATAAGTATCAGTATATGTTGACTCATCGCACTCAAGCTTCTTAGGAAATTGAAAATCTCTCCATTTTATACCCATATTACCCCCCTATATTGATAAAATTACAAAAATATTATTTAGAATACAACTCGACGATCAACTGCTCTTGTATCGGTTGCTGAATATCGCCTTTTTCCGGAAGCCTGGAAACTTTTGCCTTCATATCAACGGCACTGAACTCAAGCCATGACGGAACAGTCCTGTCCTTAGAAAGCTCCAGGTTATCCTTAATCTTAGCCTTAGCCTTATCCTTAGCCCTAACCTCAACCAGGTCGTCCTTATTAACTAAATATGAAGGAATATTAACTCTGCGGGAATTAACTGCTATCAAATTGTGTCTAACAATCTGGCGGGCCTGTGAACGTGAAATTCCTAAGCCCATACGAAAAATTACGTTATCAAGCCTTCGCTCTAATAACTGTAAAAGCATCTTTCCGGTTACACCTTTAGTTTTTGAGGCAATTTTAAAATATTTACGGAATTGTTTCTCCATAACTCCGTAAATTCTCTTAACCTTTTGTTTCTCTTTTAGCTGCACACCATAGTTAGAAAGCTTCTGCCTCCTGCCTTTCCCGTGCTGGCCCGGCGGATATGCTCTTTTACTAGCGGCACATTTTTCAGTCTGGCATCTAGTCCCTTTTAAAAATAATTTTTCACCTTGTCTGCGGCATAATCTACAAACTGCACCAGTATAACGGCCCATGAGTTAGACTCTCCTTTTCTTCTTAGGACGGCAACCATTATGAGGGATAGGAGTTACATCCTTAATTAAAGTTACCGCTAATCCTGCTGCCTGAAGCGCCCGAATTGCCGACTCTCTGCCAAAACCCGGGCCCTTCACATAGACCTCCAACTCCTTAACACCAACCTCTTTCGCTTTACGCGCTGCGTCAGTTGCTGCAATTTGAGCAGCAAATGGCGTAGATTTTTTAGAACCGCTATAACCTACGCAGCCCGGAGCGCTCCAGGCTATTACATTACCCTGTTTATCAGTTATTGTAATTATCGTATTATTAAAACTTGCCTGAATATGAGCAATACCGCTGGTTATACCTCGTGCCATTTTTTTCTTCTTCGCTTTATCTTTTGTTGCCATTTTCTGTTTACTCCTTATTATTAATCCCGCCTATTACATTCTTAACCAATATAATAATACGCCTATTTAGCAGCAGGCTTAGCGGTTTTTTGCGCGCTTTCAGCTTTTTTTATAGGCGCTAAGTTTACTCTTTTCTTTCCTTTTCTGGTTCGCGAATTAGTGCGTGTACGCTGTCCTCTTACCGGAAGTCCTTTTTTATGACGCATCCCCCTCCAGGAACCAATATCCATAAGGCGCTTGATATTCTGAGATATATCCCGACGCAGATCGCCTTCAACCCTTAAGCTTCCTTTTTGAAGGATAGCCGTAATGCGTGAAACCTCTTCTTCGCTTAAATCTTTTGCCCGCTTATCCGGATTAATGCCGGCTTCTTTAAGCACAACATTCGAAAGCGCCCTGCCTATCCCATATAAATAAGTAAGGGCAATCTCAATTCTTTTCTCCTTAGGTATATCAACACCGATAATTCTTGGCATATTTTACTCCTTGGCCACAAGGCCACACCGGCGCAATCCTTATAAGCGCCGGGTGCTGCCCCATGTTATCCTTGTCTCTGTTTATGTTTAGCGGTTACGCAAATTACCCTCACCACTCCTTTTCGTTTTATAATTTTACACTTATCACAAATTTTACGAATTGAAGCTTTAACTTTCATCCCGAACCTTCTTTCTTATTCAATTTTCTACTGGTTATCCCAAAACCTTAAAAAATAATAAAATATAAATTTTAAAAAATACGAAGCCTATAATCTCACCCTAAAAGTGATTCTCCCTCTGCTTAAATCGTATGGAGAAAGTTCTAATTTTACTTTATCTCCCGGAAGAATCCTGATAAAATTCATTCGCATTTTTCCAGAAACATGCGCCAACACTACATGTCCGTTTTCAAGCTCCACCTTGAACATAGCGTTTGGAAGTGCTTCAATGATTTTACCTTCTGTTTCGATTAACTCTTCTTTTGCCATTTAATGAGTCCGGCATTGATTTTAGTGCCGGACGAATTAATCCTAAGCCTGCCATTGATTTATTGGCAGGCAGAGGAAATTTCCTTACTTAGTCAATATAACTGGCCCTTTATCGGTTATCGCTACAGTATGTTCAAAATGCGCTGATGGAGTGCCGTCTTTAGTTACCGCTGTCCACCCGTTATCAAGCATAAGGCACTCCCAACTACCCATATTAACCATTGGTTCAATAGCTAAAACCATTCCGCTTCTTAAAACAGGGCTGGGGCCTGGTTTTTCAAAATTAGGAATTTCCGGATCTTCATGCAGGGCAGCTCCTATACCATGGCCTACAAACTGCCTGACTACCGAAAAACCACGAGCTTCAACAAAACTCTGAATACTATGAGAAATATCAACTAAATTATTTCCTACGCGCGCCTGCTTAATACCTAAATCAAGGGATTTCTTAGTTGCTTCAATCAGCCCTTTTTTCTTTTGGTCTACTTCACCAACCGCTACAGTCACTGCCATATCAGAAAAATAACCCTGATAATTTACGCCTAAATCTATACTTACGATATCCCCCTCTAAAATTACTCGTGCTCCAGGAATACCGTGAACTACCTCTTCATTTATAGAAACACAAGCCGTTGCCGGGTACCCTTTGTAGCCTTTAAAAGCAGCAAGGGCATTATTTCTAAGAATAAGCTCTTGGCTTAAACAATCGATATCTAAAGTCGTAATCCCGGGCCGGATACTTTCCTCAACCTGGCGCATAATCGCGGCCAAAATTTTTCCTGACCGGCCTAGCATCTCTAAATCTTTTTGGGACTTTAGAGGAATCATTTAAGATTTTTTTCACTTAAATCAATAATCTGTTTTAAAACCACCCCGGCATCTAAATCCGCGTTTAAGCTGTACAGTTTTTTTACTTCTCTGTAATACTCTATCAAAGAAGCAACTTCCTGTTTATAAACCTCAAGGCGCTTACGCACCGTTATCTCATTATCATCAGAACGCTGATACAAAACTCCTTGGCAATTATCACAGACGCCACCTACCTTAGGAGGCATATTAATTATGTGAAAATTTGCCCCGCACTTAGAGCAGACCAACCTTCCGCCAAGCCGTTTAATGATTACTTTATCGCTGGCATTTAAATAAACTACCAGATTTACTGCTAAGCCCTTGTGGCTTAAAATATCATCTAATGTCTTAGCCTGAGCTAATGTCCTAGGGTACCCATCTAAGATAAAACCCTTTTTTATATCCGGGTTATTAAAACGCTCATCAAGCATTTTTGCAACTAAATCATCCGGCACAAGCAAGCCTTTATCCATAATGCCCTTTGCCTGTTTGCCTAACTCCGTGCCATCTTTAACATTCTGCCTTAAAATATCTCCGGTAGATATATGCGGCAAGGCTAAATTTTCTGCTAACCTTTTAGCCTGCGTTCCTTTACCTGCCCCCGGAGGGCCTAGAAGTACCAAATGCATTATCTTCTTCCCCGAATTTGGCCGCTCTTTATAAAACCTTCATAATGGTGTGTCAATAAATGCGATTCAATCTGCTTTAAGGTATCAAGCATAACACCAACGATAATTAAAACACCTGTACCGCCAAAAAACGAAGCAACTAAATAAGGCACCTTGAGCCATGCCATAATAAAATCCGGAAAAATCGCAATTATGGCAATAAAACTTGCGCCGGCTAAAGTAATCCTAGTCATTACATAATCAAGAAATTCTGCGGTAGGCGACCCTGGGCGAATGCCGGGAATAAAACCGCCGTACTTCTTCATATTCTCGGATAAATCATTAGGATTAAAGACAATCGCCGTATAAAAATAACAGAAGAAAATTATCAAAAGAGCATAAACTACCGAATATAATACCTGTCCGCGTATTAAGCTTTGCGCAAATCGCTGAAATCCGGGATTAGGAATAAAAGAAGCTAGTGTTGCCGGAAACAGGATAATTGACTGCGCAAAGATAATAGCGATAACTCCGGAGGTATCTACTTTAAGCGGTATATATGTACTCTGGCCTCCGTAAATCTTGCGTCCCACAATACGCCGGGCATATTGTACGGGAATCTTTCTGACCCCTTGCGTAATCATGATCACCGAGAAAACTACGCCTACCAATAGAACAGCCATGATTAACAAAGTAACCGGTTGGATTTGCCTGCGGCTAGGGGCAAACGGAGAAATTAAAACAAAGAGCTGATTAAGCGCCGTAGGAATACGCGAAATAATACCTGCGGTTATTACCAGAGAAATACCATTTCCAATACCGCGCTCCTGAATCTGTTCTCCTAGCCACATAATAAAAATCGTACCGGTAGTAAGGGTTAGGACTGTCAGTATACGAAACCCCCAACCGGGGTGCATAACAATCTGTAGGCCCTCAAAACGCGCCGGATTTTCAAGCCAAAGAGCAATAAAATAAGATTGTATAACTGATAATAAAACCGTTCCGTAGCGGGTAAACTGATTAATCTTTTCATATCCAGCCTTACCCTCTTTTGCCATCTTTTCTAAAGCCGGAATAACCGCAGTAAGTAACTGCATGATAATCGAAGAAGAAATATACGGCATAATCCCTAAGGCAAATATGGTTAAACGTTCCATAGCGCCGCCGGAGAACATATTAATTATGCCAAAGAGCGTCCCGCCTTGAGTCTTAGAGATACGGTTAAAAAAATCAGCCAGTGCCGTCCCATCAATACCGGGAGTAGGAACGTAACAGCCTACTCGGTAAACCGCAATAAGCGCACCCGTAATAATTAACCGTCTTTTTAAATCTGGGATTTTGAACGCGTTAACCAGCGCATTAAACATTTAATGAGCCCGCCATTGATTCAAGTGGCGGGCGAATTAATCCCATACCAGGCAAGTTGCCCGGTATGGGATAAAGCTATGTTTTTATAATCTCAGCCTTACCGCCGGCATTGACAATTTCGACAGATGCACGCTTTGAAAATGCATGCGCCTTAATAGTCAGGGCATTCTTGATGCTTCCCTTACCCAATATTTTAATTAAAGCAGACTCATTACGGATTAATCCGTTTGCTTTTAAAACATCCGGAGTAATCATGGTTTCTTTAATTCTATTTAAATCCAGGAGATTAACAATCTGATAAATTCTCTTAAAATTACTCACAAATCCGCGCTTGGGCATTCTACGGATAAGCGGGGATTGGCCGCCTTCAAAACCTAAATAAAAATGCCTCCCTGCACGCGAAGTCTGCCCCTTGCTTCCGCGGGTTGAAGTCTTACCATGCCCGGAACTCGGGCCTCGCCCAAGAAGTTTTCTTTTTTTACGTGAACCAAACGGACTTTTTAAATTATGTAAGGACACCGAATCTAATACAGGCTCTTTCTGAATTTTCTTAGGAGATTGCCTGCTTATTGTTTTCTTAACAGCAGGCTTCTTAACTACTGGCTTTTTAACAACCTTTTTATCTTTCATTTTATCCTTTAAGCTCTTTTAATCCTTGCATCGTAGCTTTTATAACATTGATCGGATTATTTGATTTTAAACATTTAGTAAGTATATCTTTAATTCCGGCAGCTTCACAGATTGCCCGCACCGGGCCTGCTGCAATAACGCCGGTACCTTCCGAAGCAGGTTTCAACATTACACTTGCCGCTCCAAATTTACCAATTATTTCATGCGGAATAGTTGAACCCTCTAAAGGTACCTTAAACAGGCTTTTTTTGGCTTTAGTTAAAGATTTACGGATTGCCTCCGCCACCTCATTAGCTTTATCCAAAGCAAAACCCACTCTTCCTTTGCTATCCCCAACAACCACTAAAGCGCTAAAATGAAGCTTTTTCCCACCCTTAGTTACCTTGGTAACACGGTTAATGCTAATAACTTTTTCCACCAAATCTGGTTGTTGTTCAATGGTTAATTCACGCATAATTAAAACTCCATTCCACCTTTTCTTAATGCATCCGCAAAAGATTTAATCCTACCGTGATAGAGATACCCCGCACGATCAAAAATTACCTTACTGTACCCTTTTTCCTTTGCTGTCTGGGAAAATATCTGGCCAAAATCTTGTGCCGATTTTAAGTTTCCCGCGTTTGGATATTTTAACTTCAAGGCCTTATCTTTAGTAGAAAGAGAAAACAAGACCTTGCCTGTAGTATCATCTAATACTTGCGCTGAGATATTTTTTAATGAACGATGCACAACCAGGCGGGGTTTCTCAGGAGTGCCAAGCATTTTCATTTTAATTCTTTTATGCCTCTTAAGTCTCAGTTCTTCTTTTTTTCTCATTTTTAATGAGCGCTTAACTTACGAACACACCTGCCTGCCGGCAGGAAGTATGAGCAAGTTAATGCGCCAGTCAATTTTAAACACCTTAAAGCTTTTCTTCTAGTCGAAACCCTTGCGCTCTAGGCAAAAGACACCCGCAGCTTTTAGCGGGAATCTATTTACCGCCGCCTGTTGCCTGCGCCTTTCCTATCTTCTTCTTTACATGTTCTCCTACGAAACGAATACCCTTACCTTTATAGGGCTCAGGAGGATAAACTAAACGGATTTCTGTAGCAACTTCTCCGATTAGCTCCTTATCAATACCCTTTATAACTAACTGAGTGGGTTTAGGAGTTTCAATTTTAATGCCTTCGGGAATAGTAAAGTTTACCGGGTGCGAAAATCCTAAAGCCATATTTAATTTATTTCCGGCTACAGCAGCCTTAAAACCTACCCCGATAATTTCTAATTCCTTGGTGTATCCTTCAGTCACGCCTTTAATCATATTTACGATCAATGCACGAAACAATCCATGCATTGATTTATCTACTTTAGTATCAGCAACCCGTTTAACTAAAAGCTGGTTATCTTTAATTTCAATACTGATCCGGTCAGATAGTTTTCGGCTAAGTTTTCCTTTTGGCCCTTGGACAAGAACTACGCCGTCTTTAACTTCAATCTTTACGTCTTTAGGTATTGCTACTATTTTCTTCCCAATCCTAGACATTTATTCTTCCTTAAGTTAAGAACACCCGCGCAATTTTCGCTTTCGAGGCGGATACTTTCCAAATTCGCATCTGGGCAAGGCGCCTTATAAGCGCGAGGTGCCATTCTTTTACCAAACATAACCAATGACTTCACCGCCAGCACTCTGTTCTCTTGCTTGCTTATCGGTAATTACACCCTTAGAAGTAGAAATTATTGCCATACCCCTGCCGCGTAAAACTGTGGGGACTTTTTTACTCTTAACATAAACTCTTAATCCCGGCTTAGAAATACGCTTGATATTACGAATAGCAGATTTTCCGGCGGTATATTTCAGGTAAACCCTGACTAATCCCTGTTTTTTATCTTCAATTAGCTTAAAATTATCAATATACTCATTCTTTTTAAGAATGGACACGATCTCTTTAATGTTATTAGAAGCCGGAACATCCACAGCATCCTTTTTAATTAATATGGCGTTACGAATGATTGTAAAAACATCTGCGATTAAATCTGTCCTGGACATTTATTCTCCTTGGTTTTGGCTATTTGAGACCAAACCACGGCCTTTTGGCCGAATTTACCAGCTGGCTTTTTTTACGCCGGGAATAAGCCCCTGCCAAACCAGCTCTCTGAAACAAATACGGCAAAGTTGAAACCTTCTAAGATAACCTCCGCTGCGTCCGCAAATAGAACAACGGTTATATTTGCGTGTTGAAAACTTTGCTGGCCTCTTCCATCTTGCAATTTGTGAATTCTTTGCCATTTTTATTTATCTTCCCTTTTATTTCCGCCCTGATATCTAATAGTGCGCAGTATCCCGCCAACTTATTTTTCATCCATGCGGGAAAACGGCATGCCGAAATATTTTAGTAAAGCCCTTGCCTGGTCAATATTCTTGGCATTCTTAATTACAAAAGTAATATCCATCCCCTGGGTACGGGTAATTTTATCGTATTCAATTTCCGGAAAAATAATCTGCTCACTTAAACCCAAAGTATAATTGTTGCCTTTATCAAAGGAATCCCTGGAAACCCCGCGGAAATCGCGAATCCTCGGTAGGGCAATATTAAGCAGGCGATCCATAAACTCATACATCATAACCCGTCTTAAGGTAACCTTAGCGCCGACTGCCTGGCCCTGCCTGACCTTAAAATTAGCAATAGCCTTCTTTGCCCGGCGAATAATCGGTTTCTGTCCGGTTATATTGGCCAGTTCATCCACGGATTTTTCTAAAACCTTAATATCCTGCGTACCTTCCCCGATGCCCATATTCACTACAATTTTTTCTACCGCAGGGACTGCCATCTTATTCTTAAGGCTAAAATCTGCCATCAGCTTAGGAACAATCTCATTACGGTATTTTTCTAACAGCCTAGGTATCATCTTAGAGCGCCTCTTTACAGCTTTTGCAAAATCTGGATTTTGTCCCGTCTTTCAAAGTCATTATTCCTACACGAGTTGCTTTTGAACAATGTTTACATAAAATCATCAGGTTAGAAACACTAACCGGCATCTCAATAGAAATTATTCCGCCCTTTTGATCCTGACGGCTCTGACGTTTGTGTTTTTTAGATAAATTCTGCCCTTCAACTAAAGCACAGGTACCATCTTTAACAATACTAATTATTTTTCCCTGTTTTCCTCTATCTTTTCCCTTAGTTATCTGGACAATATCGTTCTTTTTTATTTTTTGCATTAAATTACCTCAGGTGCTAAAGAAATTATTTTATTAAAATTTTTATCTCTTAACTCGCGGGCAACCGGTCCGAATACACGTGTACCCCTAGGATTATCCTTATCGTCAATAATTACTACGGCATTGCGGTCAAAACGCAAAATTGAGCCATCTGCCCTGTTTATATCCCGCCTAGTGCGTACAATTACCGCCAGCGCCATTTCCCCTTTTTTTACTGTTGCCCCGGGAATAGACTCCTTGATATTGACCCTTACTACATCTCCGATCTTAGCATTAAAACTTCCCATTTTTTTTAATACACAGATCAAGGAAGCCTTTCGGGCCCCGGTATTATCCGCGACATCTAAAATACTGCGTAATTGAAGCACTTAAACAGTCTCCTCTGGTAAAGACAACTTTGTCTCTTCTGTCTTTTTAAGCACTGCCTTAACTATAAAACGCTTATCTTTTGATAATGGCCGAGTTTCCATAATGCTTACCGTATCCCCGATTTTTGCAATACCCTTCTCGTCATGCGCCTTAATCTTATTATGGCGCTTAATCGTCTTAGAATATTTTGCGTGCCTAGCCAAATGCATAGTTTTTACTATAACAGTCTTTTGCATCTTATCGCTGACTACTATTCCTATAACTACTTTCTTTTTTCCCATCTTATTTGTCTTTCTTCTGGTTTAAGATTGTCCTGATCCGTGCAATATCTTTCTTTATCAGTGCAAACTTATGCGGTTTCTCTACGCTTCCGGAATAACGCTGTATATTTAATTTAGATAATTCGCCGTACAGCCCTTTTTCTTTTTCTAATAATTCTACTTTTGATAAATCTTTTAATTCCTGTGGTTTCATTTTATTTATGCATCCTGACTACAAATTTTGTACGAAGAGGCAACTTATAAGCTGCCAGACGAAAACATGCCTTGGCATATTCCTGCGGAACTCCACCCAATTCAAATAACACGCGTCCGCGTTTAACCACCGCAACCCAATGGTCTAGGTCCCCTTTACCTTTTCCCATGCGAACCTCTGCCGGCTTCTTGGTTATGGATTTGTCCGGAAAAATCCTTATCCATAATTTGCCGCCCTTATGTAACTGACGTGCCAAAATAACACGCACGGCTTCAATCTGGGTATTTTTTATCCAACCATTATCTAAAGATTTTAAGCCAAATTCCCCAAAAGCGACGGTTGAACCTGTAGTAGATATGCCGCGCCTTTGACCTTTCTGTAATTTACGATATTTAACCCTTTTGGGCATTAAAACCATATCTACTCCTAGTGAGCGCTTAACTTACAAACGCACCTGCCGCCAGGCAGTGCGAGTAAGTCAATGGCGGATTAATCCTTAATGTGGCTGAGACGGCCTCAAGCCCGCATTAGCCTGTTCATGCTGCGAGGCAGTTGTTTCTTCCTGAATGAATTGTTTTCCCAGGATATCGCCTTTATAAATCCAAACTTTAACTCCGATTAAGCCATATGTGGTAAGCGCTTCAGCAAAACCATAATCAATATCCGCGCGTAAGGTCTGTAAAGGAATCTTACCGATCTTATAAGTTTCTTTGCGGCTCATTTCCGCTCCATTAAGGCGGCCTGAGCAGCTGACTCTGATGCCTTTTACGCCGGCCTGAATTGACTGTTCCATCGCCCGTTTGACAGCGCGGCGGAAAGCAATTCTTTTTTCTTGCTGTAAAGCAATATTTTCTGCAACTAACTGCGCATCCCAGGCAGGTTTATTTACTTCCTGGATATCAATAGAAAGTTCAGCTTTAACTAAACTATTTAAATCTGAGCGCAAGCGCTCAATATCCGAACCGTGACGGCCGATAATAATTCCGGGACGCGCGGAAAATATACGGATCTTAATTTTGTCTGCCAGCCTTTCTATAATAATTTTAGATATCGCTGCCTGTTTAAACTTATTTTTAACAAATTTTCGGATCTTATAATCCTGCTGAATAAACGCCGCATATTCCTTGGGCTTAGCAAACCAACGAGAATGCCACTGCCTTATAAAACCCATCCTTAATAATAGAGGACTTACCTTATGTCCCATAAATTATTCTCCTTATCCTTAAAAAACTTAACCGCCACCAAGCAACGCTGGCCAAATTCCAATCTGGGCCGAATGCCTTATAAATGCGGAGTGTTATGCTTTAAATCTAACTCAATTTTTATATGCACGGTACGCTTGACTATACCTTGAGCCCTGCCAAAAGCAGCGGCCTTAAATCTTTTCCACATCGGCCCGCAATCACAAACTATCTTTGAAACGTACAATTTATCCGCCGTAAATCCTTTTACTTTAGCATTAGCAACCGCAGATTTTAAAATCTTTATTAAAAATTCCTTCGACCTTTTATTTACATGAAGTAAGATACCTTGCGCATAAGTAACGTCTTTACCGCGGACTAAATCAGCAACAAGGCGTATCTTACTTGGTGAAATCCTTAAAAATTTTCCTTCTGCTCTTGAGATCATTTTTTTAAGTTAAGTTTAAGCCTATAAATTATGTTTTCTCTAATGCCTTCTTCGCCTTAATGCCACCGTGTTTTCTAAATATCCTTGAAGGAGCAAATTCTCCTAATTTATGACCAACCATATTTTCAGTAATAAAAACCGGGATATGCTTTTTACCATCATGAACCGCAAAGGTTAAACCTACAAAATCAGGAATTATTGTTGAGCGCCGGCTCCAGGTTTTAATTGCTTGACGCAGGCCGGTTTTTGTCTGCTTCTGGATCTTCCTTAATAAACTCTCCTCAACATATGGGCCTTTTTTTAATGAGCGTGGCATAATTATGGTTTCCTTCTCTTTACAATAAATTTATTAGAATACTTATTCCGGTTTCTAGTGCGATAACCTTTGGTAGGCTTACCCCAAGGCGTAACCGGATGCGGATTACCTTGACCGCTTTTACCTTCGCCTCCGCCGTGAGGATGATCAACAGGGTTCATTACTACGCCTCTAACTGTTGGCCTAATTCCTAACCATCTGCTTTTTCCTGCTTTACCTAAGATAATCGCATCATGATCAATATTGCCAATCTGGCCGATAGTGGCATGACAATCCAGGCTTACTAATCTTACTTCCCCGCTTGGCAATCTGACATGCGCCATATCAGCTTCCTTGGCCATAATCTGTGCGCTGGTGCCTGCACCACGCACGATTTGTCCGCCTTTTCCTTTTGATAATTCAATATTGTGAATCAAGGTACCTGAAGGGATATTACGCAAGAGAAGGCAGTTGCCGAATTTAATCTCAATATCTTTCTGGTCGCTGGAAACAACCACATCTCCCACATTAAGCCCCAGAGGAGCAATGATATAGCGTTTTTGTTTATCCGGATATTGGACCAAGGCAATTCTTGCTGAACGGTTGGGATCATATTCGATTGCGGCCACTTTTGCCGGCTGATCATAAATATCGCGCTTAAAATCAATTAAACGCAGCATACGTTTATGCCCGCCGCCGATGTGCCTGGTAGTTATACGGCCATAAGCATTTCTGCCGCCGGTTTTTTTAAGCGGAACCAATAATGATCGCTCCGGCTTATCTTTAGTAATTTCAGAAAAATCCGGGCCGCTCATATGCCTTCTTGAAGGAGTAGTTGGTTTAAATTTTATTATTCCCATTATGCTACCTCTATCTTCTGGCCAGTTACTAAAGTAACCACAGCTTTTTTCGTATCGGCTGTACAACCTAATTGATGCCTTACTCTTTTAAGTTTACCCATTGAAACGAAAGTATTAACATTTTTTACCTTAACTTTATAAAACTGCTCTACTGCTTTTTTAATCTGAATCTTATTAGCAGCGTTATTTACCAAAAAAAGGTATTTTCCTTCTCGTAAATAGGAACTCGATTTTTCAGTCTGTAGAAGTGCTTTAATTATAACCGGCAAATTACCCATTATTTTAACCTCGATGTCAAATCTAAAAGAGCCGCTTTAGTAACAAGCAACTTCTGATTATTCATTACTTCATAAGCATGGCAATTGCTGGCTAAATCTACAGTCAAGAAACTAATATTTTTCAAAGCTTTTTTTAACTCTAGATTCAATTTATCTGTTAAGAACAAAACCTTTTTTTCTTTTTTTTCTTTAGAAGAAAACAATTTAAGATTGCTTAATATTCCTACTGCTAACTTAGTCTTAGGCTGCTCTACCTTAAATTCATCTAAAATCAGAAAATTATTTTCTTTTAATTTCAGGTTTAAGCTGGTCCTTAAAGCCGCTTTCTTAATCTTCTGCGGCAGGGAAAAAGAAAAATCGCGAGGATGTGGGCCAAAAACCACGCCACCATGCCTCCAGAGTGGGGAACGCGTAGAACCTACTCGTGCCCGGCCTGTGCCTTTCTGCTTCCATGGTTTTCTACCGCCGCCAGAAACTTCGCCGCGGGTTTTAGTAGAAGCCAGGCCTTTTCTCTGATTAGCCCTGTAATTCTCGATAACCTGATGAAGGCAATCGGTATTCTGGCTACCGTCAAAAATAGCAGCATTGAGCTTTATTGTATCTATTTCTTTACCTTCAAGATTATATACGGGTAATGTAAACATATTATTTCTTTACAGCTGTAATCTTTGCCCTTTTTTTCAATGCTTTAGTAATTACTAAATAACCATTCTTATGGCCGGGGACTCCACCTTCAACTAAGAGGAGATTATTCGCCAAATCCACCTTAATAACTTTTAAGTTCTGTATTGTTGCCCTCTGTGCGCCCATATGGCCAGGCATATGATGTCCTCTAAAAACTCTTCCGGGAGTAGTGCTTGAACCTATTGAGCCAACCCTACGATGGCTTGTTGAGCCATGCGTACGCGGCCCACCCTTCCAATGCCAGCGTTTCATGCCGCCGGCAAAACCTTTGCCAATAGAAATTCCGCTGATATCTACAAAATCTCCTTCAGTAAAAAGGTCGACCTTAAGCTCATCGCCAACCTTATATTCGACATTGGCCTCTTTTAAGACATCCCTGATTACATTGCGCGGGGCAATATTTAATTTTTTAAAAAAACCTAACTGGGGTTTTTTTACGCTTTTTTCTTTTGCTAAATCAAAACCCAGTTGGATATTTTTATCCATAACCATAAGTATCGGGCAAGGCCCGGCTTGGATAGCAGTAACGCCAACCTGACAGTTATCTTGCGCAAAGACTTGAGTCATACCAATTTTTTTACCAATTAATCCGATCATTTCAATTAACCTTCTATATTGATTTATTACTTGATCTCTACATCCACTCCTGCAGGCAGGTTTAATTTCCTTAATGAATCGATGGTCTTAGCTGTGGGTTCAAAGATGTCAATAAGGCGTTTATGGGTAGATAAATCAAACTGTTCACGCGATTTTTTATCAACATGCACAGAACGTAATACCGTATAAATCTCACGTTTCGTAGGAAGCGGTACTGGCCCCGAAATTTTGGCGCCAGTACGCTTTACGGTATCAACAATCTCTATAACTGCTTGATCTAACAGCCTGTGATCATAGGCTTTTAGTTTAATGCGAATCTTTTGTGTGTTCATTTTGAGCACCTTAAACTTTTATCTAGCGAAATCCTGCGAGCGTAAGCGAAGCAGGAATAACACCTTAAATATTCTTTTCTAGCGTTAAGCAATAACCTCAGTAACTACTCCGGCACCTACGGTATGGCCGCCTTCACGAATAGCAAAACGTGATTCCTTCTCTATGGCAACTGGAATAATTAATTCAACATCCAGCGTCACATTATCCCCTGGCATAACCATCTCTACGCCTTCAGGAAGGTTGGCTGAACCAGTAACATCGGTGGTACGGAAATAAAACTGCGGCCGGTAACCTTTAAAAAATGGGGTATGCCTGCCGCCTTCTTCTTTAGTCAAAATATAAACCTTAGCCTTAAACTTTGTATGAGGCTTAATGGATTTAGGTGCAGCTATGACCATGCCGCGTTCAATATCATTCTTTTCTATACCTCTTAAAAGAAGGCCAACGTTATCTCCGGCTTGGCCTTCATCCAGGAGTTTACGGAACATTTCTATTCCGGTAACTACTGATTTTTTGGGTTCCGCCCTTAAACCGATAATCTCAACTTCTTCCCCTACTTTAACTTTTCCACGCTCGATTCTTCCTGTTCCAACAGTTCCTCTGCCTTCAATACTGAACACATCTTCTACCGCCATGAGAAAAGGTTTATCCAATTCTCTGGGTGGTAAAGGAATAAACTCATCAACAGCTTTAAGTAAATCGATAATCGGCTTAGCTTCTGCGCTATTAGGGTCAGTTGCGGCATAAGCCTTATTCGCACTACCGCGGATAATCGGTGTTTTATCTCCCGGATATCCGTATTTGGTTAAAAGCTCCCTAATCTCCATCTCAACTAAATCCAAGAGCTCTTTATCATCAACCAAATCAACCTTATTCATAAATACAACCATAGAAGGTACATTAACCTGACGGGCCAAAAGGATATGCTCTCTAGTCTGCGGCATAGGGCCGTCAGCTGCGGAAACTACCAGGATTGCTCCATCCATCTGAGCTGCTCCGGTAATCATGTTCTTAATGTAATCTGCGTGCCCCGGGCAATCAATATGCGCATAGTGGCGGCTAGCTGTTTCATATTCAACGTGAGCAACTGAAATAGTAACTACCTTTGTCTCATCTCTTACTGTGCCGCCTTTGGCAATATCTGCATAATCTCTGGCAGCTGCCTGGCCGGTTTTCGAAAGAACGTTGCAGATAGCAGCAGTAAGCGTAGTTTTACCATGATCGATATGGCCGATGGTGCCAATATTTACGTGAGGCTTACTCCTTACAAATTTTTCTTTAGCCATTTTTTATCCTCCTTGCCCAAAAGGGCAACCCCGCGAAATTTTGCGCTACCTAGCGCACACCGACGCAATACATATTGGCGTCGGGTGCCAATCAACGCGGGGCGTTACTTTTGTTAAAAAGTTTTTCTTGTCTTTGTGGTTGACGCCCCTAAAATAATTTTTTCCGCTACATGAGCTGGAACCTCGCTGTAAAAGGAAGGTTCCATTGTATATGATGCACGGCCTTGTGTCAAGGATCTTGTTACCGTTGCGTAATTAAAAACCTCGGACAACGGAACGTTAGCACGAATAGTACGTAAATTCAATCTTTGACCAAGAGCAATTATTTTTGCGCGTCTTGAGCTTAAATCACCAATAATCTGGCCCATAAATTCTTCAGGCACAACTACTTCGATATCCATAATCGGTTCGAGCAATACAGGATGAGCTTTTTTCATCCCTTCCTGAAAAGCAATAGACCCTGCCATTTTAAAAGCTAACTCTGATGAATCAACTTCATGAAATGAACCGTCAACTAAAACTACTTTTACGTCGGTAACCGGGTATCCGGCCAATACGCCGTTTTTAGCCGCGCCTATCACCCCCTGCTTTACAGCAGGGATAAATTCACGCGGTATTGCACCGCTTTTAATTTTATCCTCAAAGGTTATCCCTGTTCCGGGAGTCTCCTGCGGGCTCATCTCTATAACACAATGCCCATATTGGCCGCGGCCGCCGGACTGTGAAATAAATTTTCCCACACTTGGCACACTTTTTCTAATTGTTTCACGATAGGCAACTTGCGGGGCGCCAACGGTAGCCTCTACATTAAATTCACGCAAAATTCTATCAATAATAATTTCCAAATGCAACTGGCCCATACCGGCAATAAGTGTTTGGCCGGTTTCCTGATTATAACTAACCCTAAACGATGGATCTTCATCTTCAAGCTTATGCATAGCCAAACCTAATTTTTCCTGAGCATCTTTTGACTTAGGTTCAATTGCCTGCTGAATAACCGGTTCCGGAAACCGCATAGCTTCAACGAGAATGGGATTCTTTTCTGTACACAATGTATCGCCGGTCTTGGTATCCTTTAAACCGACTAAGGCTGCGATATCTCCCGTAGAAATACTCTCAGCTACCTCCTGATGGTTAGCATGCATCTTAACAATTTTTGTTACACGCTCTCTTTCTCTCTTAGTGGCATTGTAAATATATGTTCCCGAATCAAGAGTACCTGAGTACATTCTTATAAAATAAATCTTACCAACAAAGGGGTCTGAGGCAACCTTAAAACATAAAGCGGTAAACGGGGCTTCATCACTAGCTGCAACCTCTTCAAATTCACCCGTATCAGGATTCGTTCCCTTTACCGCAGGCACATCAATCGGAGAAGGAAGATAATCCCTTACGGCATCTAAAACCAGCTGTACGCCCTTATTTTTAAAAGCCGAACCGCAGAGCGCCGGCACAAATTTATTTGCAATTACGCTTCTGCGGATTGCTGATTTCAATTCTTCGTTAGACACAATATTGCCTTGCAGGTAAATCTCCATAATCTTATCATCTGCCTCGGCTACCTTCTCCACTAAAATCATGCGATATTTATCAAAATCAGTAAGCATATCCGAAGAAAGCTCTTTAACCTCAAAATCCTTGCCTAGCTCATCCTTATAATGAATAAGCTTTTTTTCAACCAGATCGATTAAACCGTTAAATCCGCTTTCTCGGCCAACGGGAAGCTGGATTGCCGCTACATTTGCTGCCAATCTTTCCTTCATCTGATCGATTACGGCAAAAAAGTCTGAACCGGTCCGGTCCATCTTATTGACAAAAGCAATACGCGGGACACCATAACGGTCCGCCTGACGCCATACGGTTTCTGATTGCGGTTCAACGCCTCCGACTCCGCAGAAAACAACTACTGCCCCATCTAAAACCTTTAGCGACCTTTCTACTTCTATAGTAAAATCCACATGCCCCGGAGTATCAATTAAATTAATAGTTATATCTTTCCATTTACAGGTAGTGGCAGCTGCGGTAATAGTAATGCCTCTCTCCTGCTCCTGCACCATCCAATCCATCGTGGCTGCACCGTCATGGACTTCACCTATTTTATAGTTTTTTCCGGTATAGAATAAGACACGTTCGCTAGTCGTAGTTTTCCCGGCGTCGATGTGGGCGATTATCCCTATATTTCGTATTTTGTCTAACGGTATCTTTCTCATGCTCACCTTAAATAATACCTGCTTATCTACCGGCTACTGCTTTTACCAACGAAAATGCGCATAGGCCTTATTCGATTCAGCCATCTTATGCGTATCATCCCTCTTTTTAATTGCTGCGCCTTCCCCTTTGTAGCTTGAGATAATTTCGTCAGCTAATTTTTGTTCCATGGCCTTGCCTTTTCTATTCTTGGCAAAATCCCTGATCCAGCGCAGAGCAATTGAAGTACCTCGCTCCTGCCTGACTTCAATAGGCACCTGATAAGTAGCACCACCCACCCTGCGCGGTTTTACTTCCAAACGCGGCCGGGCATTATCCAATGCCTTATAGAAAACTTTTAAAATATCCTGCTCGTTTAGGTTTTTTAATACGATATCAAAAGCGCTGTAAACTAATTTTTCCGCTACAGCCTTTTTACCGTCAACCATAACCATATTCATAAACTTGGCAATTATTTTACTGTTATATTTGGGATCTGCTAAAATAACTTTTTCCTGCGCTTTTCTTCTTCTCATCCTTCGACATTGCTCCTTATTCTACTCGTTTCTTGCTTAAAGATAACCCTTAAGCGAAGTCGAACACTAGCCACTAATTATTTCGCTGGCTTTGGTTTCTTTGCCCCGTATTTAGAACGGCTCCTTCTACGTGCGTTAACCCCTGCAGTATCTAATGTACCCCTTACAATATGATAACGCACGCCCGGTAAGTCTTTAACCCTACCTCCCCTTACCATAACAATAGAATGCTCCTGAAGATTATGCCCTTCTCCCGGAATGTATGCTGTAACTTCTAATCCCGTAGTAAGCCTGACCCTTGCAATTTTTCTTAACGCTGAGTTGGGTTTTTTAGGTGTCATAGTACGCACCTGAATACATACCCCTCTTCTCTGAGGGCATCCCTTTAAAGCCGGCGACTTACTCTTCTTCTTTCTAGAAATCCTACCAAACCTAATTAACTGGGCAATTGTGGGCATATATTATTCCTTTTTCTCTTGGCTGTTTTCAGCGGCTACTTTTACTACTTCAATATCACGATGAGCCCTAAATCCGGTACCTGCCGGAATCAAGTGCCCCACGATAACATTTTCCTTTAAACCAAATAATTCATCCCGCTTACCGCGGGTTGCCGCTTCAGTCAAAACCCGTGTAGTCTCTTGAAAACTAGCTGCGGAAATAAAACTCTCGGTAGTAAGAGAGGCCTTAGTTATACCTAATAAAAGCGGGGTTGCCTGAGCCGGCTTACCGCCTTTCTTAATGACGCGGGTATTCTCTTTTTGGAATATCCATTTATCTACCTGCTGCGTAGCTAAAAATTCAGTATCACCCGGGTCTTCAACTCTTACTTTCTTAAGCATCTGCCTGATAATCACCTCAATATGCTTATCATTAATACGCACTCCCTGAAGGCGATAAACCTCCTGAACTTCATTCACCAGATATTCTTGTAAAACCTTATCACCGCAAACACTCAGGATATCCTGTAAGACTACCGGTCCATCGGTAAGCTGCTGGCCGGCGCTAACCTTGTCTCCTTTATAAACATTCGGGTGCTTGCCATGCGGGATAACATACTCACGGGACATGCCGGTAGCAGATTTAACAATTATTACGCGCTGATTTTTCTTTGTCTCGCCGAATTCTACAAATCCGTCGATTTCGCTGATCACCGCAGGGTCCTTCGGACGCCTAGCCTCAAAAAGCTCAGCTACGCGCGGAAGTCCTCCGGTAATATCACGAGTCTTAACCACTGTGCGCGGAATCTTTGCCAATAAGTCTCCTCCCCCCACATGCTCACCATCTTTAACAATAATATGAGCGCCTATAGGAATAGGATAAATACCTAAAACTTCGTTTTTATTATCTAAAATAACTACTTGCGGATGGTACTCCGGTTTATGCTCAACAACTACTCGCTCAGATAATTTTGTAACCGGGTTAAGCTCTTCGCGCATAGTAATATTTTCACGTAAATCTTCAAAACGCACCAACCCTGCTACTTCAGTAAGCACAGGCAAAGTATAAGGATCCCAATGTACAAATGACGACCCTTTCTTCACCTCTTGTCCGTCGATAAGAGAAATGAATGCGCCTTGCGGTATCGAATAACGCTCAAGCTCGCGGCCTTGCGCATCATTAATACTAATCGCACCATTTCTATTTAAAACAACATTTTCTTTATTTTTAAGCGTAACTCTTAAGGCATGGTACTTAATTAAGCCTTCGTTCTTAGCTTTAATGAATGATTGCTCAATGGTCCTTGAAGCTGTACCACCGATATGAAAAGTCCTCATGGTTAACTGAGTTCCGGGCTCACCAATACTCTGTGCTGCCACGACACCGACTGCTTCTCCTAGCTCAACTAACCTGCCGGTAGAAAGGTTGCGTCCGTAACATTTAGAGCAGACTCCTCTTCCCGACTCACATGTCAAGACGCTGCGGATACGGATCTTCTCAATTCCTAATTTTTCGATTCTATCAACTTCTTCTTCAGTAATTTCACTTCCTTGCTCAACAATAATCTCGTCAGTAATAATATCAACAATGTTATTTAGCGCTACCCTTCCGATGATACGATCCTTAAGGCCGACTACCTCTTCATCGCCTTCGGTAATCGCAGCCACCGTAATACCATTAAGCGTTCCGCAATCTTCTTCACAAACAATTACCTCCTGGGCAACGTCCACTAACCTACGCGTCAAGTATCCCGCATCTGCGGTTTTAAGCGCGGTATCTGCCAAACCTTTGCGCGCCCCGTGAGTAGAGATAAAATATTCAAGGACATTTAATCCTTCTCGGAAATTTGCAGTAATCGGATTCTCAATAATCTCGCCGCTTGGCTTAGCCATAAGGCCGCGCATGCCGGCCAGCTGCCTTACCTGCAGGCGTGATCCACGAGCGCCTGAATCTGCCATCATAAAGATAGGGTTAAAAGAATCCATGCCTTTAAATAATAGGTCAGAGACTTTATCCGTAGCATGCGTCCAAATATCAATTACCTTGGATTTACGCTCACTGTTAGTAATAATACCTTTACGGTATTGATCCTCGACCTTTGCTACTTCTTCTTTGGATTCTTTTAAAACTTGCGGCTTATCTTGCGGAATAGTCATATCGTCTATACCGATAGAAATACCGCCTAAAGTACCCATCTCAAAACCTAAACGCTTAATATCATCTAAAAGTTTAATAGTCGTATTATGGCCGAATCTTTTGTAACAGCTAACTACGATATCGCTGACTTTGCTTTTATTTAAATCTCCGTTAATAAAACCAAATTCTGGCGGTAATACCTGATTAAATAATATCCTTCCGACGGTAGTGGTAATAATTTGTTTTTCATTTATAACTTTTTTCTCATCAGGGTTATATAAACTATTCACCCGAACCTTGATTCTGGCGTGTAAATCAATCGCCTTATCGTCATAAGCTATCAAAACTTCATCGTAATTCGAGAATATTTTACCCTCACCTCGTGCACCGGCTTTCTCTCTGCTTAAATATGCCAGGCCTAGAATTATATCCTGAGTAGGAGTAATAACCGGCCGGCCGTCAGCAGGAGAAAATATATTATTTATAGCCATGATAAGGACCTTAGTCTCCAGCTGCGATTCCAGAGATAAAGGCACATGCACAGCCATCTGGTCACCGTCGAAGTCTGCGTTAAAAGCAGTACAAACTAAAGGGTGAATTTTTATTGATTTACCTT
>CAZOSW010000009.1:35624-39655 GCA_964582765.1 uncultured Planctomycetales bacterium | reverse complement strand
AAGCCCTTGATTGATACCTTAATGCGTATCCTCTACTTTTGAGCCGGCGGCACATATCTATGTCTTCGTAATTATTCCTGAATTCTTCGTTGTAAAGGCCGGTTTCTACCAATGCTTTCCTGCGGAATACTGTATTTGAACCAAACAAAAAAGGAGGCTCAGCTTTAATGTCTTCCCAGTTTTGTTTCATGTGTATGCTTCTCCACAGATCGAATACGGAAGAAGCTTCTGTTTCCAAGAGCTTGCCGCCTGAGCCTACTATTTCAGGCGATTTGAATTCCTCCATCAGGTGCTTAAGCCATCCAGAATCAGGCAAGCAATCTGCATCCACAGAAGCGATAAATTCGGTATCTATCTGTTTTATTGCCACATTCCTTGTAGCAGCCAGCCCCCTATTGTTTTTCTGCTTTATCAACTTAACCGGATAATGACTGACAATATCGGCAGTTGCATCCGTAGAGGCATCATCCACAATTACTATTTCTTTTAAAGAATAGGATTGTTTTAAAACGGCCTCCAAACAAGGCTTAATGGTTTTTGCGGCATTAAAACAAGGAATATAAAGGCTCACTTCCATATTAATCCCTTAATTCATCTTTGAGCATCTGTTTAGCCATGCCTATCTCTTTTAAGGCATCTTTTAAGCCCTGATTTTTTATGTGCAAAGATATTGTTTTTCTCTTAAAAATTCCTTTGAATTTTCTTACTAATGCTCTCAATGACCCCCTATAAGCAGAATAGAATCTCAATCTTTTTTGCCATTTTTTCAGCAGTTGAGCCATATAACCTTTAAAACCGCTATTCCTTAATTTTGAAATATTTGTAATAACCCTGCTTTTTATCCCCGATCCGCCAAAGTTACTGTCATAACAACTCATCATGCAGTTGGGGCAGCCTTTTCGTTCAATTTTCTTTACAATAGAAATGTGCTTACGCCCTCCCCACAAATTTAAGAATCCTTCTTCCTTTAAACTGCCTATTAGATTTTCCTTGTTGTTTAAAATCCAGCAAGGAAAAATTTCTCCTTTGGAATTTATTGGACAGGAGCTAAGCAAGGCACTGCAGATATTGTTTGAATCAACCTGTTTGCCGGTTAGGTAAGAAGGAATTCTTAATAGATAGTTTTCCGGATTAATAGCAATGCCGTATCGACTACAAAGCGAAATAACCTCCCTGATTATTGTTTCTATTTCCTGAAAGTTATCGCCACTTATCATAAACTCCTGGCCTCTTTTTTTATCATCTAAAAAAAGGCTGCTAAAAGGCTGAAATTTTATTGTCGTAACCTTATGCTCTCTTGCCAACTCTACGACAAAAGTTAAGCTTTTATAATTATACCTTGATATCGTCGTAGCTATGGTAGTTTCAATTTTATGTTTTTCCAGAGCAGTTAATGCTGAAACTGTTTTTTTAAAATTACCGCTGCCTCTCAAGAAATCATGGATCTCCTCTGGCCCCTCTATGGACACATTAACGACATTGATCCCGGATTGCGAAAGCCTAGCGGCGACAGAATCATCTAGCATCACCCCGTTAGAAGTAATGCAAGTATTTAAACCGCTATCCTTTGCGAATGAAATAAGCTCAAACACATCCCCTCGCAAGAGCGGCTCCCCACCGCTTAAGACTACGGTTTTTACCCCTGCAAGAGAAAGGTCCCTGATAATTTTCTTCCAAGCAACGGTATCCATTTCTTCTGTTTTCTCCATCGGGATATCGCACATCTTGCACCTTGAGTTACAACGGTTAGTTATCGATATAATAGCTTCTTTAAGATTAAACATACCTTGGCAGCCTGTTTTCATAATCTTTAAGAATAGTTAAGGCGTCCTTTAAAAGCTTATCCTTGTCCTTAGCTGTTCTTGTGCGAGCAATAAACCCTTCTATGATCTTAATCAAAGAGTCAGATTCAGGATGCGCCCAACAAGTCTGCAGGCATGGTTTACGGCAAGCCTTCATTATCCCTCTTGCCCTTAGAGCATCTTCCGAAATCAAACACCTATCTAAACCCACATCTTTTACATTGCCGAATGCAGAACCACAGCTTCTAACCTCGCCGTCAGGACCTATATTTATAAACGCAAAAGGATTGCATTTCCAGTCATCCCTGTTTAGTTTCCCATCAAAATACTTAAGCCATAAATAAGGATCATGCAGAAAAACTACCAAACCATGCTTAGCCTGGTAATCCACAATTTTGTCTATCTGCCCTTTTAATGCTTCTAATTCGCTGCCTTTTATCCAGAATGGCGCATCCGGCTGAGTATTCTGCATATCATCTTGGGCAACTATTACTGGATGATAAACTAAACATTCTACCCCCAAATCCCTAGCTAAAGTTACAATATCGAATAATTCATTTATATTTTCCTTCATTATAGTTGTCCAAACAGATATCTGCGGGCCACCGCCAATCTCTTTCTTAGCCCGCACGAGATTAGTAATTGCGTTTATGGCCTTTTTAAAAGCTCCCTTCTGCCTTATCCGATCGTGAGTTTTTTCTTCTGCCCCATCAAGAGAAATGGCTATATTCTGTAATCCAGAGGAGATAATCTTGGAAGCCAAATCCTCATTTATTAAATAACCGTTAGAAACAGCCTCGATTTTTAAACCCTTGCTTACGGAATAATCAATCAACCTAAAGATATCCTTCCTTAAGAAAGGCTCCCCGCCGGTAAGCGTAATGATGGATGGCCATTTCCAAAGCGCAATTTCATCAAAGGCCTTTTTTACCAGGTCCGGATGCAGCTCATGGCCATTTAATATTTTAACCACTCCGCACATTTGACAAGCATAGGTACATTTATGGCTTAAGCTTACATAAATCCATTGTGGTTTGGCAATAGGATATTCCAAAACCTCTGAAAAATGATACGCCAAATTTGTTTTAAATTCTCTGAGATAATCCATGGTTAATTTTACCGCTCCAGATTTTCATTTTCTTGCCAAAAAAGTTATTGCCGGCCCATGCTGATGCGTTTCTTTCTGTATTACCTCAATATCTTTAAATCCCGCATCTTTAACTGCCATAAAGATATCATCTTCTAATAGCCAGAATGAATTCCTGCGCAATCCGGAGAGGCAATCTTTTAAATTCTCTCTTACATGTTTGCCGCGGTAAATACGCTCATTATATTCAATTTTTACTAAAGGGCTTTTCGGAAAATCTACGGTAGCATAATGTGTCCAGGCAAATAGACTTTTGGTGGTCAGCTCAGATATCCGAAATAGTGTGGATACGGGGTTTTCAAGATGATAAAGGATACCTGAAGCAAAACAAAGGTCAAATTTGCCCGATAAAAGAGGTAGAATTTCATCTAAATCACCGAGTAAAAATTTGCATTTATTCAAGTTAAAAGCATTTTTTGCAATCAGGCATTTAAGGAAGTTTTCTTTTCTTCCTTCTATGCCTAATACCTCTTTTACCCCTAAAGTCTGTAATATAAGTGAATGCACCCCTTCCAGGCATCCCAATTCCAAAATACGCAGGCCTTTCAAATCCACTCTTTGCGCTAATTTATCGATCCTGGCTTCTGATAAAACAATTTCTGGAAAATCAGATTCTAAAGAAAAATGCTCTTTAGGAAAATTACAGTGCCAATTTTTATAAATTTGGAGGCCTAATGATTTATTTGTAACATTATCCATATATATCCTTTCTAATAAATTTTGAAATGATTATTCTTTATGTTTAAGATAAAGCTTGGTATTTTTTTCCATTATATCAGATAAAATTATTAAATCTCGCTCTAGAGTTTTTAAAGCCCCCATTACTTTCTCTAAGTACATTTTGTTAAGCCCAATATTTAATGCTTCAAACTGTTTCTCTACCGACTGCCTCAATTCTTTAGTATGCGCCTGAAAAAGATGAGTCATCTGTTTTTCTATGTTATTAGAGGCACTAACGATGCTGCCAAGATTTAAGTTTAATGCTTCGGATTGTTTCTCTACCGACTGCCTCAATTCTTTAGTCTGAGCCTGAAAAAGATGAGTCATCTGTTTTTCTATGTTATTAGAGGCACTAACGATGC
>CAZOSW010000009.1:3320-35524 GCA_964582765.1 uncultured Planctomycetales bacterium | reverse complement strand
TGAGTATGTTTAATAAAAAAATAGGATAAATTTATGTTAAAGATAAATACAATAACCGTAGATAGGAATAATATTCTTTCTATCGAAAACGGAGGAGCAAAGAAGAAAAAAAATATTAAACCTGCAGTTATCAAACCTAAAAATACAAAAACTTGAAAGAATATACTGGCCCTCTTTCTATCGGTTTTTCTTCTCATCTTTTCCTTTCATAATTTATGAATTTTCATTAAAAGACACCTTTACCTTATCACCTAAAGAGTCTTTCAGAAAACGCGCATTTTCCATCCTTGCCTTAAAATTATTCATACCACCTTCACTATGCCAACCTTTTTTCGGATTCATATCGGAAACTACAATTCCGAAATGTTCACGCTTTTTATAAAGCAAGGAATTAGGCAACAACACTAAAGGGTGGATAAAGACTTCATCGATGAATTCAAGGTTCCTTTTTAAAAAATGTGAGGTCATTATTATATCAAGCTGTGTTTCGCCTGGAAACCCCGTAATTATATTGACGGCCTGATAGATCCCCGCCTTATTAGTATCTTCTATTACCTTTTCAGCAATTTCAAGATTAAAATTCTTTCCCATCTTCTTTAAAATCTTAGGGCTTGCGGTTTCAAGCCCGTAACTTACAGATGAAAATCCGGCTTCTTTCATCTTTTTAAGAAAAGACAGGTTCATTTCCTCCCTAATCATTGCCTGCCCGCCCCAACGAATAAAGGTTAATTTATTTTTTGTAAGCAAACTAATCAATTCATTTAGTTCCTTCATATCACCATTTATAGCCGAATCATTGAAGGATAAATATTCTAAAAGGGGATACTTTTTTGATTGATAAGAAATCTCGGAATAAATATTAAGGGCCGTCCTCTTGCGAAATGGATGCAAAAGTACCGATTCTTCGCAAAATAAGCAGTGATTAATGCAGCCCCTACTAGTAGAAATTCCAAGTCCCGCTGTTTCATCATATAATTTTAAATCAAAATCTGAAAAATCTGAAAAAGGAATAAGGTCAAGATTCAGTATCGGAGATTCCTTCCCACAATTTACTATTCTATTATTCTTGTCCCTGTATATAAAGCCGGCGCAAAAAGAAAGATCGCTTTGACTTTCTTCGAATTGGCGGATTAAATTGTTTAATGAAAACTCCCCCTCGCCTAAGCACACGGCATCAATATTCTGGTTATCCATAAGCAGCAGAGAAAAATCTTCCCTGAAACAAGGGTACCCGCCGAAGATCACCTTAATAGAAGGATCCTCTTTCTTAATCCTTGAAGCGGCTTCTTCACTAAACCAGCGCGATGAATCATAGATACTAAATCCAACCACTCCCACTTCCTTTCCTAATATTTCCTCTATAAGAATACTGATGTAATAGTCGTATTTTTCCATAAATTCTAACACCTGCCCTTTATCATACCAATTTAAAAAATCATTTTTTACCGGGCAGTCCCCGGTTCCTTCTTTAAACTCAATATACCGCTGCAACCTGGCATTAAGGTCAAAACAGAATACATCGTGGCCCTCTTTTCTTAGGCATGCGGAAAGCAAGGCTAAATTGTAGGGAGGAACAGTAAGGTTTCCGAATGGACATATAATCAAGGCAATCCGCATTTTATAAATTATAAAGAATTTATTAAAAGTTCTAATTTTTCCCTGGCTTCGTCAATCAGGCTATTCCTGTTCTCATTAAATACCCTAAAGTGTTTATCTTCCTTAGCAATACTCTCCTGGCAAAAAACCATATCGAAAAAAGCAAATAATTTTCTCTTAAATTCTCCGAAAGAACGAAGCATTAAAAGGTGCTTTAGAATATAGGCCGGACGGGCATAATAAGAGATATAGCTCCATTTAGTAAAATTATCTATCTGCCTATTCGAAAGTGTAGTCCATGGTCGCGGCAACTCCCTATCTTCCTCTTTACCTAATACCCAATATTTCCAATAATCCCGCCCGGACTTTTCAACCATTTCTTTCCATAAAGACGTAAGCGGCTTTGCTAAACATTTAGAAAATTGAACGTAATCTAAATCCAGGCTTTTAGCAAATTTTAATGTATTTTTGACTGTTTCCTTAGTTTCGCCCGGAGAGCCGATAAGGAAAAAACCAAGGCTTTTTATCTCTAAACCCCGGCAAATCCCGATTACGTCTTTGATATTATCCAACGATATTTTTTTATTAACCCTATTAAGTATCTCTTGATTCCCTGATTCAAGGCCAAAATATATCCTGCTGCACCCAGCCTTTTTCATTTCTTTTAGTAACACTTCATCCACCGTATCTACCCGGGACCTACAAGACCAGCTAATATCAAGTTTTCTTTGTTGAATCCCTCTACATATTTCCCATACCCGCTCCTTCGCGGCGGTAAACAGATAATCAAAGATATCTATTTCCCTTATTCCGTATTTATAATAGCATTCTTCTATTTCTTGTAATACCGTTTCCGGAGCGCGCGGGTTGTAAGTAGTCCTGCCAGCTTCGCAAAATTCGCATGTGTATGGGCAGCCCAAAGAAGTAACCATTACGGTAAAATTCCTCCTTTGCGTAGGAAACTCGGCATATAATTTATTGGGCAAAAGATGCCTGGCAGGATTAGGGAATTTATCAAAGTCTATTTTTTCGGGGTGCGCAGTCTGAATAATCTTGCCGTTCTTCTTATACACTAGGCCGGGCACATTATCAAAATTTGGATTACTTTTTTCTAATTCTTTTAAAAGAAGGGGCACCGTATAATAAGCGTGCTCGACTACTCCAAAATCTATCTCGGGGTGGAAAATTGACTCCTGGGGATAAACCCGCAAATTATACCCTCCGATTAAAACCGGGATATCAAGTTGGCCTTTTAAAAATCTAATCCACGCCAGAGTATCCGGAAACATATAGGTTGTCATCATAAAACCCATGATATCGGGTTTAAACCTTCTAAGAATTTCTAAGGTCTCTTCTTTAGAAAACTGCAAAGTCCGTGCGTCTACAATTATCACCTTATGGCCCGCCTTCTCAGCAATAGCCGCAACCCAGGCTAAACTTAACGGCGGGAATAAACCAAAATACTTCTGGACCACCCTTATATTCTCTTCGTGAACTTTATACTCAAAAGGATTAAAAATTAAAGCCAATCTCATTTTTTTAAAAATATTTATTTTTTAAGTTTGTTTAAAAATTCTTTCGCGCAGCTATAAACTTCCTCGACGCTAATTGCTTCCATGCAGGTATTTTCCCGGCAAAGTGATCTGCGATGGTTATAAGCAGTAACGCAAGGGCTACATGCAAAACCCGCATATAATACCTTTTGATTAAAAGATATGGGTGCATAAAGCAGCGGGGTTTCGGGCCCGAATAAAACTATAATGCCGATATCAGATAATGAAGCTAAATTCGCTGCACCGGAATCATGGCTTATAATAAGAGACGAAATGTTATATAAATCAAGCAATTCTTTAATAGTTGTCTTGCCTACCATGTCGATAAGGCGTAAATTATTAATCTCCCGGGTTACTCTTTCTTTATCGGAAAACTGGAGATTTACCCCAATTAAAACCACCAGGATGCCCGGATCATCTAAAAGTTTCTTAGCCAGTCCGATATAATTTTGAATAGGCCATTTTCGCAAAGTTAAATATTCGTTAACGCCTGGATTTAAAACAACTATCCTGCAGCTTTGGTCTATCTGGATATAATTTTCTTTAAGTTTACGCCAAATATTTTCCTGCGCTTGCTTATCAGACTTGATCTTAGGCACAGTTGTTTCATAATCATTTAAGGGCATCCTGAATAAGGGAATTTCCGGCGATTCAGAATTAAGTGCTAAGGCCAACGCTAAAAAATTATTACTTATATGCATATACGGATTATAGGCAACATTATGCGTATGAAGATTGCCTCTATAAAGGCCTTCCATGGAAAGCCTGTCAAAACCTACCCTAGCCCTAGCGCCGCTTAGATAACTTAATATCGCTGAAAACCTTGAAAAAAGCTCCATATCAATTACAGCATCTATTTTCTCCCTGCGAATTTTCCATAGACCTATGAACGTATCGATCAGTAATGTTAAAAGATTGTTGTCCCTTATAGTGATAACATTTTCTTTCGGCATAATATTTAAGATATGGACGATATTTTCGTTACGCTTAAAAATCCAAAAATAAATTCTAATACCGGGATACGTTTCTTTAATCTTTTTTATAGCCGAATATGATAATATTACGCTTCCGATTTCAGAAAACTCCAGAAAAATCAACTTTTTAGGTTTGATTCTGCATGAAACTGCATTTAATGGTATTATCGCCTGCAACCTGTGGAAAATGGAAAGAAAATAACAAATTGGGATACCAAACCAAAAATCAATACGCCGCATAACGTTAATTTTCATAATATGCTTATCTTAAATATTTCCTAAAATTGGATATTGCATCAATATTAAATGCGGAAAGTAGATTTGCCTCCACCATTGAACCGCACCAGCAAAACCCGCAACCAGCATCTGTTCTTAACCCTTTAATGGCTTCCTTAACAACAACGCCTTTTTTGATTAAGGGGTTAACCGCCCTCCTGCATTTCATTATACTGCCATCCGGATCTACGTGAAAAATAAATGAACCTGCGCCGCAATTAATCTTTTTATAATTCGGCCAATGGTATAAATGCTTCAAGGCTGTTAAAGAATTCCATATCGGGGCGCCTTCTCTTTTTCTTGACATAAGATAATTTATAGCTGTTTTATGCTCATCTGGCGAAGGAGACAAAGGATTTATATCTAGAGAATAAAGAAGCTGCCGGGTTGCTGGTTGAAAAGAAACTTTTAAATTAAGCCTTGAGGCTATCTCCAAAATATCATTTAATGAATTAAAATTATATTTGGAAATTACACATTCGATACAAACGGAGATATTATTTTTTTTACATACTTGAATCGCCTCCATAACGTTATTGAAGGAACCTTCTCCCCTTATCTTATCATTAACAGAAAGAGAGCCATCCAGGCTAAACTTAATTGTATCTATTCCCTTTAATTGGGTAATCTTATCAGGCACCAGGCTTGCGTTAGAATTCATACTTACATAAATGCCCTTCTCTTTTGTATATTTTATGATCACCCCAATATCATCCCTCAAAAGAGGTTCTCCTCCGGTAAAAGAAAAATAGCGAGCCCCTAGCTTCTTAAAACTATCAATCATTTCCAGAATCTGGGGAGTTTTCAGTTCTTGGCCTTGCAGTTTGTAAGCTGCGCAATATAGGCATTTCTGATTACAACGATAGGTTAAAGCCCAAGTAACCACAAACGGGATGCTCATCTTCAAAACCTTGAGCTCAGTTATTATCTTAATTAATGATAAGGATAAGTTAAGTTTCATCTTGCCTGCGTCCAATCTAACGTCTTTTAAGCCATATTTTGTGCTATTACAATTTATATTATTTTCTATTAAATGGATATATAATTTCCTTAACCTCTGCCTTCGAATCAAGGAACCTATCGCTATCAAAATACTGCATCTGCGGAAATTGCTTCTCATCCTGTTTGTATTTAATAAAATATATTTCCCCACCTGGGTCGCTATCAACTTTTGATGAGTTCTCTTTCAACCACGCAAGAATCTCATTCCCTGAATTAAAATAATTAATATGCCCCAGGTCAATTACCATTAATCTGCCTCGTTCGGCTAGCCGTTTTAATCTGGGCAAATCGCCATCCATTCCGTAGAGCATGATCCTTTCATTCTTATACAAATAGTATCGATGGCTGTCGAGAGATGGGGTTATACTCTTTACCGGGTATATATTCTTTTTGTCGAAGTAGTACTGTAAGCCAAATATGCCCGGTGCCGATTCAATGACCACGAAATCTATCGATTTATAATTATCCTTTATCAAGGAAACAATTCTTTCATAATCCACATAATGCCTGCGATAGTCTTCCGGCATATATTTCTCTAAGTTTAAAGAATGAGTTTGAGCTAAAAATATTGTTAACAAAGGGAAAATAAAAATTGAAACCGCCGCGACGGCTAAAGCAATATTCTTAATACGCGTTATAGCAAAAGATATTATTAAAAGATAAAAAGGATAAACATATAAAAAATACCTGGCAATTATACTCATCTTAAAAAAGTAAAAACAACAAATATAGCTAAATATGGGGACAATAATCAAAAGAATAAGCAAGATCGTCTCTTTAATCATCTTTTTAAAATAAAAAAGTAGACAAATACTTATAATAAAAATTAAAATATAAAAAGGGAAAAAATTTTTAAATCCGCCAAAATGATTTAATAATTCTAAGAATATAGTCCTGCCTTCCCACCCCCAATGTCCAGTACCAAAATTAAGTTTGCGATAAAAAGCGCAATTCAACTTATGAATAGACGGAATAAAGGTTAAAATGATTATAAAAAGACTGGTGGATATATTACGGAAAAATAGGCGCTTTCCTGATACGAAGAAGAAAAACCAAAGGACTTCTGCGAATAATATAAAGATGGAGGGATAAAAAGCATAAAAAGCCAAAGAGGTAAACAGTGAGAAAAAAATCCAGTCTCTAACCCGGTTAAATTTTATAGAGCGGAGGAAAAAAATAACTTCCCCAAGCACCAAAAATGAAAATAAAGTATAATTCCTCACCATAAGCGAGTGGTGTATATGCCATGCGGATACGGACAGCAGGAAGCTAGTTAATAAAGCAACCTTTTTGTCAAATAGGAATATACCTAGGTAATAAACAAGAAGTACGCTAAGGACCCCAAAGATAAAAGCAGGTAAGCGCACAAGAAATTCATCCCTGCCAAAGTATAACAAAAAATGCAACATATAGTATCTCAATGGGCCCTGGTCGCAAACAACCTGCTTAAAGATCTGATTTATAGGCACTGAGGCCTCAGAGATCATCAAGTTTCCGCCAAAATCAATGCTCCCTCTTGTGAGGTATTCAAATGGAACCAAGCGTAAAATTATTGCCAACAGAAAAATTAAAAAAATACCCACTAAACTTTTATTGTTTTTCATATCTATTTAAGTTAAATTCTCTGCTAATTTGCCCATCAAAAACTGCATTTATAGATTCCGCTTGCGGCCGAATAATATTTTCTTCTGTAAAACTTCTTCCAACTCTATAAAACCATCCCTGTAAGAACACCATTGGAGACAGGGGGAGGCGCATTTCTTAATTAGTTTCCTATAAAATTTTGCTCTCTTAGAAAACCATAACTGTTTCAAAGGATCCTTTGATATATCGCCGAAATTAGCCTCGTGTTTCTCTTGATTAACGCAAAAATAAACTTTTCCTTCCTGGACTATCTGCAATCGGTTATACCCCGCGTAACAAGGCAAATCGCCCGGCTTGAGCGTTCCTTTAAAATATTTCTTAATTAAATTCAGGTATTTTACGCTGTTACCTATAAAATCGTAATTCTGTGCAGATTGTTTTTTATAGTTAATCAACTTGTCTATGGCATTTTCTAAAACTGCTATTCTTTGTGAATTGACAAAACCGGGAAAATCAGTTTTCCTTTGCGTCTGATCTATATTGTTCGCAACTACGGGCTGAAAAAGCACTCTGGCGACACCTAGCTTCCTAGAAAGGCATACTACATCCAAAAGCTCATCAAGATTTTCATCCATTATCGTGCATACCACAACTACTTTCGGAAATTCCTTGCCGCGTTTTGCCTTAATATTATTTAATAATTCAATATTTTTTATTATCTTATCTAAAAATTGCTCTCCTCTGATTTTACTAAATGTTTTTTCTGTTGCGGCATCGATAGAAATACTCAACCAGTCGACTCCAGATTCAAGGCATTTCGTAATATTATCTTCGTTCAATAATACGCCGTTCGTAACGATTATGGGATTAATGCCGATAGCCCTGGTAAAACCGATTAATTCAAACAAATCCTTCCTTACAAACGGCTCCCCTCCTATAAAGAGAATAGTCTTAGTTCCTAAATCCTTGGTATCTTTTATAATTTTTTTAAATACTGCGGAGTCCACCTCTGTTTGCTTTCCCTGCGCTTCCAAAGATTGCCTCTGCTGTTCCATGCTGCACATCTTACACCTTAGGTTGCACTTAAAAGTAAAATTTACCTGGACAACATCCGGAGGGCAAAGCGGATAATTGATTTTTCTGGAAAGCCAGAAAAGAAAATTATTTTTAATCAGACCGACTAGTCTCTTTTTATTCATTGCCTTTTACCCCTCTGCCAAAATAAACTAAATGTTTTATCTTAGCTGTTATTATATTGTTATTTATGTAGCATGCCTAGATTGAATTCTTATCCTCTAGCGGCATGCTTGTTTATTCTATATGCTGATATAAAATCTGCTTTTCCCATTTTTTAATACTTTCGAGGAAAACACTCTTAAGGGTCTTTCCAATTCAAGCTCAAAGCAGCCTGCCTCATTTCAAATCAAAGATAGGACAGGAATATTCCACTTTTTTACAGTTAATAGTCCGTAAAACAAGGTAGCAGACATGGCCAAGAACATTTTTTCACCTTGTTCCGGGCCATGATTATCTCCTTACCTTCTAAGATATCCTTGAGGCTTTGATTTTTTATTTCTCCAAAACTAGAAAAACAAGTGGTGCATACTCCCTGGTTAGCTACCAAGACGGTTTTAGAAGCCGACAGGCATACCACATCCTCACCAGTCAATACCCCCCTGTAATATTTTTTTATTAAGGAAAGGTTATTTGAAGAATTCTTAATGAATTGCGGTTCTCTTTCCTTAAATTCAATCAGTTTATCTATCGCCTTATCAAGAACCGGTAATTTATCTTGCGTAACCCAAAATACAGAGTTCTTGCGAACTACCATTCTCAAATTATTCGATAAAAGCGGTTGAAACTGTAGTGAATTTGCGCCGAGGGATCTGACAAATTCCGCTATATCCAAAAGCTCATCTATATTCTGATTAAGAATTATGCTGATTACATTGAAGTTTATCTGCGGATACTGTTTTTTTAAATAAGATAATTCTGTTAAGGCTCCCCTTGCTTTCTCCCATACAAAATCAGAATTGCGTATGTAATTATGCAGTTCTGGCTTCAAAGAGTCAAAAGAAACCACCAGGGATATCGTGTTATCAACCAGATACGGCTTCAATCTTGCCAGGTTGGCATTAACAAGAAGGCCATTGGTTAAAACTCCAATATTTTTAATTCCGATTTCACTGGCATAATCGAATATTTCAAATATATCGCTCCTTGCCAACGGCTCCCCTCCGGAAAGCGCGATCTCCTTTATGCCCATATTTTTGGCTTCAAAAAGCATTTTTTTTACATAACTAATATCCAAATCTGTTTCGGAGGTTCCTGTTTTCCAGATATCGCAGATTTGGCATCGGAGATTGCAGGAATGGGTAATATCTAAGATAAGCAACTGTGGCAAGCGGATAAAATTAATATTCTTCTTATAACGCCCCCCATGCACATTTAGAAATTCAACAATATTGCCTAGAATATATAGGATTTTATGCAATAAAAAGAAAAAATATATGGATAGCCTTTTGTGCCCGCCTTTAATATTATTTGCCCGTATTAACCTCTTACCTATGACATAACTAAACCGGGGTATCTTAATAATATTTATAAAAGTAGCTGCCCAAAAAGTAAAATTGCCTGTTTTTAACTCCTTTAAGAGCGGCTGATCACCGTGTATATGCTGGACTAATAGATTTCCCCTGCCATAACAATAGGCCTGCTTAAGGAAACTACGCAACGTATCATCCCGGCAATGAGTAACCTGTATGCTTCTATCCCAAATGAATCTATGCCCATCCTTAAAAAGACGCCAGAAAAACTCCAGATCCTCCCCTCCGGGAAAAGGGAAATTTTCGTTGAAACAATAGCTGTTAAATATTTCTTTTTTAATAGATACGTTACAGGTTGGGAAAAAAATTACCTCTTTTTCCCCGTTTACATCTGTTTCTATACTACCCGTACTTAAAAATTGGCTTGCTAAAAGAGAGGCCTTATTAACCGATGTTAGGGTATCGCCACCTACGGCTGCTACTTCTGGATTCTGATCATGCGCGCTTAGCATTGACTTTAACCAATTGCTACCTAAAATACAATCATCATCTACAAACCCTAGCAATCGGCCCTTAGAAATCCTGGCCCCCAAATTTCTCGCCGCTGCCGGGCCTTTATAGTATTGTGCTACATATCGCAGATTTTGATGTTGTCTTTTGAAATACTCCAGTATATTCTCCACTTCTCTATCTGCCCTATCGTCCACTACGATAATCTCCATTCTTTCTTTTAAAAAATCCTGACCCAGAATAGATTGAATGCATCCCTTAAGCTTTTCTAATCTATTGCAAGTCGGAATAACTATAGAAATATCAACGCTCATTTAATTTCCTTCAATTAATATCTCTCCTTTAAAATAAGGATATTCGCCGGGAGATAAAACTGTGTTCTCTTTCTTTAAATACTGTAAAACTCTGCCCCGATGATACAAATCAGAGTTAAGAATATTAAGCTGCCATTCAGGATCAATACTCCCTGGAATTAATTTGACTATTGGCAAATAATTATTGGAATCGCGCCCGTCCGCTACACCGATATAATTTTCATCGGCCTTGATAATATCGGCATCCGACCATAAAACCTGCCAATCATCGTCAATATTACCTTCAAAATCAGGAAATAACCCGCCCTCATTATTTGTCATCCATCTTTTATAAGTTCCCGAGAGCATGATATTAGTCTGCAGGCGATCTACATCAATCTTCTTATCAACTATCATTTTCACAATAAGCTGAATAGTATTTTCTCCCTTTAAACTGAACTGCCAAAGCTGCCTGAGCGGTAAATATAGCCATTTAGCAGTCGAGATAATATTTTTATCCTCTCTGCTATAATTCCAAATGGCAGAGGAGCTTGAATCATACCAGCGGCCAGCAGAGCGTAAAGAGGTATACAGCCCAAGCCCTTTTGTTAATTGCGCTTCTCTCCAAAATATACACGCTTTATTTTTATCAAGAAGAAGCTTTAGTTTTCCTTCGGACAACAGGAGTTGGCAATCTTTTATAACTGCATTTTCATTTTTATTTAAGGATACCTCCGTCTTAAAACAAACGTGTTTACCGCAAGAGAACCTTATTTTTTCTTCAGCCTCTACTCTATTTATCCGCAATACCCTAGCTTTGGAAAAAATATCGGTATTAAAAATCTTAAAAAAACTACTTGATTCATTATTAGATTTGACAGATATAGGAAGAGGAAAATTGTCAGAATTGAATAGTCCAACGGTTCCTGCGGGAATACATCTTTGAAGTATATCAACCTCGGATTCAAGGAATTTTTCAATAAACTTGCCGGTTCCATAATCAGAAAAATAATAATTATAGCGCTCTGAACACTCAAAGCTCATATATTGTTTTTCAATCTCCGCTTCCGAGGCAACATCAATCTCTACTTCCCAGGTAAATAAATTTTCCCCGACTATCTCTATCTTCCAGGTTTGAGTTACTGGAAGCTGCCCCCATGAACCCCTGGTAATTATTTTTTTTTCATTTTTTTCTATTAGATCCCAGTGAGCTGTATCAGAAGAATATACCCGGCCGCCTACATCCATGCAGACAGTCGCATGATTAGCTTTAGTCAAAGGCATGTTATCATAATAAATAATGCACTTACCCTGACTAAATCTTAGCTTCATTTTACCATCCGCAATAGTCGAATCTTGTTGCAGCTTATCTAAATACTCTTCTATATTTGACGTATCTATACGGATTTTTCCGGTAAAATACCTAAGCTTGCTTCCGTAATCTTTGGCATAATTCTGTAAACTCCTCTGGCTATGCTGCAATACTCTGGAATGATTAAGATAACCACTGTTGAATATTTGGAGATTATTTATTAAAGAACAATCCTTCTGCTCGAGGATAAAAGAAGGCAATTTTTGATTATTTGAATCAGCTGATTTTACCCCAATGCATATTTTAGGCTCCTGGCTATTTGCTAACGCTTCCCACTTATTATTTTTATCATCGATAGCGGGAAACCTGCCGTTTTCTTGATCGCTAAACCATTCCTCGTATTTATCGCTAAGCACGATATTCGTGCATCCCTCTTGAATATGGAGCAGCTCTTGAGAATCCATCTCTATATCAATCGCTATCTCTGAGCTGTCGGATATTACGATTTTCCAGGTCTGGATACAATTCAATTGGTAAAATACACCTGTAGCTTCCAACTTATTCTGGCCTTCTCTTTTTACCTTCCAGTCTGCCTGAAAAGAACTATACCATTTCTCAGAAGCAAGAAATGATGTATATAGGCCTGAATCAGGCAAAAGGAGTTTATCGTGCCAATTTACAAATAAACGCCCGTTATTAAAAATAAGCCTTAAGGGCTGATTTTCTAAAATGGCTACGCCTTCTTTGGCTCCGGCAGTTTGAGCATATAGCGGAATTACTTGGTCAACCAAGCCGTCTTTAACGATCTGACCGTCTTTTAGAAAAATAGCTCTCTGGCAAATCCGGCGCAACATATTCATATCATGCGTAACAAAAACAATGGTTTTTCCTTGTTCTTTTAACTCAAATATTTTCTTAATGCATTTTTTCTGGAAATATTCATCTCCCACGGCTAAGGTATCATCAATCAGGAGAACATCTGGATTCATATTTATAGCGATGGCAAAAGCAAGACGCACATACATGCCTTGAGAATAACATTTGACCGGAGCATTTATAAATTTACCTATAGCGGCAAAACTTACTATATTATTATATATAGATTCGACTTGGGGCCCAGTTAAACCAAATAAACCGGCGATCAAATAAATGTTTTCGCTCCCAGTAAGCTCTACCTGAAAACCTGCGCCTAATTCCAGGAGCCCGGATATTTTTCCTGAAACCTTAACTTTGCCGCGGTCAGGAGCCAGCATTCCGCAGATTATTTTTAGAATAGTAGACTTACCGGCCCCATTTTCACCGATTATCCCTATCGCCTCACCCTGTTCTATGGTAAAATTTATCCCTTTTAACGCCCAAAAACTTTCCCATTTAGATTTACCGCCAATAACAAATCTTATGCGGTACATTTCCCAGAGATCATCAAATACAATTTGTCCCATTTTTAGATCCTTTTTAAAATTTTTCCTTCAAGCCGTAAAAACAACAACCAGCCTAACATTATGCTAAAAATTGACCAGAGAAAAATACCAATGAACGTTGAAGAACTAGGCATGACACCGCGATAGAGAACATCACTATAGTAAATTATAAAGGGAGTTACGGGATTCAAATAGCAAACCCAGCGAAATTTCTCCGGAATCATGTCAAGAGAATAAAATACCGGAGTAACCCAAAGCCAAAACATCAATAGAACCCCCAGCATATGTTCTAGATCACGGAAAAATATATTCAAAATAGAAAAAAAAAGGCTAAGTCCGCAAAGGAAAATAAAATTTAACAGGAAAATGAGTATTAACAAAGGTGAAAATAAAATTATCCTTGGATTAAAAAATAAAAAAACGGGATAAATAACCAGCCATCCGATAAGGAAATTCATAAAGTTAGATAAACAGCAGCTTAGGGGAAGAATTTCGCGAGGTAGATTAAACTGCCGTAGGACTGTTTGCCGGTTTAGAATGGCAGAGGAAGCTTCTGATAAAACGGCTGAAAAGAATAACCATGGGTAAATACCCGAAAGTATAAATAACGGAAAATTTTTTATTCCTACCTTAAAGATTACGGTAAAAACAAAACTTATTGCCGACATAACCAATAGAGGATTTATTACTGCCCAGAGGATGCCTAAAAAAGAGGGGGTATATTTTGCTTTAAGCTGTTTTAAAGCCATGCTCCATAAAGTATGCCGGTATAAATATAATTTTTTTAATTCTTCTTTAAACATCTCTAGAGATGGATGAAGCGATTTGCTTGCCGTCTAAAATCGCATCTTCCATAGACAAATACTGCCAACTCCCGTAACGGCCGCAGACAATTATATTATTAGATAACAAAAATTCCTTGATCGCTGTGGTCGCCTGATAATAATGCTGGTCATAAATAGGATAGCCATATTTTATATCGTTAATATCATGTGCTAATATCCTGTTTTTCTTACTTATAATTCCGGCACTCCTAAGGTCATTTATAATCTGGGAAACAACCTTTCTTTTATTGATTGGTTTATCCTTGGAATATGCAACCTCGGCGTATAAAGAACTTTTGCCGCCAGGAGCAAGATTATCAGAAAAATTATGGAAAAATCCTGCCCGGAAGAAGACGGTACCCTTGTGCGGGAAATACACCCAATGTTTACCAGCCTGACAATTTCCCTCTATACCAAGATTTAAATTAAAAATTGAATTCCAGCGCAGTTTTTTTAAACTGCTAATAATTTTATTAGGCAACGGCTTGATTATTCTTATCAATTCAGGTAAAGGTATGGTTGAAATTAAGATATCGAATCCCTGCTTTCCCATCCCTGAAATAACCATCTCTTTTTTTTTAAGATTAACTTCGCTTACGCAACAATTATTGTAAAGGCCACCGATCTGTTTTGCAAATGCCTGTGGAAGCTGTCCTATCCCCCCTTTCCTGGGATACCAAAAGATAGCATTATAGCCAAACTCATCTCTGCTCTTTCCAAAAAATCCATTAGTTATATCTAATAGGCTAGGCTGAAGAATAAATTTATCAGTCCAGGCACAAGTCATTTGACTCAAAGGAACTGTCCAAAATTTCTTATTATAAGGAACCATAAAATACCTAGCGATACCTTTACCAAAAGTAGCATTTATCCATTTTAAAAAATTTACCTGGCTTTTCCTATGCCTTGAGCTGCTGGCCTTAATAAATCCCAGTAAACATTCTCTGGCTATTGGCTTAGGTAAAGCATGTAGATTTGCTTGGAAAGGATGCTGACTAAAGATACCGAAGTTATTAATCCAGGCGTTTCTCTTGTGTCGCACCAGGTTACCTTTTAATAATTTTTTAACCAATTGAAGTGCATAATTATTTCGAAAATGCAAGAGGTGGCCATCATAATCAAAAATAAAATCATTAATTTGCTTAGAACGACACAGGCCGCCTACTGTATTCTCTTTTTCAAATACAATAGGCCTTATCCCTCTTCTCTTAAGATGCCAAGCGGCACTTAAACCTGCAAGGCCTGCCCCCAAAATAACAATCTTCTTTTTAATCATTTGTTTCTATCTTTAGTAATCTCCAGAATACACCTATGCTAAATAAGAATACGGCTGCAATAATAGCCGCGGCAAATAAATTATTCACCCTAGTCAAAACAACACCACAGATAGCAAAAATAGAACATAATAAATACATAGTCAAAATTGTTTTGGTTAAGGAAAACCCCAAGGCACTGATTTTTAATGCAAGATGATCCCTGCTTTTCTTAAAAGGCGGCCTTCTTTTAATTACCCTAAAGATAATTAACAATATAGTATCGATAATCGGCAAACCCAAAATCATTATTGGGCTAAAAAGAGCAAAGGCATTCTCAGTAGATGCATAATGCGTAATTAGAGCAATGGAAGAAATAAGCAACCCTAAGAAATGACTGCCAGAATTACCCAGGTAGGCCCTGGCTGGAGGAAGATTAAAAATTAGAAATCCGGCGCTAACAGCACATAAAATAAGGCTAAGGATCTGTACATTCAAATCTACGCTCAAAAAACCTATCAACAGGAAGGCGCTACTTACAATTAAAGCCGTCCCTGCGGCTAAGCCATCCATAATATCCAACAGATTAAAAGCATTAGTCATGCCTACAATCCAAAAGAAAGTAATCAGAACATTTCCCCAAAGGCCAAAATAAACAATATCAGTCCTGATACCGGATGAAATTAATAGAATAGCGCAAAATGACTGCGCCAAAAATTTTTGCACTACTGATAACTCCCTCAGGTCATCAATTACGCCAAGAAATAACATGCATAAAGAAGCGCTTATTACTGCTAATATTTTAGCTATAGAAAGATTAAATACAAAAATACTTAAACCGGAAGAAAAAACAAAAGCTAACCCCATTCCTAAGCCCCCGACTAGAGGAATATCCTTAATCTTAAGTACCTTATATTTCTGAGAAACTTTTGCTAAAAAAGAGGTAAAAAGTATCCCGGAAATTAATGCAGCAGTAAAAATAATGAGATATTTAAGCATTTTTACTTTCCTCCAATAAATTAGAATATACCTCGGCGGTATTCTTAAGCATACTGCTTAATGAAAATTCCTCAGCGCCAACAGCCCCCATGGATAGCCGTGCAAATTCATTTCTCTTTTGGGCGCTCCTTAATAATTCACCTAGCCGATTCTGCATAGACGGTATATCATGCGGAGCAACCAAATAGCCTGTTTTACCACTTGTTATAACTTCTCCGATGCCGCCGGTATCAGTAGCCACCAATGCTACTCCCGCAGCCATTGCTTCCAAAGCTGCAATGGGCAATCCCTCCCACAATGAAGTCAACACAAAAATATCCAGTCCAGATAAAATAAGAGGAATATCATTACGCCAACCCGTTAAAATAACCTGGCCATTTAAATTAAGCTGTTTTATCCGAGTATCTACCTTCTTACGTAACTGTCCATCCCCCACTAAGACAAATTTAGTATCGGGAAAATCTTTTTTAATCAAACCGGCTAATTCAATAAAATCTAAAGGGGCTTTCTGGGGTTTAAAACAAGCGACCATACCCACCACTACATCAACATCTCTAAACCCCAGGGACTTTCTAGCTTCATTACGATTATTTGTATTTTTGAATACTTTATCATCTATACCATACCTAATCAAGACATATTGGTTTTTACGACCGATTAGGTTCTTTAACCCCCTCTCTCTATCAAATCTAGAGACTACAATTATTTTATTAGTAAAAACGGCACAGAACTTTTCCAAAAATACATAAAGATAATTAATGCTTAGCGGTTGATAATTATTAAAGCTCCAACCATGAACAGTATGAATAATAACTGGTGTTTTAGCAAGCTTTGCGGCTAAGCGGCCTAAAATACCTGCCTTAGAGCTATGCGTATGAACAATCTGAATTCTATGTTTTTTAATAAAACAATAAATTTCGGCTAAAGCCAAAACATCTTTGAAGGGATTTAATAAACGCTCTAAAAACTTCGATTTCTCCAAAACTAAACCATCAATTGATAAAGCCTCTTTAATTAGAAAACCGTTTTTAGCAGTAAATAAAAAAACGTTGTATTTTTTCTTATCCAGATGATTAATCAAACTTAGTAATTGTTTCTGAGCGCCTCCTAATTCTAATTTAGTAATAACATACAGCAAATTAATTTTAAGCATTCAATAAATACCGCTTTCTATATTTTAATTTTAAAAAATGAGTAATTTGCAAAACTTGATGCTAAAAATATTAAGCGAGCTAAAACTGCGTCCACTATAATATTTTACTCTAGGCCATAGTTAATCCTAAAATTACCCACCAAATGAAGGAAATTTCCGGTAAGAAAAATGTAAAATCTAAAAAGTTATGGATTAAAAATACCGCGCTTGCAGCCAATAAAGCTGCGGCTTGTTTTTTATAAAGCGATTGAGTTAGATTTTTAACACAAGCTTTAAAAACAGCAGCCACCAACCAAATTAATGAAAATAAACCTAATACCCCCATTTCCGCCCAAATTTGCAAATACAAATTATGCGCATAAAGGCTATTTCGTATATTAAAATTGCCCAAACCCACACCAACAAAAGGATGCGCCTTAATTATAGCTAAAGCCTCCTGCCAGTAATTTAACCTCATGCTGACAGAAAATGCGGGATGCAAATACTCTTTCTGCGTAGCAGACCTTCCAATAATCATAACAAATATCAATAAAAATATACCGGCCAGCAATAAAATACTAGTCTTTTTTAGTTTACCTTGAACGCCAAAATAAATAATCAATGCACAGAATAGACTTAAAAAAGCACCCGGAGATTTCGTAAGTAAAAGGGCCGAAAATATTAACACTGTAAACCAAATTCGATTTTTGTTAGTTAAAGACAAGAGCAATATCATTGTTAGATACCCGCCTAAAGCACCTGGAGTAACAAAAGGTAAAAAAACCCTTCCACGCTGAAGATAATCTAAAGTTAAAGAAACTGAGGGCTTATTAGTTGATAAATAATCTAAGACATGTTTGAAACCAAAGTAATACTGATAGATTGCCAAAAGACTAACCACTAAACCTGCCAGAATAACTGTTTGAATAGTTAACAATTTATCTCTTTCGGATAAGGAAACGGCTATCAAAAACAAGATTAATCCGCCTATGTATAAATAAAGTTGGGCTACACTATTAGATTTATTTTGGGAAAAAATCACCGATACGAATAAAGTCAAACAAAACAGGAGAAAGGGATAAAATAAGGTTTTGCTTCCTGTAAATGATGGTCTTTTATAAATTAAATACGCACCCGAGAAGATTAAAAGTGTCAAAGAGTAAACAAAGTTTAAATAGGGAAAGGCTAGCGCACAAATAAAAGGACGGAAGAAAATTAGGATTAGGATAATTAGCAGCATTATATTATTATATTTTATACTAACTCCACTTAACAATGGTGGAAATTTTAAACTCAGCAGCAGTTGTTTTTTTAATCCAGCTATTTAGTATAACACATATATATCGCTCCCGACTAACAAATTGGTTATTTGAGTTAGGATGTAACTTTCGGACCTGCTTTAAAAAGGAACTTATATTCTATAGGGGAGCCCAAATTAATCAGCCAACAAAACTAACAATCGTACTTAAATCTTAAACCGCCAGATTGAAACATCTAAACCGTATATTAAGTAATAAATGGCTTCATTTAGCAATTATTTTATAATATACGATGCGCTATTTTTAAAGCCCTCGCTTTATTGGTTCTTACCTCTTTAATAATAGTAATGGATTCTATAGAACTTATTAAATTTTTAACTACCTTGTAGCGATCATCCTGTTCCGCGTTATAGCCGGGCGTAAAACCCCATATTATCCAAGCACTATCATATCTATTTTTAGCTATGTTCTGAAAACGGATTCCAAATTCTTCTATTCTATTAATATCGTCTAAGCCTGGACTGGAAAGATATACATCTTCTTTATTAATACGACTGCTCAGGTAACTATCAGCAAAAAGATAATGATACCTGAAAATATCTCTCGCCACCCAATTAACGTATACATATACGCGGCCGCTTGAACTATCACCGGAAATATCGGTTACGACCTGTTTTAATAAGCCGCGTATATCAGCAAACCCATACTGACTGGCTCTGTATGAATAACTAAAATATAAATTAGATAGACACAAGGCCGTGATCAGAAATAATACCGTAACACGGGAAACCCCGGGCCGGCATATCCTACTGTGGTATTGATACATAAAACGTAGAATAATAAAAAGGCTAAATACTAAAAAGGGGCTAAAAAATACAGAATATCTTATTTGCTCTGCTGTCCATAATTTTAAAAAAGGTAGGCTAGCTAAGCTGGCAACCGCATACAAAAATGTAAATATGATAAAAAATCCGTTTACGCGTTTTTTTCTAAGCGAAAATACCAAAAGATAAATACAAGCTGCTATAAAAACTGCGGATATTATATAAGAAGCCTGAACAAAAAATTTACTGTCATGATAATTTTTTACTATTCCAAATAACTGCCAAAATAATGAATCCGCTATCAATCGTAATGAATTATGTAATGAACTAAGGCTAAATTTCATAAGGTCTTGCAGGCCAAATGATTGCAGTTTATTTAATCCGGAGAATTCCCAATAATAAATAGCCTGCTTAGATATGACATAATTAAGTGTAACGTAAAGCGGGGCTAAAAATATAAGTAAATTCCTTAACCTGGCAATTATAGAAACTGAAGAATATAAAAAAATTAGGACTGCAATCACGCAAACTAATAAGGGGATTATTAACCAGAAAGAATAACTAGAAAAACAAGCCAGCGATATCCCCAAGCCTAAAATAATACAATCGTTAATATAAATATGTTTGTTTTTAATAATACGTAAAATAAGAAATACTAAAAGGGTTGAATTAAAAATAGTAAGAGCATAAACTGACCGCAAGTATAAGGCAAAAAAGGACCAGGAATAAGATAAGCTACAGAAAGCAACGACCGCTAAGGACCATAAAATACTAAACCCGATAAGCCGGGAAATATAATACATAAATAACAGAGAAAGAATGTTAAATATTAAAGGCATAAGCTTAAGCCAGGGAATAGAAAAATTGTAATTAGACCAAAAATGCAATAATGCACACATCAACGGTGGCTGAAAAACAGAAGTTTTATTGACATCAAGAGTGGCCTGAAACGGCCGCTGCGCATTTGTCAATTCGTAATCACCCAAACCTCTTGCTATTAAAAACTCTTTAGCTTCATCAAAAAAAAGATCTGCGCTATTGAGAGAGCTTATTTTGAAAAAAAAGCCAAAAATAATTATTGATAACAAAAGGAGTTTAATTATTTTTTTATTAGTTTCTTTCATCATTTCTAATTGCTTAATTTTAGATAAAAATATTTTCTCTAAAAATTAATTGCCTAAAACTGTCGATTTAAAGTTACTCTTAAAACAGCCAGCTTAAAAACGATAGAGAGCTAAATAAACATATTTTTTCTGTGCGAAAACCAAAATACAATTATTCCATATAGGGTTTTAAAGCTATCTATAACTGTCTTAAACTTTACTTTTCCTACTCGTGCTCTATAATCAATATGCATTTCGGCGCATTTATATAAACCTAACCAGGCATTTAGTTTCAATTCTTGCGAAAAACCCATTCCTGGATTAGGAGAGACTATCTTTGGCAATAAATCCCGCTTAAAAACAAAGAGTCCAGACTGAGAATCCATCAAATTAATGTAAAAAATTTTCCTGATTAATCCGGAAATAAGATAGTTGGAGACCTTTTTAACCCAAGGCATAGCTCTAATATCAGACAAAGGGAATCGGCATCCAGTAATAAAATCATATTTATTTGTTTCCATATAGATTACCAATCTTTCGGCTTCAGAGATAGAATAACTACTGTCTCCATCCATCATTACTATAATATCTCCAGAGGCCATAGCTAATCCTGCCTGATAAGCTAACCCATACCCTCGTTTTACTACCGAAATAACTACCCCGCGTTGCCTAGCAATACCTGCGGTGTTATCATTTGAATTATTATCTACTACAATAAATTCATCTATAAAAGAGAATTTTTCTTGGAGTAATTTTTCTATCCCTTTTTCTTCGTTGTAACAAGGTATTAGAAGCGTAACTTTCTTATTATTATACATATCAATTCTTCGTATATCTTATCATACCTCAAAGTGTTTCATAACAAACTTTCTATATACCAAAACGTATAATCTAATCTTTTTTTAAACGCGATTTAATAAAACAGGATATGCTACTGATGCAGTCTCTTTCCCCGATTTTTTGGCCTTAGTGACAAAAACGAGACTTATAAGGAAATTAAAAAGAAAAAAGTTTATATTAATTTTTGCGTTTGTTGCCAAAAAGGCAGATTGAGCTTCCTCTGAATTCCTTATAATCTTTTAAGTAAAATTTACTAGAAAACCAGGCTTGCGATCTAATCCCATTACAATCTTTTCTTTTATGTTCGCTGAAATAAAGATTAGGGAATTCCCAATCAGAAACCACAAGCCATATCCTCCCATTGCCACCTAGAATTGTATGGCTATCGATCTTCGGATCCTCATCGATCAATCTTATTTGTCCCCGGCCTAATTCTTCTTTTTCCTGTTGATAAAAAATAGAGTTATTCTTAAATTCAAGGGCACGAATTTTTTTCTCAAAAAAAATAGGAACACCTTCTTTAAGTTCTACATAAAACCTATTTTTATGCTCTCTGCCGTATTTCTTAAAATAATAGACAAAGGGATAAATCGTATTATCGCAGGTATGAATGATGATATCTCCTTCTTTAAAGTTACTAACAATATACAATGCAGCGTTACGAAAATCTCCTTTTGCTTGCACTCCAACATGTTCAGCCGATCTACCCGGAAGATAACCACGATAATAATTAAATAATCCCGAGAATATTGCACTTACAAAGACTAAAAAAAAGAAGAAGAAAATAATCCTTTTTTTGTTAAAAAACCAAGCTAGTCCGTACCCCATAATAATGCAAAAAAAAGGAAGAACGGGTAAGAAATGCCTATCTACGTATATCACCCTCCACAGAGAAACTATAAAAACTAACAAAGGGAAGCTGGCAAACAAAAGGACAGAGGAAGATTTTAAAAAATCTTCCTTTTTTATCAGCCGCATAATACCGACAATAAATACGATAAAAAATACCGGGACAAAAAGTAAGTACTTATCACTTTCTAAATTATAACCAACGCAAAGATTTTTAAACGTGTAAAAAAGATTTATTAGGCCGATTTTTGGCAAATAAGACAGCACTCTTTGAAAATCGTATCTACCGCCATGTAATAGTATAAAAATTGTCAGGTTAAACAACTGGACAAAAAATGGAATTGTAAATATTGCTAGGACGGACATCATAAATACCCACCGGGCAGAAATTTGCTCTTTTAAATTTTTAAAATTAAGTGCGATAAATATGGCTTGAGTCAATAATACAAATATAGTTATGTAATGGGTATACATCGCCAATAAACAGGAAAATGCATATCCTAGCCAATACCGGTTTTTTTTCTCAGCCATTGCCTTTGACAAAAAAATAAAACTCAAGAATATGGCGAATGTCAATAACGTATACATTCTGGCTTCTTGCGAATAATAAATATCTAGAGGGGAACAGGATAAAAGAAAAACTCCAAACAAGGCCGCCTTTCTTTCATAATACTTTTTAGTGAAAAGATAGAACAATATGACTGTTCCGAGAGAAAAAAATACAGACGGCAATCTTAAAAATAGTTCTTGAGTGCTTATCTTTAAGTAAATAAACGTAAAAATAAACCCATAAGTTAAAAAGGGGGGAAATTTAGCTTCGATTATGCTATGGAATAAAGAAGACAACGAAGATAAGCTTAATTCCGGCAAGATACAGAAACTGGCTTCATCAAACCAAAAGCTGATTTTTCCTAAAAGATAAAGCCGCAATGCTGCTCCTATTAAAAAAATTACTCCAAAGAAAAAAAAATCCTTACGGTTTATCCTCATCTCTCCATAAATATATAACTAGTGTTTTCTATTTTAGTTGCCTAAACTCCTTAAAAAATGCCTAAGGGCAACTGCTCTTTTTAGTGATAACCATGCGGGTACCATCAATAAGATATAACTTGAGATGATACCTACGGCATAATTCAAAAACTACCAAAGCTACCACCGAATAATATTTATCAAACACAAGAAAGTCGTGCCAAATGATAAAACCTCCGTCTTTGGCACACTTATAGGCATTTTCGCTATCCGAGAGAACACATTTATATGATTTTCCTCCGTCGATATACATAATATCCATCTGGTTGTAAAAAGGCGAGAAGTTAAATTCCAACGAATCCCCTTTCAATACCTTAACGATACTCTTAGCCCTGGCATCTGTTTCAACATATTTTACATTCGCCTGGCCATGGGCACATAATCGGTATAAAGGAAAATCTAGCGTATAAATTACAGTGTCATCGCTTACATTATAAGCCAGATTGGCTGCAGTATTGCCTTCAAATGTACCAATTTCAAAAATTTTCTTAGCATTTATACTTTTAGCCAATATAGTCAAAGCAGTAATTTCGGAATGAAACATAAGCAAGGGTTGCTTATCCAGCAGCTTTGGAGGATAGCGAATAATGACTTGGCTAGCACTAATATTAATACCAAATCTATTACATAAACTTTCTAAAGTAATTAACTCGATTATGTCTATATTCTTACGTATCAAATTTGAAAAATTTGCGCTGTATCTTGACCTCGACTGAGCAAATAGACAAATTTGGCGAGTTTTATTAAAAATTTTGCAAAAAGCCCATTTTATAAGCAATAGAAATTCTTTAACCGGGTTACTTTTATCGAATTTATTATTCTTTTGCACCAAGATACTCCTCATCCTTCCTTATTATGTACTATAACCAGGCCGCCTTAACCAAGATCACCTTTGATGAAATCAGCTAAAATAAAATGAAAGGCCTTTGCTAAAAACCTTATCCAGTATCTTATGATACTCTTCTACCGTAGCTTTTAAATAATTTTCATCAGCCAGTATCGCATTCTGAGCCGCAGCTTCGCAATAGCGGCAGTTCCCGCAGGAACTTAAATTACAGCCCTTAGGCATGTTTTCGATAAAACCATCTAGCTTTGCGTTATCAATAGTAATATTGATACTAGAAAACAATTTTGAAAACTTCAAAATCTTTATCGGATTCATTCTCGTTAAAGGTAAGGTCAAATAGAATATTTTTTTCCTCAAACCTTGATCCCTATGAAAACTACTGCCCTGAAACAGGGGTAACATATCCAGAAGATTCCCCGGATATTTTCGGTTACGGTATGCAGCAACAATTTTTATAATCTCCGGGGTCGACAGGCGCCTGTCTATAAGTTTTATGCTATCGATACCTAAATTTTCATAATAATTCAGGTCTTCTGGCCTTATCCAGTCTGATTTTATAAACAACGATGGTTTTTCTAATCGCCGGAGCCGGCACATTATATTATAATAATCAAACATATACCCTCGGCATCGATGCCAATGCTGCGAAGCGTGGGAATTCATTAATCCATGGCCAATAAATGTCGGGCAATTACATAAACAACCACCATTAGCTATAAGCTGCATCTTGCACTTTAATGTTTGCCTAAAAAGGCTGATTAATGGAAAATTTCTATTCACTGCCGGCCCGGGAAAAGTAATTTTTTCTGCTCCGAGCTCTTCCCAAAATTTAGCCCTCCCCAATGAATTCGCATTGGACATGGCAGAAACTGATATCGCTATGTGGGGATATTTATTTTTTATCCACATAAAGACATACGGGTTGGCTACGGTAACTGAATCTACCCCTATGTCAACTAACCAACTCAGCAGGATGCGCAATTTATTCTGGCCCACCCTAGTAAATTCTAAGTTATCCATGCATAATGTATTTAGAAGGTAGGTAAACTTTATTCCGATATTTTGTAATTTTTTTATATGTAGCTTGGCTCCTTTTCTGGAAACGAAAACCAGGCTAGATGCTGTACGCCCTCCTCCCAGTTCGTCTAAAGCCAGCTTGCCGTAAACATCCTCCAGTTCTTTCTGTATATTACTGGATGCTAAATATTCAATTAACTTATCGTCCCAATTAGTCGGAATGCTTAATTTCATATTAATTAATATACTATTGCTCCGCTCTATTGCTTTTTCTAAACTTAAACAGGGAGGAAAAAAACAAAAATGTTACCCAAACCCCTCCATATACGATATCCTTCCACTGAATAGTCCGATGAGTAATATGCTTAAAAATCACTCCCGCTCTTGCATAAAATCCAAACATGGCCTTGCGTTGTAGGTGTTTTAGTTTTTCAGGCGATATACCCTTCGGAGAATATGCTAAATCAATAGGTACATCCGTCCAATCCGCCCAGCTAGTATAACTCTCAGGAACATACATCTTTTGGCCCTTAAGACAATCATTAAAAAACTCCGAACCGGGATACGGAGTAGCGATATTGAATTTAACTAAATCGCAATCCAATTCCTTGGCAAAATTTACAGTATCTTTACAGGTATCTTCTGTTTCTCCTGGTAAACCGAGCATAAAAAGCCCTTGCGTCAAAATACCCTGCCTTTTTGCTTCTTTAACAGCATTCCTGGCTTGCTCTAAGGTAGTTCCTTTTTTTAGCGACTGCAGAATTTCACCGTTGCCTACTTCAATACCATACATTATAAGATGTAAACCTGTCTCTTTCATGTTTTTTAACAGAGCCGGGGTGACTTTATCTACCCGGGTTTCGGTTATCCACTTAATTTTTTTATGCAGGCCTCTCTCCCTTAGGAGCTGACAAAATCGCAAACCACTCTCTTCATCGAAAGGAAAATATGCGTCGCAAAATCCAAAAAATTTTGTTCCCAGTGTTGAATAAAAATACTCCATCTCGCTAACTACTTTTTCTGGCCTACGATACCGAACTACATTATAAAGTTTATCCTGCGAACAATAATAGCATCTATACTTACATCCCCTAGAAGCCATTAATGGCAGCGCCTGATTATTGCTTATTGCAACCATCGGATGATTAAGATAATTCTTAAGATCGAGTAAATCCCATGCCGGATAAGGCAATTCATCTAAATCTTCTAAAAGCGCCCTATCAGGATTATGTATAATTGTATCATTGTCCATATAACTTACTCCGGCTATGCCGCGCAGGCTTTCTTTACGGTCCAGACGCCGGCATACCTCCAGCATTGCCACCTCCCCTTCACCCCTGACTACAATATCCGCGCTTCTTTTATGCAATACTTCCTCAGGAAAACAGGTGGCATGGATATTACCAAAAACAACTAAACATTCGGGCCTGATTTTTCTTATCTCAGAAACAATATTTTCAACATCGCGAATTAAGGGGGTTAAAACTGAGAAACCGATAATTTGAGGATTGTTCTTTTTTATAAAATCCAGCAATTCTTGATTTTCAGCCTTGTTAGCGAATTGATCATAAACCAAAACCTCTAGGCCGTTATTTCTAAGCACTGCCGCTATATAACAGAGCCCCAGAGGAGCAATCGGGCTACAAAAACGCTTATAGGCCCAACTTTTATTAATCGCAGAAGAATTAGGATTTACCAATAATACCTTCATGATTTACTAAAATAGTAGAAAAGTTCCCCTGAAATAAACTGATTCAGGAGCCACTCCATCTCTTTTTTTAATTTAGCCACCTGCACACTATCCCATTTCATGGCCTTAACAGCTATGGCATCACAAAATGTACAATTTCTACACAACTTACCATCGCAATTCTGTTTCTGCAATGATTCTAGAAATCCGTCTAATTTGTTATTATCAATATATATCCCGGTTTCCAAAAAAGATTTTTTTATGTTCGGGAGTTTAAAAATATTAACAAATTGCGGATGAAAAAAATATTTAAAGAGGCCCCAATAGTTATTTTTTGAAAAATTAATATTCTTGGATGTGCTGGGCAACAAATCCAGTAAATTCCCTTTATATTGCCTATCAGTATAGGCTTTAACTATTCTAGCCAAATCCGTTGTATTCATGCCCCGATTTACTAATTTAATACTATCTACGCCTAATAATTCGTAATGCGACAAGTCCTCCGGCCTAATCCAATCAGCCCTGATAAAATCAACCGGATTATTTAATCTCATATGCATGCAAAAAAGCCTATAGAAGTCTATAAAAAAATTCCTGGATACATGTCGAACTTGAGAAGCGTGGGAACAGGCAACCCCATGATAAACCGTAAACGGACAATTACGCAAACATAAATTATTAGCGATCAATTGAATCTTGCAGGCCACCGATTCCCTAATACTCTTTATTCTCTCAAAACTACGGTTAACGTCTACTTCATATAAAGTAATTTTATCAACCCCTAGATCTTCCCAAAATTTTGCTTTATCAGGAGTATCAACCTGTGCCATAGTAGAGACGTGTATGCGTAAGGCGCTATAGTTTTTACTTATAAATTTAGCCAAATAAGGTAAAGAAACACTCACTGAGTCTACGGATATATCTACCAGCCATTCCAGCAACGCCGATAGTTTAGCAATCATGGGATGAGAAAGTTCCCGATTATCTAAACAATCACCGTTAAGCAGATAATTGAATTCTAAACCTAATCCGTGTAGCTTCTGGACTTCTCGTTTAATAACCCTGCGGCTAACAGGCGAGCAAATATTAGATGACCTGCCACCGCCAATAACATCTTTATCCAATTTCCCATAAAACCCTTCCACAAGACGTGTATCGAGCCGAGCAACCAAATTACTATCCCAGTTATGAGGAACGACTAATTTCATATTAAACTTCCTTGCTGAAGGCATACCCTAATTTGTCCTTTCATAATTCCTGATGTGCTAATTTAAAAACCCTGGCCTTGTTACTCTTTAGCTCCTTAACAACAACCAGAGATGGCAGCAAATTTATTGCCTCATTTATCTTATGGTAACTATCGTTATGCGTAAGATCATAGTTAGGAAGAAACCCTAAAATTACCTAAACACTCTCTGGAGAATTTTCCGCTAAGCGTTTAAGATATACACTGGTATCTTCTATTCCTTCGCTGCCTTCTAGGCCGCAACCCTGAAAATAATTATAGTTAACGACAAAAAAATAGTTATTTTTTGATTAAATTTATTCATTTTTTAAAAGTTACGATTATAAAATCCGTTGCCGAAAATTTAGCTATTATACCATTTCGGTTTCTGTAAACTAATGGTTGATGCGAAACCCTCAAATTTCTTTTTTCCTGAAAGGCTAAGAAGCAAATCTCTCAATAATACTCTAGAGATCGAAAAAAGAAACCACCAATGTAACCTGCGCCGGATTGGATAACAAGAAAATAGCCCCTGGATATATCTTAATGGTTGTTTTAAAACAAAATCCTTATATAGTTTTTGCGAGAACTTAGAAATTTCTTCCCGAGAAAGATGTTCGGATGCCATGACCGGAGAAAACATGTCAAATTTAGAGAAATCGTATTCTTCAATCCATCCTTTCCTCTTTGCCTCATCCCATAAAATAGTCCCCGGCCAGGGAGTTAAGGGATGAAAAGCGGCAAAGTCAAGATGCACTTTGCGGCTAAATTTTCCAAGTTTTTTTATAGAACTTTCACTCTCGCTTCTTATTCCGGTTGTAAAGGTGGCCTGTCGGAAAACTTCCGGGTATTTATTTTCTAATAGCCGACAGGCTTTCATTAAATCGCTGGCTTGCAAACCCCCCTTGCCTAAAGCTTGAAGCTCTCCGTCATCCGATCTCTCCCCGCCTATCAGCGTATGACGAAGGCCGGCCTTAACCATTGTTTTTAAAATCCCTAGTCTTTCTTGTTCCAACAGAAGATCTGACCTTACGAATGCCCACCAACCAAGCTGATAGCCTCTCTTAATAATAGACTCGCAAAGAGCATTGACCCATTTATGATCATAATTCCAAGTGCCTTCTACCCAAAAAAGATACCTTATCCCATACTTATTATACAAAAAATCTATTTCATCTATTACCCTAGCTACGCTTTTCTTTCGATGTTTAGGTTCCAAAATCTCAGCCCCACTCTCCAATCGATGCTCCCCTTCGGTAACTGTCCAAGAACAAAACTTACAATCATAGCCACATCCTCTAGCTCCTTGGATAGTAATAGCCTTTGGCCAAAGTTTACCAAAAGTGGCATATTTATTAACCGGCATCAAATCATAGTCGGGAAATGGCAGATCGTCTAAGTTTTTAATAACCGAACGGGGAGAAGTAACTATAATCTTGCCATTATCGCGGTAGGCTATAGAAGCAACCTCTGACAAATTCCCCCCTTGCTGTAAAACCTGTAAAAGCTCCAAAAGAGTCTCTTCCCCTTCATACCGGACTACAAAATCCAGGCAAGTAAACATCTCCAAGGAATATTTTGGTAAATGGGAATGGAAGTGCCCCCCGGCGATGGTTATCACACCAGGATTTAACTCTTTAGCCATCTGCACCACTTTTATCCCTTCGTGCGCATAGCATACTTTATCACCAACCCCAACGACATCTGGCTTTTCTCTGGCAATAATTTCTCTAAGTGATTTCCACCCGATCTTTAACGGCAGACAATCAATTACCTTTACTTCAATACCCACCATTCTCTGTTTGAGAAACGCACCTAAGCACGGATAGGCTAGAGGCAAAAGAAAGTTATCTGACTCGTTGATTATTGGCCAAAGATGATATGGCGGACGCACAAAAACAATTTTTATATTTTTTTTCCCAAATACGGATGTTTTCATAATCTCTCACTTTCTTTTACGAGGAATGGTCTAGCCCAGGCGTAACTCATCGTAGCATAGTGAAAAACAAAGGGCAAATTTCTAGTAAATAATACCATTGCCCACGGATACAAAAACACAAATATAATCCTCCGAAATATATTTTTCCTTCTATAGTATCGACCCAATTCTGTCAATCTTAGCAGTAGTTCAGAAAAACTTCTAAATGCATGATTATGGGCCAACTTTAATTTTTTGGTAAAAAGTATTGTATATTTACTTTTTATTGCTTCATTACAGAATATCTCATCTTCATTTACTTTATATTCTTCATTAAACCTTAGGCTGTCAAATATATTCCGCTTACAAGCCATATTCAACGAAGGCACGAAGTTTACAAAGAAATTATCTCTTTCCCCCCAAATAAAAATTTTACGTAGCAAACCTTCCCTTATACTACAGGATAACCATAAACTGCAATTAAAAAAATTATTGTATAGTGCCGCTAGTAAATTTTTACCCGGACAAATATTGTATCCTCCCAGAATAAACTTTTCATTAATATGCTCTGCGTAAAATTTTGAAATTTCCCGTAAGTTGTCATGCCGAAACTCACAATCATCGTCAACAAAATATAAGATTTCTCCTCTGGCTTCTAAAGCTGCGATATTCCTACAGCCTGCGGGATATTTTTGCTTAATGCTATATATGTATCTTAATTTAAAATTAAAGAATAACTTATCCGCCAGGATATTTTCTAAAATTTTCTTATTTTCGTCATTTGAACAGTCGTCGATAATCAGGATTTCAAAATCATTATAAGTATTATGGCCCAATATGGAAATCAACAAATCCCTCAACTGGTAGGGCCGGTTTCGGGTAGGTATAATCACTGTAATCATTTCTAAACTATAACCCCTTTACTTTAGTTACTTTTTATAAACGGCTATTGTTTTAGACAAAATAAATTCGTATAGCTAGACTGTTTAGGATTAATTTTATCAGTTTTTCTTTTATATCACTTAATTTAAACCCAGAGCGATTTCTTAAAAGCAGGAAATCAACTATACCTCATAATCCTATTTTATACTTTAATATGACTTTTGATAAAATTAAGTTTAAGTAAAAATTCTTTAAGCGCATGCCTGCACAATCTGGTATGATATTTCATAAGTTGAATTATTAACCGAAAATTATAGTTTAGTATTATTTTTTTAAGATCTGCTTTAGTAAAATCCTTTGTCGCAATCATAGGGTTACCATACGGCTGCGAAGCAACAGACAAATCATACTCACTAAGCTTCTTAGGTATTAAACCTTCCTCTACGCATATATTATATAGCTGTGTACCATATAGAGGAACGGCAAAGAGCAATGCTGGGTTAACATTAAACTGACTCAGTAGGCTTAACGCCAGGTCAATCGTCTCTTTGATATTCTCCTTTGTTTCACCGGGGAAACCAATAATATAGAATGCTAGAAGTTTTATTTTCAATTTATTACAATGTTCTACCACTTCAATAATCTTTGTTAATGAAGTATCTTTTTTGATAAGGCGATTTAATACACTCTGACTCCCCGATTCAATCCCGATAGACAAGCCTCTACACCCGGCTAATTTCATCTTTTTTAACAGGTCATTGTTGAGCGTGTCTGCCCGGATTCCATTCGGGGCATCCCACTCTATTTTTAAACGCTCTTGGATAATTTTATCCAAGATATTTTCAAATCGTTCTTTATTGAGTGAGATATTATCATCTTCAAAATGAAATCTATTTACCTGAAAATTATTAATACAATATTTTAAATGATTAATTACATACTCTGGAGTATGCCACCTGAATTCATGCCCCATATGAAGGTGGACAGAACAAAAAATACAACCGTATGGACAGCCCCTGCTGGTAATAATCGGAAGGGAGTTTTTTTTAAGCAAACTACGCATATTATAAAAATAATGGTTGCGGTAATAATCACTTGGTTTTATAAATTCATATGCGGGAAAAGGTAAACTATCCAGCTTATTTATAAATTCTCTTGGGCGATAATTAATTTTACCGTTCATCTTATATGCCAAACCATTAATTTCTTCTAAAGATATATTTTCATTAAACTTCTTTACGAATTCATAAAAAGTTATTTCGCCTTCTCCTACCACGCAAAAATCACAATAGTTGTTATCTAATAAGTACTCATACCTAACTGAAGGATCCGGGCCGCCGAAGACAACCTTGGTATTTGGATTTATTCTCTTGCAAATATTACCCACTAATACGCCAGTGGCCAGTTGAGTAGCCGAAAGCACAGAAATCCCTACAATATCTGGCT
>CAZOSW010000009.1:0-3220 GCA_964582765.1 uncultured Planctomycetales bacterium | reverse complement strand
TTGGCAGCTTCCGTACCAGGCCTTGGTGAAAAACCAAAGATATTAACTAACGGTAGTTTGAGTTTTCTTACTAAATTAATTGTCTGCTCAAAGTCTTCTTCCGTCTCATTCGGAAATCCAACCATAATTTGAACGCTGATTTTTGCGGCGTAATTTGGTAGATTGCCCCGTAATCTCAAGAGGCAGTTTATTACTTCTTGAGCCTGATAATTACGATTCATTAATCGCACAATTTTATCGCTTCCTGACTGAATAGCTAAAGCAATTCTTTCAATTTTTTTGTGGTTAGACACTAAAAGTGGTTCCAATTCCTCATAGTACTTAATAAACCACTGAACATTAAAATCAATTAAAATTAATTTATAGTCTCCTTCTATTTTTAATAGTTCATTCAATAATTTAACAATGGTCAGGCCAATATCCATACCGTAGCTGCCTGTATCATGCGCCACCAGCATAAACAACTTAAATCCTTCCCTTAGCCCGGCCCTAAATTCATTAGTTATCTCATCTAAAGGTCGGCTCTGATGCCTTATCGTAGAAACTGACTGCACGCAAAAAGCGCACTTCCCATAACAACCTCTTGAAATTCGGATATGATAAATTTTCTTTGAAACGAATCTATCACATATTGTTTTTTGGTTATTTAATAATCGAGAAAACATGCTGAAATTAAATTTAAGGATATCATGTATCGCTTTTGCGACAGCAATCAAGCAAGAATTATTACAAAACTTTAATATTTTATTAGGTTCAGGAATAGTGTTAAATTTCCTTTTTGCTTTTATAATATCGTCAAGCTTAAAGAGCTCTGCCGTACTTATTTTATTTAAATCGCTGAATTCCTTTTTTAAAAGATACGGATTAACTCCATCTAAACATTCAACTATCACTAGTTTGCTGAATTGTGACTTTTTAGCCAGATGGTTCCTTAGGTCATTTAGTGATTTATTTTCCAGGTCTTCGATTATACCACAAGGGCTGATTATAATAATATCGGCTTTCGATAAATTTTTAGTGAAAACTAGGTCGTTGCTATTTAGATAATCAAAAATCTTCTGACAATCCATAGACATCCTGGGGCAATTAGGAAAACAATTATAAATATAAAATTTTTTCATTTTGCAATTTTAATATTCCTATTTAAATAATATTTCACAATTTCCTAACAATCAGAATTAATATTAATATCCCATAATGCATAGGGGGAACCCGGAAGCTTAAGATAATTTCTGGCTGCTAGAATTCCGCCGACCAAGGAATGATCCTGGTTATTATATCTATGCGAGCCGCCACGTCCGATGGAACAGAAACTAATAAATCGGTCTATTATCGATTGCAATAAATCCAGGTATTCCTGAAATCCCATATAATTAATCGGATATGCCTACGCTTCCCGGACCACCCAGGCTTTTTCTATCTGGTCAGGTTTTTTTATTAGACCTGCTTTAATTAGTTCATTAATCGCTAAATCTACAGTAATGTGGACACGGTACTTAAGCTTATTAATCGAACTGTTTAAAATTTTCGAGGCAATCCAACGATAGCTGACAATATTCTCTTTAGCATAATGCTCATTATCTTTACGATACTGTTGATTCTAAAATAAAAAATCAAGTTAGCTTTTCGCGAAAGTGAGCTGAGCTCTTCATAGGAAAATGCGCAATCATATTTACCTTGATATTGCTCCCATAATTTAGAGCCTGGCTCTATCCGTAGAGGATGGAAATTAACTAAACAGGGCCTAGCTTGGAGGGCAAAATCTATGCTTCGACGAACAGTCTGTTGACTCTCACCCGGCAATCCCAATATAAAATCTACAACGGTCATTATCCCATTGTCGTGAGCTAGTTTGATTATGCCCGGCAGGATTTCTGCTTCCAGCGGGCTACGGTTAATTATTTTCGCTAGCACCGGCTCTGCCGTTTGAAGCCCGAAAACAAATAAATTACACCCTGCCTTCCTCATCAGCCCAATGAGCTGTTCTGGATTATCTTTAAAAACTAAAGGGTGCAACAGGCACATCCAGTGTAAAGTACGGCATTTTCTGGCAATTAGAGAAGAGCAAAATTTCCGTAACCAGTTATTATCGTAGCCAAATAAATCATCCTGAAATATTATGTATTTGATGCCGTACTTAAGAACTAAAAAGTCAATTTCTTCCAACACATTCTCTACAGACCTAGACCGAAAGGCATTCCCCCATAAGAAAGGAGAACTGCAAAAGGCGCAATCAAAGACACAACCCCTGGAAGTAATCATGGGGACAAAGGGTTTTTGTAGCGGGAGAATATAATAATCACGATACTGTTTGAGGTCTATCATTTCCCACGACGGAAAAGGGAGAGTATCTAGGTTATCAATGAGGGCCCTTTTTTTAGTACATAAAACCTGCCCCCTTTCTTGATAGGCGATTCCATCTATTGTTTCAATCTTCCTTTCCCCTTTTAAATAGTCAACCACCTCTTTAATAGTATCCTCCGCCTCTCCTAAGCAAACTATATCACAGCCATTTCTTAAGAAATCTTCATAAAATAGATGGCCCGGACCTCCCACGATAACCGGTAGGGCAGGAAATATTTCTTTGATTTCTTTTATATATTCGGCAACCTTATCTTTAATTAATAGCTGAGAGTAAAAACCGATAAACAGATACTTATCTTTACGTAGCCGGGTAATTAGTTCGCTTGCGTTGAATGCAATAACAGATTGATCTAAAATTTCAACTTCCATCCCTTTTGCTTTTAAAGCTGAGGCAACATATAACAAGCCTAACAGCGGCCTTCGCTGCAGCCATCGCAGTTTAAACCTGCCTTCTGTAGGATAGTTGAAACGATCCATAGATAGAGAAAGCAACAGAGTTTTTGGCGCTAAATTCATTTTCCGATTATTGCCTTTCTTCACACAAAAAGAAATATGCTAAAATTAACTAAACTTTAGTAGGACCTTTTGAAAAATAGAATTAACAAAACAATTGTTTCGCAACAAAAGAAAAGCTTAAGTAGAGTATACCAAACAAGGGGAAAAAATGAAAGGTGGAAGTTAATTAGCGCGAGGGACAATTAATCAAACAGCGAATCTTGGTAGAATTAGTGAAGTAAATATAGAGGTTAAGTTGATACGAGCACACAAATAACTTTTTTAAGGATGTTACTCGATATGGTTATTTTCATTTTAATGTTGCTTAGATATCTATTTTAAGCCCTTATTTTAACTCCTG
>CAZOSW010000008.1:30551-39674 GCA_964582765.1 uncultured Planctomycetales bacterium | reverse complement strand
TTAGGCATGGGAATTTTAGGTTTATTTGGTTTAGGAAAGAAAAGGAAGATTTAAGCTTTTCTTTAAGTCAAATAACTCTAGAAATGCCCCCATGTGGTGCGCTTTCGAAAGAGCAAAAAATGGGGGGTAGGCCTTAAAGGGTTTACCCTCTTTTTTTTACCTAAGTGCCTGAAGAATAATGGATTTTGCCCTTGACAAAAAACATCCCTGTGTTATACTTTCACTCTATGGTTTCCCTAAGGAAAGTCTATAACAGTTCAGCTCAATGCATCAAGAACAATCCGGTGGTTTTCCTGCCCTTTGCTATCTTTGCTGCCTTTGAATTCATTGCCTTAATCATTATCTATCTTACTCCCAGAATGCCCCTAAAGCTGCTTTTTGGGCCGTTGATTAGAGCACTAGAGGGAGAGAAATTCCTGCACTATCCGATGAATTTCATTTTAATCCCTAAATGGGCTTCATTTGCTAGGACAGGCCTCACCGTTATCCTTGGCTCGCTTTTAACCGGAGTCGCTACGCTTTTAGTTTATAATCTGTATAAAAAAACCAAAATTAACTTAAAAGAAGTATTTAAATCTGCCCTTAAGAAATACGTCTCTTTATTTGCCATAACCTTACTTTTTACCCTGATTTTTCATCTCCTAAATACGGCTGCCCCAAAACTCTTAATTAAATATTTTGTTTCCGGTCATGCCAAGCTCCTGTTTTTAGGCCCAAAGGTTTGGCTAGGCCCGATCTTGGTCTGCTTTAGTTTTATTCTTGCGCTTATCGTGCAGTCTGCTTTTGTTTACGCCATCCCCCTATTATTAATAGGAGAAGAAACGCTTACTAAAGCCGTCCTAAAATCTTTTATCTTATTTAAAAAATTATTCTTAAAAACGATTATCTTAGTCGGCCTGCCCATGCTGCTTTATATTCCGATAATTCTCCTGCAATCCGATTCTACCTTTTTAATTACCCGGCTTTTTCCGGAAGCAGTATTATTAGTGGCAATATTAAGCCTGCTCATCAGCTCATTAATTATTGATTTCTTAATTACCTTAACCGCAACGAATTTATATTTAATGCACAAAGATGAATAAATTAAATTTTACTTTTAGAAAAATAATTTTCCTGATTTCTATCTTTGCCTGTTCCGGCTTAATCCTCTCAGGCTGTGCCAATGATGATTATGCCATTGAGAAAAAATACTGGAAAATTAAAAAGCAGGCTGAAAAAATATTAAGAAACCCCCATGCTACCCCTCCCAATGAACTTATAAAAGCAGTCAGCGCTTTAGATAATTTCAGCGAAAAATTCCCTAAGAGCAACTTGGGCCTGGATGCTGAATTTAGTATCGCTAACCTCTACATGATTAAAGAAGATTACCAGTCGGGAAGGGCGCAATTAAGAAAAATAATCAAGAAGTATGATAAATCTAAAGAGATTATTACTCAGGCTATATTTTTAACCGGTAACTCTTATGAATTAGAAGACAAGTGGCCGGCTGCCCTTGAGCAATATAAAAAAATCATGCGGGATTATCCTGAGACCACTAAAGGCGTAGAGGTCCCTATCTATATCGCTCAGCATTATAAAGTAAAATATGAGCCTGATAAAATGATCGCAGCACTTGGCGAAGCAATCAACTATTATAAAGCTATGGCGGCGCGCCATCCGGTTACCCCGCTGTCTTTTAATATGGATATGCTGGTTGTGCAATGCTACTCACAGATGAAAGATTGGCAGAACGCAATTAATACGCTAAATTCTATGCTTACGGTTTACAACGGCAAAGTAAGCTTGGAGGGGATTCTTTTAGGCCTCTCTGGTATCTATATCCAGGAACTGAATAATCCGGCCAAGGCCGTAGAAATATTAAAAGTTTTACTCAAAGAATACCCTAAGAGCAAATATGCAAATCCCGCTAAAGAAGCGATTAAACGCTTATCCGAAAAAACAATAAAGTAACAGGAGACAAGAAATGGATAACCCAACCTTGGCCTCATCCTTAACCTCTAAGAGTGAAACTATAATTAATAATTACCTCCAGGGCGTACTCAAAGACATCATGTCTATTTTAAGGGCCGAATGCGGCTCAATCTTTATCTTTGACAATGAGAAAAAAGAGCTGATCCTAAACGCCTTTTACAACTCCAATGAACTAAACATTGCGCATCTGCGTCAGAAGATAGGAGAGGGGATATCCGGCAAGGTTGCTGATACAAAAAAACCGGTCTTAGTTAAAGATATTGATTTTGATGAGCGTTTCCAGCATAACGGATTTAAGCATTACCGCACTAACTCTTTTATGTCCATACCCCTGCTTAGCCCCCGGGGATTATTAGGGATCATGAACTTCTCCGATAAATCTAACCGCGAGCCGTTCTCAGATAAAGACTTTGCCTTTGTAGTCATGCTTTGCCGCTACGCCTGTATTATTGCCGACAACCTTGCCTCCTCAGAAACGCTAACTCAGGAAAAAGAAGCCTTTAATGACGAAAGGCAGCTGCTGGAGAAATACGCTACAGTAGGCAAATTAGCCGCTGGAATTGTGCATGAGGTAAATAACCCGCTTGACGGGATAATCCGCTATACCAATATGCTGCTTACCAAAATACATCTTGATTCAGTAGCCCACGAATATTTATCAGAAATCAAAAAAGGCCTAAACCGGATTGCCAAAACCACCAAGTCGCTTTTAGCGTTTTCGCATCAGGTAAATTCAAGCGGCAAATTAAAATCTTACCTTTCTATAAATGAACTGGTCCAAGACTCACTCGATGTTTTTAAAAATAAAATTTCTTTGCACAATATTCAGGTTAGCTCAGAGCTGGATACTGACATGCCGCGAATTGCTGACTTAGGTATTTCTCACGTTTGCGTTAATATTATTAAAAACGCCATTGATGCGATGCCGGAAGGCGGAAAATTAGAAATTTCAAGCGGCTTAAGCAACGATGAGATTTTTCTAAAGTTTAAGGACAACGGCCGGGGAATACCTGAGGAAATTAAGGCGCATATTTTTGAGCCATTCTTTACCACCAAAAGCATTATTAACGGCACAGGATTAGGATTAGCAATATCGCATGAGATTATTGCCAAGTATGGCGGAAAAATAGAATTACAAAGTCAGATAGGTAAAGGTACCGAATTTACGGTTTTACTCCCCAAACAAAATTTAGAAAATGCATAATAATCAACACATCCATGTGTTAGTGGTTGATGATGAACCTCTAATCCGCCGTTCTTTAAGTGAATTTTTGACCCTCGAAGGTTACGCCGTATCCAGCGCCAATAACGGCAAAGAAGCGCTCAATCTATTAAAAAAATTTAAAGCAGATATTATCCTGAGCGATATCCAGATGCCTGACATGGACGGCATGCAGCTGCTCAAAGAAATTATCACGCGTAAATACCTTGCTCCGGTGATTCTGATGACCGGCTACGGGACCATTGATAATGCCGTAAGCGCCATTCAGCTGGGCGCCTATGATTACATTACTAAGCCGATCATTGATAATGAAATAAAAATTCTTCTCCAAAGGTTAGTTAAAGAAAGAAATATCTTGGATGAGAACCTGCGGCTCAAAGAAGAACTTTCTAGCAGCAGGCGGAATTGTTTTCATGGTATCGTCGGTGCAGATGAAAAGATGCGCAAGATCTACACCTTGATTGAAGCGATATCTAATACCCGCGCCACGGTATTAATTCATGGTGAAAGCGGGACCGGAAAACGCCTGATTGCCCACGCCATACATAAATGTAACGAACAAGAAAAAGGCAAGCCTTTTGTCGAAGTAAGCTGCGGGGCGCTAACCGAAACCCTGCTGGAAAGCGAACTCTTCGGCCATGTCAAAGGCGCCTTTACCGGAGCAATTAAAGATAAGCCCGGCCGTTTTGAATTAGCCGACGCTGGAACGATATTTTTAGATGAAATCGATGCCTTTTCTCCTGCCTTACAGGTAAAGTTACTCAGAGTCCTGCAGGAAGGTGAATTTGAAAGGGTAGGAGATAACCAAACAATCAAAGTAGATGTGCGCGTAATCACCGCAACAAATCAGAATCTTGAAAATTTAATTGCCCAAAATAAATTCCGCAAGGATTTATATTACCGCCTAAATATCATCGCTATAGAGATTCCTCCGCTAAGAGAGAGAAAAACAGATATCCCGCTCCTGGCCGATGAGCTGATTAAAAGGCATGCCAGGCAGATCAATAAGAATATCAGCGGTATTTCAGAAGAGGCCATGGCAATTTTAACTAATTGTGACTGGCCGGGAAATATCCGCGAACTTGAAAATGTAATTGAAAGAGCGATCATTTTATGCAAAGATAGTATGATTACGCCTGCGGATTTCCCTGATGCCTTAACTAAAAAGTCCGGCGGCATGATTAATATCCCGGCCAACCATGGCAGCGAGGTTAGCTGTAAATTAAAAAAAGCCCTGCAGGAACCGGAAAGAGATTTATTAGTCAAGGCCCTAGAGTCAATGAATTGGAACCGTAACGAAACTGCTAAAAGCTTGGGAATCAACCGGACTACGCTTTATAAAAAAATGCTGCGTTTCGGCTTGCTTAAAGCTAACGAAAAAAATAAATAAATCCGCTACCTTAGCGGACACCCGCGCACAGCTAAACGTGTGGTGCCTAAAAACGGAGCACAACTAAAATTTGTTTTGGCCAACAATTTAGACTTTAAAAATTTAGTTGGTATAGATGCCTGGCAGGAAATTCAAAGTAATTTCTCTGCCGTCACTCAGATACCCATGCGCACCGTTGACTTAAACGGCCTGCCTTTGACCAAATTCAGCTTAAGTCCGCAACTCTGCTCTGAATATTTAAACGGCTCACCGCTTTTAATTAAAGAATGTGCCGAATGCCTGCCGTTATTTTTAGGCGGCAAAGCAGAAGTAGACCAGAATTTAAGTTATACCTGCCTATTGGGCCTGCGAAATTTTGTCGCCACCTTAAGGCTTGATGCGCAGACTCCGCTGGCCTATGTGATTATCGGGCCGGTAGTTTTAATTAAGTACAGGCAAAAATCAGAATACCTAAAGATCGCACGTGACCTTAATTTAAATCTTGATGAATTATACAGCTCGATTACTGATGTAAAACTTTCTTCGTTTAATTCTATGCTCTCAGTCGTAGAATTAATTGAGGATGTAGGTAATTATTTCATTAAGGCTGCCTACAAAAACATCACTTCCCAGAGGGAAACCGTAAGCATAAATCTGGATAAACTAAACCGTCTGCTCAAAGTATTCCTGGATGTAGCTTTCCAGGTCACCGGAGCAGATGCCGGCTCAATTATGCTTTTGGATAAAGCTAAAGAAGAGCTATCCATTTTTGCCTCTAAAGGTTTAAAGGAAGCAATTATTAAAAACGCCCGGATTAAATTCGGAGAAGGAATATCCGGCACCGTAGCCAAAGAAAGAACCTCTGTTTTGATTAATGATCAAATTAACAATAACCGCATCAAAAGTTACCTTAACCGGCCAAACCTCAAATCTTCTATGGTCCTGCCGCTTAAGTTTAAAGAAGATACCTTAGGAGTAGTCAACTTAAGCACTAACCAAAACTCAGCGGTCACCTTTAGCTCCGATGATTTAAAAATTATGGATAAACTGGTAGACCTGGTAGTCGTCGCTCTTCATTAAAGAAGGAGGAAAATATGGATAATATAAGCAATAACACAACTCAAAAAGTATCCAACCCCTGGCAGGATAGGGCTAGCATCGGTTTCTTTAAAGCCATGTGGGAGACAATAAAGTATGTTTTACTTAAGCCGGGAGAGTTTTTTGATAACTTAGAAATACAAAAATCCTTAAAAGAAACTTATTTGTTTTATTTTGTCATCTATTCGTGCGCTAATATTATTTCCTTAGTTATTGCAATGCTGCTTAAACCTGTTTCTAACGGAATGTTTGTTTTTATTTCCGCAGCTTTATTTATGCTGCTATTTGTATCAATTGGCATATTCATCACATCGGGAATTTGGCATTTATGGATAATGATATTAGGAGGCAAGGGGGGCTTTAAGGGGACATTCAATGTCCTGGCTTACAGCAGCGCATCAACCAGTATATTTCTGATAATTCCTTTTATCGGAGGGGCTATAAGCGGGATCTGGGGCATTATCGTAGGGGTTAAGGGTTTTAAAAGAGTGCATAATTTCACCACTGCAAGGGCAATATTTGCGTACTTTAATATAATTGTTATTATTTTTGCTATTGGCATCCTTGCTGCGATAGCGATTCCAAATATTCTTAAGGCACGAATGAATGTTAATAACGCTACAGCAGAAACAACAGTAAAGGCTATCTCCACAGCTATTGAAACTTATAGAGCGGCAAATAATGGGATGTACCCAAAAGCTGAAGATGAACTTATCTCTGCAAATCCGCCTTATCTATCACAAGCTTATGATAATAAAGAGATTGCCGGGCATAAGTATTTGTTAGAATTAAATACTACTTCCTACAAGATAGTTGCTAAACCGATATCCTGCGGCACTACAGGGACAAACATCATTACTGTCGGCACAGACGGGATATTGCAAGAAGAAACCTGCAATAAACAGTAGGGACAGGTACTGAGCCAATCGGTAGGGTGTCCCCTAAGGGACACCTTCAGCTTTGGCTTAAGAAACGTCCCTAAGCTAGCGTTCTCGGCGAAAAACAGTTGAGGGGATTTTAAACTCTTCGCGGTACTTAGCCACAGTGCGGCGGGCTGCTTTGAGGTTAAACCTTTCTAAAAGCAGTTTGGCAATTTCTTCATCGCTCAATGGATGTTTTTTATCTTCCTGCTCAATAAGCGTCCTAATAGATTTCTTAATGTAGTTTACAGATACTGCCTGGCCGCTGCCATCATTGATTTTAGTAGTAAAAAGATCTTTTAGGGCAACTATCCCGCAAGGAGTATCAATATATTTATTCATCACTGTGCGGCAAACCGTAGTCTCATGAATATCCAGCTCTTTAGCCAGCGCGGCAAAAGTCAAAGGCTTAAGAAAAGAAAGATCTTCCCTGATAGCATCCTGCTGAATTCCTACCAGTTTCTCGACAACCCTTCTTAAAGTAGTAGTCCTTTTGCTCATTGCTCGTAATAATTCTTGGGCTGCGCGCATTTTATTTTCAATAAATTCCCGGGCTAGCGGATCAAGATTATCTTTTTTAAGCATTTGCTTATAAACTTTACTGATAACTACGGTAGGAAAATACTCGTTATTAATTATAACCTCTAAACTCTGGTCTTTTTCTTTAATTGCGACATCCGGGATAATCCGTTGGGCAATTTGAGTGGAATAATTACGCCCGGGCTTAGGATCAAGCTTCAATATCTTATGGATTAAAGGCTCAATTTTTTCTAGCGGCTCTTTTAATTTCTTAGCAATCAAAGAATAATTCTTTTTAGCAATATCTTCTAGGTGGTTTTCTGCGATTTTAAAAATCAGGGGGTCAGTTTCGTTGCTTTTTTTTAATTGGATAACCAGGCAGTCTGAGATATTCCGGCAGCCTACACCGGATGGCTCAAACTGCTGGATAAGAGCTAAAACTTTAGCAATTTCTTCGATTGGCAGCTCTAAGGCTGATGCCAACTCCTCAAGGCTAACCTTAAGATAACCATTTTCATCAATATTTCCGATAATTTCATGTCCGATCCTTAACTCTTCATCGCTATTGGCAAACATTCCTAACTGCCTTAACAATACCTCTTGCAAGGAAACATCTTTAGCGATGATTTTATCTGTCAGATCCACCTGCGCTACCCCCTTAAGATGATTGGTAGGAGGCAAGGGAGGCTGCAACTCCCCTTCAGAAAGGCTTTCTTCAAGACAGGGATTATTAAGCAATTCTTCCTCAATCAAACCCCTTAAATCCATAGAAGATATAGTAAGCACTTTAAGGGATTGCCTTAGGGCCGGTGCCATCAAATGCCTAAGCTCTGTTCTCTGGCGTAATTCCATGAGGAAAGTATAGCATATTTTATGCCAAAAACCAGTTTTTGAATCAAAAATACCATATTGTTTATACCATTTATAGATATGTCTATGAAACACAACATATTACTCTAGCTGGCAGGATTATTGATAAAATAAAAAGTATATAAATTACCGTATAACAGATAGTTACAATAGATTGCCCTAAAAGAGCGGGATTGGCATAGTTCTTGCTGTTATTATAAGGGAATATAAAATATAGAGCTTAATAGATTAACAGGTCCAGAAATACCAATCTCAGCATTAACAACCTTAAAAAAGGACTAGGAATATGAAAAAAATGATCTTTATGGTAAGTATTGCTTTAACCGGACTTTTAAGCCTTTGTTTAACTTCAACGCCTGCGCAGGCATATATCGTTGACGGGGTTGTGAGTGACTGGGGAGTTAATCTTAATGATGCAAACGCTGGCAACTTAGGATATTTAAACACCAATGTACCCACAACCGGGGCTCGTTATGCAGTCGATGATGATGATTGGGCCGGTAATCCTAATTATGTTTTTGTAGGCCCTGGCTATAGCAGAATGAACGAGGGTGATGCGGAGGCAACCTATATTGATAATGATTCAAATTATCTTTACTTTGCAGTTATTACCGGTACGCCAAAAACCTGGTCAGGTTATGCTCCTTATTCAGCGCATCCTTCTCACGGAGACATTTTTTTCTCAACGGATAATGATTTAAGTAATTATGAATACGGATTAAAGATTGCCTATGGGCCGGATACAGCGGGATTATACGAAAATTTCAATACAATAGGATCTGATCCTCAGTTCAGCCATGGCGCGGCTGACCCTTGGATTATCGGCTCAATCGGAGACTTAATAGTTGATCCTAATTTGCTATTTTTCTCAAATGGCACAGCGCAGAATTCTCACTATGTCCTGGAAGGTAGGATCTCTTTAGCAGCCTTGGGGCTAGATAGCAGTACCGCATCTCAAGTACAGATACATTGGACAATGGAGTGTGGTAATGATGTTATACCGCCTGTTGTCCCTGAGCCAACAACAATATCGCTCTTAGGGGTAGGTTTACTGGGGTTGATATTTAAGAAGAAGAGAGCTGCATAATAAGCTTATATCAAGATTTTTTCACTGGGCCGGACTTAACCGTTCGGCCCTTTTTCTTTGTAAAATT
>CAZOSW010000008.1:9846-30451 GCA_964582765.1 uncultured Planctomycetales bacterium | reverse complement strand
AGAATTTAAAGTTAAATTGAGCTTGACAAAACTCTCTTTTAGTGATAATTATGAGTATGTACTCGAAATAACTAGGGCGTTAAATCTAAGTAAATTTAGGTAAAATAAATGCGAGCGCGCGGAAGGCCAAAGAAATATAGAATAGTCAAGGTTGACCCCAAAATCAGCCAATTTAGCCCCAGAGGCAGGCCCGGAAGGCCGGATGAGGTAGAGCTTAAGATGGATGAGTTTGAGGCTTTAAGGCTGGCTGATTACCAAAATTTAGGCCAAAAAGAGGCAGCCAAATCAATGCGCATATCCCAGCAAACCTTTAGCCGGATTTTAAAAAGGGCAAGAGGTTTAACCGCTAAAGGAATAACTACAGGATCAGCCATAAGAATTCAGGGCGGTCAATACGTAATCCTAAAGCAGGGTCAGGCACTGGGCTAATCGGTAAGGTGTCCCCAAATTCAAAGTCATTTTGAGCCAGTTTTTTTTGTTCGTTTTGCTCCATTTTGCCTCATTTTACCCTATAGGTGTACTTCCTATAATATATCTTATGTTAACTTGTCTATCTTGGCTAAGTGTATCTAAGCCTATGGAAGACAATGGTTTGTTAAGTTTTGTTTTTAAGCTGTGGAAAAGGTTTTTCTTGTTTACTTAAACTTACCGCGTTATTTTATGCTTAACAATTTAGGCGGGATTTATGCGGCATCTTCTCTGGATTTTTTGCCTTTAATTAAAAAATTTGATTATCGGGTCAAAGTTGTAATTGCAGGATAAATTGACCCCTCTCCGAAGCGATTATTTATACGGTCTAAGGCCTTTATAAGCCCCTCCCTGCGGATATCTTCACTCAATAGAGGCTGATAGACACCCCAAGAAAGGCTGCTGCAAGTGACCCCAATTGCCCGAATTCTGGGATTTTTTAAGGTTGATTTTACCATTATTTTAAAGGTTCTTTGGTAGATTTCATAACCATCATTAATTGCCAATTGGTAGGTTTTTTGAGCCCCAAAATTACCGATTTCCGGGCCGTTTAACCAAAGATGCGCAGTTGCGCTGACTAAATTTTGCTGCCTGAGCCTGACAGCAACCATTTCAGATAACAGCCGGATCCAAGCCTGGATAACCTGGGGGTTTGTCTGGGCCTTTGGTAAGGTATATGAATGGCTTATCGACTTAGGCCTTTCATTAGACTTACCGGGATTTTCATCAAACTTACCGGGATTTTCATTAAAAAATTGCGGTAAGTTTAGGTATAAATCCCAGCAGCTTTTCATGCCGCCAGCCATAAAAATTTGCCCGTTTTTTCCGCCCATTCCACAAAGCTTATCTAGCGGGGCATGGCGTAAAATTTCTTCAAAATTTTCATCATTAATTAAGGTCAGGCCATCTGGTTTATTAAGCTTAGAGGCTAGCTTACTCAAAAGCCAATTCTTGGCAATCCCTACTGAAGCAGTAATGTTAAAGTTTGCATAGATCTTCTCTTTAACTTCTTTAGCAAAACTTACCGGGTTTGGATGGCCATCCAGGTCCATTTGAAACTCATCAATTGAGGCATAATTCAGGGGTAAATTATAGCCCTTTAAGAGCTGAAAAATCTGCTCCGAAGTCCAGATGTATTTAGCCTGATCCGCTGCGACAAACTCTAAACTTGGACATCTGACAAAGGCCTCCCGGGAAGGCATTCCGGAATGAATCCCCAAAGCTTTGGCTTCATAACTAGCTGCGCAAACTACAGTATGCATTTTGTTGCCGCGCGAACCAACAACCAGAGGCTTACCTTTTAGGCGCGGGTTAATTGCCTGCTCAATTGAAGCAAAAAAAGCATCCATGTCAATATGTAAAATCATCTCAATAAAGGGACGTTTCTTAAGCCAAAGCTAAGGATGTCCCCTAAGGGACACCCTACCGATTAGCCCAGTGCCTGACCCTGCTTTAGGTTAAAAAATGAGTTTATCAATCTGCCAACGGAAGGTGAAATTGTTAAAAGATATCTGATACAGCTGCCCTGCGCAAAGTACGGAAAAGTAGTTGATCAAGGCCTGGCCCAAGCGTTCCTGCCAATTATAAGTAATAGTTTCAATCTGGTATTCTTTATTATGCCAGGTAAAACTCCTTGGGTATATTTTGGCATGTTTAAAATACGCCAGGACATCTATTCTTTCATCTAAACAATCAGGATTAAAACCGGCTTTATCCGGCTCAAACCTATCCCAGCGCGCCTTAGGATTAAAACTATTTTGATTCATTGAATTTAGTTTTTAGCTCATAGGTCTTAACTCTTAGGAAACCGTTGATTTTCTACGACCTAAGAGCTACGATCTAAAACCTTATTAGTATTTCCTGATTACGGTAATAAGCCTGCCTATAACCTTAAACTCTTCAAAAATCGGCGGGTAATTTAAATTAGCAGCTTCCAGGTGAAACTTACCGGCTTTACATTTAAGCCTTTTTAAAGTAACTTCATTATTATCTAATAGCGCGGCAACTATATCATTATTGTCGGCATTGGGGCGTTTCTTAATAATCGCAACATCGCCATCAAGGATGCCGGCATTAATCATGCTATCGCCTTTAACCCGCAAAGCAAAAACATCATCAAGGCCCAAGCGGCCAAGAAACAAATCATCAGCATCAACATAACCCTGAATTTCTTCATAAGCCAAATTCGGCTTACCGGCCATAATTGTGCCGATTATAGGAATTTTAAAAGACGCGTGTTGCGTTAACTCAATTGCCCGGGATTTGTTATTCATACGCCTCACCAAACCTTTCTGCATTAAAGCCTTTAAATAATCCCTTACTGTTCCGGTGGATTTAAACCCCAGCTCCTCTCCTATTTCCCTAATTGTAGGAGGGAGCCTCTCTCCTACGCGTTTTCGAATAAAATTAAGCACCTTCTCCTGCTTTGGCGTCAGATATGGCTTATCTTTCATACCTACATATATACCACACATTTGTGTGGTATGTCAAGAAAAAAATAAAGGGGATCAAACCTCTTCATCTATTCGATATCAAGTCCAACTGCCATAAGATAACCCCTGGCCCTCTCAGCTAACTTATAACGAGAAACAATATCCCAGAATGCGCTACTGTGGTTCGGCTCAACCAGGTGCGCCATCTCATGAAACACAACATAATCCCTGACCCATTCAGGCATAAAGCCTATCCTATGCGATATGCGAATATTTGCTAAGCTATGGTTACAACAACCAAACCTACTATTTTGACCGGTAACATATTGTATTGAATTAACCACAAGCCTGTTGCCGAAATATTTCTCATTTATCTTCTTAGCCCTCTCTATAAGATTATCGCTTTTGTCCAAATCGCCTTTTATTTTTTTTCTTTCGAATTTTAGCTTAAAATTAGCGACAATCTTTTCCAGATGCCTTTGAGAAAGCATTAAAGGGGCATTAACCAAAAGAGTGTTTTTAACAAGGCGAGCGCTAATTGTCCGAAAACGCCTCGGGCTGCGGACTATTTTTACTTCCATTTAATATTATTTATAAGCCTGCATTGTTTCGATAACACGCTGGCTTACGCCCTGCTTATTTAAATAATCAACATCATCCGCAGTTAAAGAATACTTTGGATTTGCGGCTTTGATTTTAGATATAATCCCGTCACTTGAAACTCCCTGCTTAGTCCAATCAACTATCTGCTGCATAGTAATTTGCCTAGAGGCCTGAGTTTGAGTTTCCTGGCCGGGCTTATTAATCTGTGAACCGACTACCGCCCCTGTGCCTGCGCCTATTGCGCCTCCTATTGCGGCGCCTTGCAAAGGATGGCCGCTCTGATAACCAAGGATCCCTCCGGCAATTGCACCAACAGTCCCTCCGATGCCAGCCCCTTCAGCAACCCTTGTTTTATTAGTCTGGCAACCGGTGACAATAAAAACTAATCCTAAGATAACTGGCAAATAAAAAACTTTTTTCACCTGACACCTCCTAAATCCATAAACTTCTTATCATTGAGTATTACCAATAAAGCCTCTTAAATCGCTTGGAAAATCGCTTCACCCACCTGCGTGATGCTTCTTCAAGAGAAATCCCCTTGCCTGATTGCAAAATAAGCAAATCACGGTATTCCGAAATAAGATAAATTTGCTCGATCATTTTGACCTTAAAAGCTTCATGAAGCCTGAAAAAATTTACCGCTATATCATAAAGTTTTGTCTCCGGATTATTATCGCAACGGACAACTTTTGCCTTGACATTGAACACCTTGCCCTCAAAAGGCATGCTTATAGCAATCATAGAATCAGTTTTAACAGGTTTTATTGCCGGGAATGATAACCCCCCTACGCTTATATTCTTTGTTTCAGCCTGCATATCTTCACAGGCCTGGCTTATTCTTGGCTTAATAACCTTATACGCAAGGGGCAGGGATATTGGATGACGGATAAAACGCCGGCGTTCTATTATATAATTATTTGAATATTTTTCTTTTTTCATTTGAGCCTCTCCGAAATATCCTGTGCGCTGACTGCCGGATGATGATAGCGCTTCTTACCGAGCGTATTCTTTTCATATTGAATTGCCTCAGGCGGGCACCACTGCAAACAGGCCATACAAAGTTGGCAATGATCAAGCCATTTTGGCTTGCCTCCAACCAATTCAATATTCTCAACAGGGCAAATTTTAGCACAAACTCCGCACTTAATACAGGCCTCAGTTACCCAGAAGTTCCTGCCGGATAACGGAACAAGCGATATCCCGCCTCGATACAAAAGCCTATAAAGCAAATAATTTAGAATAACCGGCTTCTCCTCTCTTATGCCGCGCTTTCTGGCAATTACATTTTCAGAGATAAATTTAATCCGATTCCCCTCTTCTTTAAACATTTCATCCTGCTTTTCCTTAGATATAGCTTCATAAAGCGGGGTATAATTACCTGGCATAAGCACTGAAAAACCAGCGGCAAGTTTGAGGCCGCGGTTCTTAAGGATGTTGCTGGCAAGCGTATGCGCCCGGCCCGGCTTGCCGCCTAAGGTAGCAACGCTAAAGATATATGTTTTGGGTTGAAGTTTTATCTTCTTAAGGAACTCTGCAATGATAAGTGGCAGGCCAAACATATAGACAGGATAAACAATACCAACAACATCAAAGGATTGCTCGCTATTATCTCTTAGGGCTTTGGTAACCGGGATAAGCTGAGTATCCCCCAATGCCTGCGCAAGGTCTTTTGCTACAGATAAAGAATTTCCGGTTGCGGAAAAATAATAAATGGCTCCTGACATAGAAACTTATCCCGGGTTATTACTGGCGAGAAGATTTGTTTTTTAACCACATACTGTAGCCATATTTTAAAAAATCGGCCTTAGCCTCAATAGGGATTTTTTTAAATCTCAAGCCGACTTCACTTTTGCCTTCATAATGCTTTACCCAGATTACAGAAGCAGTAACAAGAATCTGATGGTTATAATCCGGCCTGTTAATAGATACCTGAATATCAGGCTTGTCATTAAAATCCGGAGTGTCTAAAATTATCTTCATTCCTCTGCGAGAAAAATCCAGCACCTTTCCGGATACTCCCTGGATATTAATTTTATTTATGGAAAGATTTAATAAAAATCTCCGCGCTTTTCTTCTCTCAGGGGCCATAGGTATATTATAACATTTCAGAATATTCTTACAATATAATTTAAGCAGGGCCTTTAATCTCTATTAATCGCATGAATTAACTGGCAAAGCCTGCCATAGTTGCGCATATTAAAATTCATAACCAGCCGAGGTAAGCCAGGATACTCATTTTTCTCAATTTCTTCTTTCATCGCCTGTGTAGGGCAAATTTCTCCGCTGGTTAGAATGTCATTAAACTCCTGATTTATCAAACTTAAGGCTTTATCGCTAAGTTTCTTATTTAATCTTATTACGGTTAAGCCTGAAATATATCTTATCGAGTGATACACCTTATAAAAATCCTCTATGTATTTAACCGCTTCATCGGCGCTCTTTAGGATACAAAAAATATTAAGATCATCTTTATTAGCAAAGCCGGTTTTAACAAGATGATTCTTGATAAAAGTTTTCCAGTCTGCCCAATAAGTAGAGCCCTTTGGCTCCATTAAAACTACCGGCCTCGGCCGGGATTTTCCGGTCTGAATCAGCGTAAGCATCTCAAAACCTTCGTCATTTGTGCCAAAACCACCTGGGAACAGTGCCGTAGCATCGGTCTCCTTAACAAAGGTAAGCTTGCGGGTAAAAAAATATTTAAAATTTATTAATCTCTCCTTTTCGTCAATATAGGGATTGGGTTTTTGCTCAAAAGGAAGGCGGATATTTAAAGCAAAATCCTTTCCGCTTCTTGCGCCTTTATTACCTGCCTCCATAACCCCCGGACCGCCTCCGGTTACAACCATATAACCCCTTTCAGTCAGTTTCCTTGCAAACTCTTCAGCCATCTTATATTCGGCTGATGTTTTCCTAGACCTCGCTGAGCCAAATATTATAACTTTCTTAATATTTCTGTAAGGGGCAAAAATCCTGAAAGAATATCGTAATTCCTTTAAGGCGTTGTTTACAAGCTTAAGGTCTCCCTTGTCGCTGGATTCTCTGCCTAACTTAACAGCAGTCGTAATCATCTCTCTCAATAAGTGCCCGTTTTCAGGAGAGCTTGACTTCTTAACAAGCTCATCTATTAAGCTATCAATAGCCGGATCACCCACTTCGTATTCTTTGAATTCTCTATTCATTTTTATCGCTCACATTCCCTCTTCTTTTAACATTGTTTCGGCCTTTTGAATATCCTTAATATTTAATTGATAAAGATCAACATTGCCGGCTTTACCCTTAAAGAAAGGCTCCACTGTAGAAGCTACAAATTTATGATAGAAAAAAAATACCCCATAGACAATTATTGCAAAATAGATAATCTTTCTTAACATATTTGCCTTTTAAAAATATTTATTTAGACCAAAAAACAACGAATAACATCAAGCAAATAATAACCGGCATAAGAATAGCAATTATATAGATAAGGCTTCTATGCTTAGACTCATTTGCCAAATTCCTGCATTCTTCTCTGGCGAATTCTTTCCTAAACTCTACTTCCCCTTCATGTAGTTTTGCCCAAGCCTCTAACGGCTCCTTGCTGAAATTAGTAGAAATCAAATCCTCGAAAAGCCTGCGCATGCCTAATTCTAATACTTTATCCGTGTTTCTATAGAAATAATTATTTATATTTAATGTCAACAAAATCTGCGATTCTTTTTCTATTCTTTCTTCCAGTTTCGGAAAAGCCCCATTACATACCCAGCAGTTTTGCTTGGCCGGATTATTCTTGGCTCCGCAAAGCTGGCATTTTTTAAGATTAACCTTTGCTAAAGGCCGGCCGCAGTCAGGACAGGTTTGGACATCAGGATCAAAATCCTTATTACAAAATGCGCAGCTATAATAAAAAATCGAATCTGTTAGATCCGATTTTTTTAATACCTCCACCCTCTCTACGGTTAATTTAATGTTTTTATTCCCAATCTTATAGTTATAGTTGCTTATATTTTTGTTTTTATTCTTCTCAACATCTTTCTTTTTAGCTTTGGCAAATTTAAGGCGGATCTTTTTTCTTTTTTTCATTTTTCCTTCCTATGCTCTTTTATAATTTTAACACATTTATAGAACCATCTCAAAGCATAATTATTTATAAAATAAAAAGCCCCCGCAAGCATATTTTTTACCTGCGAGGGCTTTTAGATAAACAAACTCTGCTTATTTTTTATCCCAATCTTTTGTCGATCCTGCGGAACTCTTATTCCACATATCGATTAAGTTTTTACCCTGGTTAGTGCTGTCTTTAGCTTGTACAATAGAGCCTACGCCTATCGGCTCTGTTTTTTCCAGTATCTTTGCCTTGGATAAATCCGCACCGATAACATCCGTTATTTCAATTTTGCCGATCTTCTGATTGTCAAAACCAAGTATTTCTTTTGTTAGCGGATCAACAATCTTCTCTTTTGTCTTATATACACCCAAGGCCATCTTTTTCTCAAGCCCCTCATCATAACCCGCATTCAAATATACATTATCCCCTTCTACCTTGGCAATTACGCAACTCCACGGCTGGCTTTTTACTTTATCGGTAATTGCAGTTACTGCCTGAGTAATTGCCGCATCTACAGTAGAAGCCTGGCCCACTCCGGAAGCCGCTACCCTTCCGGTTTCTAACTCGCACATCCTTAAAGTTACAGTATAATCCTCTTGCGAAACTTCGGTCCTACGCTTATTCTTCAGCAACTCAGAGATAATGATATATTTTACGCCGTAAAGATTGCCTATCTTTGTTGCTTCTTTTGGGCTAACCCATTTAGATTTTTCAAAGTTTATTTCACGCAAAACAGCATTTATATCTTTCCTCTCAACCACAATAAATTTATCAGTCACAGCAAGTTTATCAACCAATAAACCGGTGAGTATCGCGCTGTTTGGCTGACTCCTTATTTCCTCTTTGCGCTTATCTGCGTCTAAAGAAATGTCAACTTTAATATCTTTCTCTTTGCCTTCCTTTGGCTCCTCCAGATTAAAGGGGCTACCTTCGACTTTAAGTGCTTCCTGCGGTACATAAATAGCAACTTTAACCTTTAAATCTTTTTTTATCTCCTTGCTTAGCATCTTCTGCTCATAATTAAAACTTTTTTCTTCGGAGCCTTGCGCGAAAGATAAACCGCAAAAAACAAATAGACATAAAATACTAAAGAAAATTACACCTCTCATATCACACCCCTCATTTTGCATACCTACACCTTATCACATATTTTTCTGATCTAGCATTCATTGCCTTGGCTTCATAATAATGATAGGCTTTGGCAGGTATCAGGATCAGCTCCCAATTAGTTTCATCACCTGTAGCAAACCCATCCTTATCTTTAAAGATAGTCTGTATTTGGACTCGCAGCGTTTGCGTGTATCTATTCATCAGCTTGGCTTTCACGATTAACCGGCCATCTTCAGTTTTACCCGTAGCCTCTTCTACCAGCCTTAAGGAGCCCTCTAAGCCGCTATCTAAATGCACGAAGGTATCATTCTCTTCGATATAGTCGCGCGCCCAAAAAGGTTTTTTGCCTTTAGCAGGAGCCATCGAGCAACCGGCAATAAATATAACAGCAAGAATAATTGCAACGATACTCTTATTCATAGAAACCTCCCTTTAATTTACTGGTAAACTACTCCTGCCTCCCCGACTCTTTTTACCTCATATTCGTTTTCCCAGATAATCTCACTGGTCTCCGCATCAATCAACTGGAAAGACATGGATATATAATCTGACCTATCCCCCCCTGCGGCTTTGCTTATCCCCATAAGTTCTCCGGTGAGATAATAATCAACCCCCATCATATCCGCTTCTTTGCCGGCACCAACGAGGTTATCTCTCTTGCGCTGCCTCTCTTGCATAACATCTTCTATCCTGTCGCGGGCAAGAAAACGAACCTTACCTTGAGCATTTTCGTTTAACTGGATACGAATCTTCTTGGTAAAAATATCTTGATTAATTAAAAAGCGGGTTGAATTCTTAACAGGAAGAAGCGCAATCTTTGGCGCAGTTCCTTGAGCCTTAGCTATCTCAGGAACCTCAAGTATTGAAACTGCCATCTTCCGGGCAACTGTGCGTATATCCGTAGATTCAATACCTGTACCCCCCAGGTTGTCGTCCTCATCCGGAAGGATAGTTCGCGTATGCGAGGTCTCTAGTGTGGCACAACCAAACATAAATAAAGGTAACGTAAGTAACAAAAATAACTTTTTCATCCTTAATTCTCCTTTCTAATAAGACAGATCCTTTATGATTTCTTTACCTGTTAACACAGGAAAAGCCCTCTTTTCTAATTCCAGGTCCGTATCGTATTCATCCTTTACTAGATTTAACTGGCTGTAACCTGCGCAGCTCCAGTTAAAAACAAGCCTGCCGGCGTAGGTTATCTTCATAGGGGTAACATCAAAAATATTACCTGCGGCAAGAGAATGCTGGTAACCAAAAAATCCTCCTAATTGCCCGTTAAAAGAATCTAATTTATATGTCCCTTTAGGAAGTTTAAGGCCGAATACAAGAAACATTCCGCTAATGTTCTCCGGCACGCAGGGGATTAGATATTTATTCAGAGCCCCGTAAAATTTATACTGATTTATTTCCTGAATGTTGTATTGAAAAGGCCTGTATTTCCCCGAAGTCACCTCTGCAGTAAACAAAACTACTCCTTCATCCGGAGAAATAACCAGGGTTTTCTGCTGTTTTCTTAAGACATAGGGGCTAGCGCAGCCTGAGAGAAAAATAGAACAAATTAGTACAGTAGCAAAAAAATAACTCTTCATTTAAATCCTCTCAAATATACGCTTAAAAATAACGGTTGTGCCTGTATTCTTAACTTCAATATCAAATTCTGATCCCAGTCCTTTAATTTCTTTTCCGGAATCATCACAAGATATTAAACTGATGTGGTGCTTTCCGCCTGCAACGCTAAATGGTATAATCTGAATTTCAGCGGGAAGATAACTCCAATGCCTGGCATCAGCAGAAGGATTTGCTGCCGCGCTAGCTGCTGCCATTACCAGGCCGGCAACTAAAAAAGCTCCTGTTATGGCAAGTCCTACGGTACTACTATCTCCGGATCCTCCTGAAAATGCAGTAGCGGTTGCCGCTATCGCAGACATCCCAATAAAGGCAGTTGAAACCTGGGCTGTTGTTTCCTTAAACTGAGCCTTGCCTTTTAAAATCCCGTCCATTTTTCTTCCACCACGTGTTTGGGCCTGGTACATTATATCATTGTTATTAGAAAAACAATTTTTATCAATATTGATATTCTTATCAAGGGTAACAGAGAATCTTTTAGCTTTATAGGGTTTTAATTTAAAGACCGCTTTTTCGCCGTATTGGCCGATCTGAACTTTTAGCGGAGCCTTTCCGGACTCAATACAAAGAATTACATTATTCTGCTGGCTGAGAAAATTGTTAAAATTAGGCAAAGCTATTTTCTTGTTATTTTCTTCCCTTTGAGCAACTTTATCTTTTATCTGTTTGTCCAGAGAATCTATCTGAGACTTTAAAATATCCGCTTTCTTCTGGGTATTTTTGTTTATCTTCTTCTCACCCGCAGTATCCGAATCTTTGCCTAAAAGTTTCTTTAATTCCTTTTGAGCGTCAGCTTTCTTAGTCAGCAGAATCTGCTCCTCCCAAACTATCTGCCTATTAAGAGGATGAGATAAATAGTAGGCCTCTTTTGCCATTTTCAGGTAATCGTCGGCCAGGCCTTGATTGCCGCCAGCTATCTGTGTTCTTGCGGCGAGAAGATACAACGGAGCAACATCGCTCTTGTAAAGCTCACCCTCTACGTCTGAATCACAGAGAATGCCATTTTTAAAAGAAGCAGCGGCATTATCAAGATCATTTTCATCGATAAGCAATAACCCCAGGTACAAAGAGTTTAATACCTTCTCGTAAGGATCCCCCTTATAGGCTTTAGACGCTTCATTTCCGGTAATTCCTAAAGCTTTAGATTCAAGATTTTTAAAAGCTTCGAAATCATTCATTAATAAGAAGGCTTCACTAAGTGATTCTCTTGCCTCTTTATTCTTACCCTCTGTAAGATAAAGAGAAGCCAGATCATTGCTCCAGAGCGCAAAATTACGGTCATGCCTGGCTTTAAGCGCCCTAAGTATTCTTTCGCTATTTTCATAATTACCGCGGTAGAAATCGACCTCCGCAGACATAGCATCGGCATCGGATATGGTTGCAGATTTTTTATTTGTTGCCTTCGTAATCTCTTGGTTTGGTTTGGTAAGAGTATCTTTGGTAGGTTTCGTTACCGCAAAATTAGTCTCTGCGCACAGCAAGCACGGAGGCGGTAAAACCAGTAAAATTGCCAGTAATAATGGAACCGCCCGCTTCTTCATGATTAAGCAAATTGTATCTCAGGTACCTAAGATTGTCAACCTATAAAAACTGGCAGGATAACAGAATAAACAGCCGAATTACCTTCTTTTTAATATTCTTTTAGTGTGATACTTTACTTCAAATATCTCAATTGCCTCTAAAATAAGCAGAAGCGCTAAAAACAGTATTACTGCTCCGATAAAACCAATAAAACTCAGCTTATATTTGATGATTATAAGTAACAATGCCCACAGGGTCATAACCAGCATAAATACCATAGGGATAACTACAAACCAGATATGTTTCCCCTTCTTCTTAAGCCAAACAGCTACGACCATAAGCACAAGCCCTGCCAAAAGCTGATTAGTTGCGCCAAAAATCGGCCAGATACTTTTCCAGGCAGGAATGACATTGCCATTTACATCCTTAATATTAATTAAAACAAAAACCGCCGGTAAAAATAAAGTAGCCGCAGTTGCCAGATACCGCGTGCGCTTGCCCTCTATATTGAAAAATTCCTGGAAGATATAACGCGCGAGCCTGGTCGCAGTATCAAGTGTGGTCAGGATAAAAGTAGATAAGGCCAATAACCCGAAAGCAAAACCAAATTTCTCCGGGATACCAAATACGGACAAAAATTTAGCCATACCCGCTCCATAAATTGCTAATGGCGCCTTGGCCGCTAAAGGATCATCTCTGCCGATAATCATTACGGTACATAAAGCAATTATCGCAACCAGGCCTTCAACCAGCATAGCGCCATAACCGATAGGCAAGGCGTCAGTTTCTTTTTTTAACTGCTTGGAAGAAGTGCCGCTGGCAACAATAGCATGAAAACCGCTTATTGCCCCGCAGGCAACAGTTACAAACAATATAGGAAACATCGGACCTAAATCCTGGGTATTCCAGCTGACAAACACCGGATAATTTAGCGGCAGGCCGCCTAAAAGAATCCCAAAGAATCCGCCGATCACCGAGGCATAAAGCATAAAACTGGATAAATAATCCCGCGGTTGTAATAATATCCAAACCGGGGTAACGGAAGCAATAAAACAATAGATAATCAATATAATATCCCAAGTCTTGGCTTTATCTCCCAGAATCTCGGGAATATTATTTAAAGGTATCTTCTGGCCCAGCCAGACAAAGAAAAATAATAACGGGACAAATACTAAAGTTGCCCACTTTAACGGTATTTTTAAGCGATATAAGGAAATCCCGAAACCAACCGCAAGCAATATAAAAAGTATTGATGAAGTGCCTATTCCCCCATCGAGCTTAAAGGTATTGGCAGTTAAATCCAGAAAAACAGTAAGTACATATACCAAAGAGAGCCAGATAAATGCGAGCATCAAATGATATGCCCGTTTAGACATGTATGTATTAGCGATCTCTGCGATAGAACGGCCACGGTTGCGGATAGAAATTACTAAGCTTGAAAAGTCGTGGATTCCGCCGATAAAAACTGAACCAATCACAACCCACAGCCATACCGGGCCCCAGCCAAAGGCAATACCGGCAATTATCGGGCCTAAAACCGGGCCGGCGCCGGCGATGGATGAAAAATGATGGCCGAATAGGACAGGCGCAGGCGCAGGGACATAATCTACGCCATCATACATATGATGCGAAGGAGGATGATTCTTATTATCCAGTTGGAAATGTTTTTTAAGAAAACCGCCGTATTTTATATAAGCTATTGTGAACAAAACAACTGCGAGTAAGAATATTGCGGTGAGCATAATTTATTTGGGTTTAGAGAAAATTTCCCAGGAATTAATAAATCTTTTGACTGCAGTACCGATTGCTTTAAAATCTTTATTTAACAACCAATCTTTTCTAAATATACTTGCGCCAAAAGATACTGCGCTGGCGCCTCCTGCAAAATAATCCTTTAAATTTTCAGGGGTTATGCCACCGCAAGCCAACAGTTCTATTTTATTAAATGGACCTTTAAGCTGATGAAAATATTCAGGTCCGAGGAAATTTGCCGGGAAAACTTTAACCATAGTTGCGCCTGCCTCCCAAGCTTGGTAGACCTCTTGCGGAGTAAACGCCCCGGGGAATACGGGTATCTTATTCTTTAGGCAATACCTTACGACTTCTTTAATCAAAACCGGCATTACGATAAAACTAGCGCCGCTTTTTAAGGCACTTTTTAAATCCTGCATCGTAAGCACTGTCCCTGCGCCTAGGGCAAGCCTGGTACCGGAAATATTTTTTGCCTTACGGATTAATTCCACAGCGCCTTTGGTATTCATGGTTATTTCTAAAGCCTTAAGGCCAGCGGAAATTACCGTCTCCACTAATGGCTCGACTATTTCAACTTCGGCTCCCCGTAAAATTCCGAGAATCGGTTTTTTCTTAAAACCCCCTAAATCCATTTTATTCCTCAACCTCACCAACCAGCTTTTCGTAAAACTGGCGGTAATTTTCTTTTTTGTCGCTCTCGCGCAAAGCGATTGCTGAACGCGGATGCTCATCAAGAATTCCCGTTATTGCATAGGGGATAAAATATCCCCACTCTATTTTCTTCTGTAAAGGAATAAACTCCTTAGAAATTACATCAAGGACCGGTCGGATATCATATTTCGGATTTTTCAAAAATCCCAGTATTAACTCAGTCGGGCAATTCCCCGCTGCCCGGCCCAAGCCAAATATAGTTGAGTCCACATAATTAGCATCATGGATAATCGCCTCAATTGTATTGGAAAACGCAAGCTGCTGGTTATTATGCGCGTGCATCCCGACTTCTTTAGTTTTCAAAATATTCTTTGCCTTCTTAATTAGAAACTCCGTTGTCTCCTGATAAAGCGAACCAAAACTGTCTACAATATAAATTATTTTTGCTTTAGACTCTTTTTCTAACTGCTGGAGACATTCAGTCAACTCATTATCCAAAGCACGGGATATGGCCATTATATTTACCGAAGTCTCATATCCTTTATCCGCAAAATGATTCACCAGATATATTGCCTTATCCACATCCTTAACATAAGTAGCAACCCTAATCATATCTACAGGGCTCTCCTCCTTAGGTAATACATCTTCAATATCCACCCTGTCCACATCCACCATAACAGAAATCTTAGTCCGGGATTCAATCCCCTCCGTCACCTTCCTTATATCCTGGTCATCGCAGAATTTCCATTTCCCGTACTCTTTTGGACTAAAGAGGCGTTTGGAATTCTTATAGCCAATCTCCATATAATCTATGCCGGCCTCAGAAAGCGCCTTATAAACTTCGCGCACAAAACGCAGGTCAAAATCGTGATTATTCATTAATCCGCCGTCGCGAATTGTACAATCCAGGACTTTTATCTTTTCTCTAAACATTAAACCTCCTCTTAAGCTATCCTATTTTTTTCGTTCTTCAATCTCGCAATGCAGCTGTTTACTGATAATTCTTTCTGTTTCTGCCTTTGTATTGGCAAGCCTGATAAGTTCCTCCTGTATTTTCATACGCTGGGCAGTTTCTCTCTTTAGCTCACACCATCTTCGCCATGAGAAAATAGCAAAACTAATACTTAAAGTCAAAAGTCCGGTAATAATTTCATCAACATAGGTTATCCATCGGGGATGCTTTTCCAATAAATTTATAAGAAATTTAAATACATCGAAAAAATAAGAAAGTATAAATATGAAAATTGAAACCAGGGCAATTATAACCAAATCCCTGCACGCAGTTGTAGATAGATTTTTTTTATTCATATCGCCTCTTAATTATACCCTGCCATTATTGTGATGGAATTTTTCTAAGCTTTACAAATTCACCTATTGCTGCTTTATCCTCTTCTGAAATCTTATTAAAACTTATGCCTATCCTATGGCTTGCATTCGAAAAAATAACATTAGAGGTTACTTCCCCGGAAATCTCTATACGCCTGAAGCGTTCTTCACCGGTTAAATTTAAATTCATAAGATTAAATTTAAGGAGGAGTTTAGCGCCTATAGGAAGGTTATCGTTTGTTACAATAGCCAAACCCAAATCGCTTAAATTTAGCATTAAAACCTCTACATCATCTGCTACTCCCAGGCTGATACGTAAATCATAAGGCTCCTCCACGCTATAGGTAAAAGTATAAGGGATAAACGTGCGTTCGGATTTCCTTCGATTCAGGCTATTACCCCAAGCTTCCATTACTCCTCCGCTTTCAATCAAACTATTGAATTATTATATCACTTCGTCTACTATAATTCTATTAACTCATAGTCAAGATTACCCAGCCCTATTTCCTGAGCTGTCTTAAGCTGCATTAAACCGTTTTGATCAGGATGGGTCTCCTTAAAGATGTCCCGGCCGCAGGTTTTATTTACTAAGTCAAAACTTGCCTTATCAATACTTACCGGATCCATTGATGCCAATATCCCGATGTCAGGAGCAATCTGCGGATTTTCCATCCCCCAACAATCGCATTCCTTATTGATTTTAATAGCAAAATTTATAAACCCTGCTTTGTTTTTCTTCTCCTTAAGCACCGCTAAGCTATACTCAACCATTTTTTCCTGCACACTAACGCCGGCTGCAAAATCAATAAACATTGCCATAGTCGGGCATACCGCCAGGCAGCTTGCGCAACCAATACATTTTGAGCTATCTAAAATTGATTTTTTATCCTCAAGATGAATTGCCCCTGCCGGACAAATTTTTACACACTCGCCGCAACCAATACATCGCTCAGTTTGAACAACAGGAGCCAAATCACAATGCTGCGCAAGCTTACCCTCTCTTGTAGCGCACCCCATGCCGATGTTTTTCAGCGCCCCGCCAAAACCGGTCAAGATATGGCCTTTAAAATGGCTAACTGCAATAATTGCATCACTATCAATAAAAATACGGGCAAGTTTAGCCTGCTTAATGAATTTCTGGTTGACCTGCACAGAAATTACGTTCTCCTGTTTACTGTCATCGGGAATAATAACATCTGTTGCTGTAATTTCTTTTGTAAACCCGTGTTCATAAGCCAGGGCTAAATGATCCTTAGAATTAAGCCGCTTCCCACGATAAAGCGTATTTGCGTCTGATAAAAATGTATCCCCGCCTCTGGCTCTAATCTCGTCACAAACCACACGCAGGTGCTCAGGCCTTACAAAACCGGTATTACCTTCTTCGCCAAAATGTACTTTTACGGCACATTTGTCATTCTTTTCGATAAGATCCAGGAGATTACTCTTGTCTAATAATTCTTTTAACTTCTCATTAATAATCTGAAGATTATCAGAGCGGGCAAGCGGAATAAAGTAAACTTTACTACTCATCGATCATCTCTCCTTAATTACAAACTTTCTCTAAAAGCCAGGCCATATTCTTACCTAACGTATTCATTATGTTAAGGCCCTCTAAATCTTTTTCTACCTCGCCAATTTCTCGGCCGATCCCAATATTCCAATAATTGGAACCTACGGTAATCATCTCAGAAATCGTAAAAAAATGATTTATCGAATCGAAGGCATGAATTGCCCCTGCCCTCCTTACTGAAACAACTGCAGCGCCAACTTTACGCTTAAATAAATTATCATTAGCCCGAGCGACCATACCTGCGCGTTCGATCAGGGCTTTGGCGGCAGCTGTGCAGTCGGCAAAATATGTTGGAGACCCGATAATAATTCCATCAGCCTTAATCATACTCTCAATATAGCTATTGACTAAATCATCTGTTACGGAACATTTATTATCTTTTCTTTTAAAACACCTGCCGCAGGCAAGGCAGCCATTAATCTTTCCTCCGGCGAGCTGGATAAGCTCAGTCTTAATTTTATCCTTTTGCAGCTCTTTAAAAACTTCCTTTATAAGGATTGCTGTATTGCCGTCAGGGCGGCTGCTAGTATTAAATGCAATAACCTTCATTGCTATCTCCTCCCCTATTTTTTATATAATTGGTGGCGCTGCTCTTTAATTTGCTCATTATTTAAATATTCATCGAAGGTTGTGCTAATGCGGTCAATATAGCCCCGGGAAGTAACTTCAATAATGCGGTTTGCTACAGTCTGGACCAACTCATGATCATGAGAAGAAAACAGAATTGTTCCCTGAAATCTATCCAGGCCGCGGTTTAAAGCAGTAATCGATTCTAGGTCAAGGTGATTAGTCGGCTCATCTAAAATAAGCACATTAGGCTGGGTAACCATCATCCGTGCAAACATACAACGCGCCTTTTCTCCGCCGGATAAGACATTCACGGGTTTAAGCGCTTCTTCGCCTGAAAAAAGCATGCGGCCCAAAAAAGAACGTATAAACTCCTCTTCGGTATTCGGTGAATACTGCCTTAGCCAATCCGGAACAGTTAATTCAGAGTTAAAAAAAGCTGAATTATCTTTTGGGTAATAGGCCCGGCGGGTTGATACCCCCCATTTAAAAGTTCCGCTCTCCGCCTGAGATTCATTCATAAGGATCTCGAAAAGCACTGTCTTAGAAAGGTCATTCGGGCCGACAAAAGCAATTTTATCGCCTTTGTGAATAGTAAGATTTAGGCGTTCAAACATTACCTCACCATCAACCTTCTTAAATAAGTTATTTATACTCAAGAGGTCATTGCCGGCTTCCCTTTCCTGTTCAAAATTGATATAAGGATATTTACGGCTAGAAGGCTCAATATCATCAATAGTAAGTTTCTCAAGGATTTTTTTACGGCTGGTAGCCTGACGGCTCTTAGAAGCATTATTTGCAAAACGCATGATAAAATCTTTTAAATCTTTTCGCTTTTCTTCTATCTTTTTGTTGATCTCGCTGCGCTGACGCGCGGCAAGCTGGCTTGCCTCTGACCAAAAAGTATAATTACCCGCATAAAGATGAATCTTAGCAAAATCAATATCTGCGATATGCGTACAGACTTTATCTAAAAAATGGCGGTCGTGCGAAACAACAATAGCAATATTTTCAAAATCACAAAGAAACTCCTCAAGCCACATACTAGATTCAACATCCAGATGGTTAGTGGGTTCATCAAGAAGTAGAATATCCGGATTTCCGAATAATGCCTGGGCCAGTAGAACGCGAAATTTCTGGCCCGCTTCCAATTGGGACATTTGTATGGTATGCAGCGGCTCTTCTATCCCAAGGTCGCTTAATAATTTACCGGCGCTAGATTCCGCATTCCAACCGCCTAATTCGCTAAACTCTTCTTCGAGTTTTGAGGCAGCCATCCCATCTTCATCTGTAAAAGGAGTTTTAGCATAAATTGCTTCCTTTTCGGTAATAATCTCATAAAGCCGCCTATGCCCCATAATTACCGTAGCAAGAACCTGATATTGATCAAATGCAAATTGGTCCTGCTTTAAAACTGAAATGCGCTTTCCTAAGGATACAGTAACATCTCCTGTAGTTGATTCAATCTCTCCTGAAATAATTTTTAAAAAGGTGGATTTACCCGAACCATTAGCGCCGATTAAGCCATAGCAATTCCCGCTAGAAAAAACAATATTTACTCCGGCAAAAAGTTTACGCTGGCCGAACTGTAACGATAGGTTGTTTATAGTAATCATGGCTTAAAAATAAAAAGGGGACGCTTTACTTTTTTTCGTCCCCTTTTAACAAAATACTTTTAGAAATAATATATACCCTTCCAATAATCTGTATACTCCGCTTCGGATACCTTATTGTCGTTATTTTTATCCATCTGTTTAAAATATTCGCTAAATTGCGAACTAGACTCGGCCTTGGTAACCTTGGCGTCTTTATCCGCATCAGCAGCCTGATGCATTTTGGTTTTATCCGCTGTTAGTTCTTCTGAATCAATCACTCCGTTTTTATCTTTATCCAGCTCTTGGAATTTTTGCTCCTGATACGCCTGCATTTCACTGGGGCTGACAAAACTATCTTTATCTGAATCCATCTTTGAAAACTCAAGGCTAATTACACCCATATCAGGAGTTTGGGCAAAAAGATTAAAACAACTAAACAAAACGATACAAAAGAATAAAGCCGTAACCCTAAATAAATTTAACATTATTTTCTCCTCTTTCTCATTTCTTCTTTTTATATAAACCGATTAACTCCGCTCTATCTAAAATATGGCCCTGCATGGCTTTTTCTAATTCCGCTTTGCTTGCGCCATCATCTAAACTAAGCATTTTATCAAGGGCATAAATCTTAAAGAAATAACGGTGTGTCCCTGTAGGCGGGCATGGGCTCACATAGTAAATATCCCCGGAACTATTCACACCCTGCGTTCCGGGAATACTATCTTCTTCTATGCGCGTCATAACCGGGATATCATAAACAACCCAGTGAACGTAAGTTTTAAGCAGGGCATCAGGATCATCAACTATTAATGCCAGGCTCTTAGCTTCTTTAGGTAGGTTATCAATAATTAATGCCGGATTCACACCTTGCCCAAGGCAAGAAAATTTTGCAGGCATTAATGCGTTATTCTCAAAATCAGGACTAGATAATTTCATCGCTAATCCTCCCTCCAAATTATTTCCTAAAAGCAGAAAAATAAAAAAACTAAAAATTAAAGATATTCTTTGAAACATATTATTCAACATGGCCCTGTTTCCGCTTTAGAGTCGAAACTGTTTCGCAGCTAATCGGGAAACAAGGCCATGGCTATTTATTCTTATCTTCGACGACCGCCACCTGCCCCTTGAGCTGGCTTCCTGTTAGGGCTGGCACCTGGTCCGCCTTGAGGTCCGGGCTTATTCTCCCAGTTAGTCCCTGGCCCACCTTTAGGGCCTGGAGGATTGTTATCTTTGTCAAACCTAGGCTTCCTGTTAGGGCTGGCACCTGGTCCGCCTTGAGGTCCGGGCTTATTCTCCC
>CAZOSW010000008.1:0-9746 GCA_964582765.1 uncultured Planctomycetales bacterium | reverse complement strand
TAGTCCCTGGCCCACCTTTAGGGCCTGGAGGATTGTTATCTTTGTCAAACCTAGGAGGCAATGCGCCCTCCTGCCGAGCTTGGTGCGCATCTTTCTTAAAATCCTGCATATTAGTTTTTATCTCTTTTTTATCTTGAGCCATCTGCTGAACATTTTTTTGATGCGTAGCCATGAGCTGCTCCCTAAGCTGATTGGCTTTTTTCTTATCCCCAGCTTGCTCCGCTGATTTTATCTGTTCTTTTAACTGCTTTTCCTCTGCCCTTGCTTCCTGAGCATTCTGCTTTACCTGCTCGCGCTGCTCCTTAATTTGCTGCTTATTAGAACTTAATTCCTGCTTCCAATTGGTACCACTAGGCTTCTGCTGCACGGCATTAGAAGAGGCCCCTTCCTCAGCGTATACAGTAAAAATACCAATTATAAAAAAACCGGAAACAATACAACAAAATAACAAACCTATCTTTTTCATCTATCCCCCTTTCTTTATTTTGCTTTACCTTGATTTGCAACCGAAGCAATAGCTTTTTTCACTGCCTCTGGATCACCCAAATAATAACTTTTAATCGGTTTCAAATTATCCTCTAATTCATAGACCAAAGGAATTCCCGTAGGGATGTTTAAATTTACAATTTTTTCTTCCGGGATATTATCAAGATACTTAACTAAAGCGCGCAAAGAATTTCCGTGTGCTGCGATAATCACGCGCCTGCCGCTCTCTACGCTCGGGGCAATTATTTCATGCCAATAAGGAAGGAACCTGGCAACCGTATCCTTTAAACATTCGGTAAGCGGCAATTCATTGGCTTTAAGATCTTTATACCTTGGGTCATTGCCCGGGTAACGCGGATCACCTTTTTCTAGGGGCATCGGGGGGACATTATAACTCCTTCTCCAGGTCAAAACCTGTTCTTCGCCGTATTTTGCGGCGGTCTCAGATTTATTTAGCCCCTGTAAGGCGCCGTAATGCCTTTCGTTTAGCCTCCAAGAATTATACACCGGTATCCACATTAAATCCATTTCATCTAAAGTAATCCAAAGCGTGCGAATTGCTCTTTTTAATACCGAAGTATAGGCTAGATCAAAGACAAAACCTTCCTTCTTAAGCAGCTCTCCGGCTTTCTTTGCTTCCTGGGCTCCTTTTTCAGATAAATCAACATCAGTCCAGCCGGTAAAACGATTCTCTTTATTCCAAGTGCTTTCTCCATGCCTTAATAAAACAATCTTGTTCATCAAAACCCTCCTAGATGTTAATTTTTATTATTTTAACTCCGAAAATTATTTTTAGCAAGCCAAATAAATCTTGTATTGTTAAATAATTTTGATAGAATACACTAAGAAAGGAGGAAAATATGAAAAAAATTAGTTTAATTGTTTTAGTATTATTTGCAGCGGTAATGCTCAATGGTTGTGCTACTCCATATCCAATGGGAATGATCTACACTGAAGTTAAAGCCCCTGTAGCCGCAGGCCAAGGTGGAATATCTTACAGCAAAGTAGGGACATCTAAAGCTACTTCAGTTTTAGGTTTAGTTGCAACCGGCGATTGCAGTATTAAAGCTGCTGCCGCAGAGGGAGGAATCAAAACTATCAAATATGTAGACTACGATGCCAAAAATATTTTGGGTATCTTCGGGGAATACACTACCACTGTCTACGGAGACTAATAACAGAAAAAGAAATAAGTAAAATAATAAGGCCGGTATCTTCAAACGATACTGGCCTTATTATTTTAACATTCCGCCTTTAGCTCTAAGGTATTAACACGCAGTTATTAGGAAACCTTTTTATTGATACCTACGGACTAAAAACTAAGTTGATCTGCTTAAATCAATCATCTGCGCATCGCCGTGAATCCTGACTAATTCCGTTTTGGTTAATTTTGACATCTTATCCGTAACCTCGCGGATTTTTTGAAAATTATTACGCATAGTTTGAATTCTATTTTGAATCTTTTCGCTAACGCCTGCGCTTTTAATCTCCGAATCCAAAAGTTCAAGGTTACCGCTAATAATCAAAAGCGGGTTATTCACCTGATCCCCTAAGGTAAGCACGGTCTCGGTAATCGCCGCCAAACGGTTCTTTCCGATTAATTCCTGCTGCATAACCAAAATCTTCTGGTTATCATCGATTAATTTAATAGTAACCGACATAAGCATCTTTCTTCCGACTATAATTCCCATAACAAAAACGCCAATGGTAGCTGTTATGATATAGCCGAGTTCACCGACTAAGGCATTGAAGTTAGACAATTTACCGACTACCAAATAGACAAAAACAAGCAAAGGAATAACACCGGCAAGGCTGAGCGAGCGGTTAAAATCATCTCTGATATTATGGGTGAATTGTTTTACTTCCATAGAAATTCCTCCGGATAATTAACAGGGTTATTAAATAACTAAGTGCCCCTAAAAACAAACCGATAACTATATAGCCGACAATAACAGGTAGAAACACATCAAAAAATGAAAGTTTAAAAAAACTTGCCAAACTAAAATCTTTAATTAAGAGCTGAGCTTTCTGCTGCACCTGTTGCCAATCCAAATTAAGTATAACAGAACCCACTTTTATTGCCAAGACAAAAGTTACAAAACTAAGCCAGGTATTAGTAAGCATGCTACCCAATAATGCCGCTGCGCGGTTGGCCCTAAAAATAAAAGCCAGGAATAAGGAAGCCACCGGGCCGGTTGCAGGCAAGAGCCCGGAGAAAACACCTAGGCCAACCCCTAAGGCAATCTTTTGAGGAGAATCGTTGATCTTAAAGAGTTTAGCAAATAAAAGGGCAATAATTTTTTTAAACACCTAACTCCTTTTGCAGATTAAATAGGCCTGATATTTACTCCGGCAAACCTTTCCTGTCCGTATGACTCCTGAATCCAACCGTTAGACAGGCAATAACGCTCTAAAATCTGCTTAGCCTCTTCATATTCCTCAAGCTTTATGCGGCGATTAATTTTATGGTTAGTGTAAGCTTTATAATAAGGCAGGTATTGGCTCATCAAGCTTATATAGGTTTCAGCGGATAATTCTTGAGCAATAAATTTCATTATTTTATCTGTTGCCGAAACTTTATTCGGCAATACTAAATGCCTGATAATCAGGCCTTTTTTAATTAATCCCTCGCTTGTAAATTCAACTACTCCTACCTGCCTATGCATTTCAATAAGCGCCTCTTGATTGAATTTTACATATTCCGGAGCATGCGATAATTCTTCTGCCATGGAATCATCTCCGTAACGGCTGTCGCTTAAGTAAATATCAACTATGCCATCAAGTAATTTAATAGTTTCCGATAGTTCATAACCGCTGGTATTATAAACCAGCGGTATTTTTAATCCCCCGGCAATAGCTAGCTCTAAGCTTTTAAGTATTTGCGGTAAAACATGCGTTGGCGTAACTAGATTAATGTTGTGGCAACCCTCTGTCTGCAGCTTTAACATTATTTCTGCCAACCCTCGAAAGGAATATTGCCTGCCACGGCCTAGCTGGCTGAATTCATAGTTCTGGCAATAGATGCACCCCATATTGCAATGGCTAAAAAATATCGTCCCGCTACCCTTATTGCCTGAAACAGGCGGCTCTTCACCGTGATGGCACATAAAGCTGTAAACCTCAGGAAGTTTTGCTGTTTTGCAAAAACCAACTTTATCGTTCAAACGATCAACTTTACAGCGCCGCGGGCAAATCTGGCAAGTCTTAAGAGACAAAAACAGCCGTTTGGCTATTTTTTTTAATTGGCCGCTTTTATAAGCATTAAGGTATGACGGATAAACTGACATATAATTATTGGCTTCGAGCAGCAATCACTCTTTCTACCTGCTTGCTTCTCTCATCCTTATGGGGCATAAAGTTTTCTTATTTGATTAAAAATATCGATATATGCCTTAGTGCGGTAATCCGGATAAGTCCATTCATTGCAAGAAAAAGTATCTTGCCTATAAGTTAAAGTTATTTCGGCAAAAATTCCTTTTCGCAAGAATATTCTATGCGCGTAGTCCTTTGTCGTTGCCAGCACAACTTTTGCTTGGTCGATATAGCCCGGATCAATATTAATCGTCCGGTTTTTTGCGGCTAAAAATTTTTCCTCTTGCCTGTTAGTAAAAAGTTTAATCCGGTAGAGATCCTGAATTGGAATTAATTTAGCAAAACTGATGAACCTTCTTTTTAACTCCTTACCCATCTCTGATTCATAATAATTTGTGTAATTAAAATCTATTCCTTCTGATTCAAAATCGATCCTGCCAAATTTTTTTCTTAACTTATCCCTGGCTTTAATAAAAATGGCCTCATCTTTATAGATGAAGCCCGTTATAAGCTTAACACGCGGATTATTTTTCCTGATTTTTCCCAATTTGAGCTTTTTTTTAAGGCAAGAACTGGCTTACATACCGGGCTATTTTTTTGCGCTGCTCATCGCGGATTTCATTAAAGAATATGGCCAAGTTAAACCCGCCTCTAGCTTCATCTTCAGCCCTTACAACTACGCCCTTACATTCAACAATAGTATTCTTGCCTGCTTTGGCTTTAATCGGCAGGCTTAACTTAACTGAAATTTTCGTAAAAGGCGGCATATATTTATCAAGATGGCAATAGGCGCCAACGCTGCTGATATTGTGAGTAGAGGTGGAAAAATCATAACCGTTAACTGCCAGATTAAGCGGAAGTTTATGGTCTATGCGGGGATGTAGCCTGCGTTCTTTAGCGCTCTTCATTATTTTTTCTCTTCTGCGGCTTCTGCTTTTGATTTACTCATAAATGCTCGCCAGCATTTCTTGCTGCAATATAACTTACCATTGCGATAATATCTTTTTATCTTCTTTATTAGTTTATTGCAAGCAAGGCAGTTAGTTTGCTTTTCTACTTTTGGTTTTTCTTCGGCTGGTTTTTCTTTTACAACTTCACTTGGCACAGTTAATTTCCTTTCATTGAATTCTAATTGACTAAAGCTGCATGTTTATAAAATCACCGAGATAATTTCTTTCAAGCTTATCAAATTCTATAAATTCTATTCCCATCTGATTACGGTTAGAATGCCCCAGCGATGATGACCAGGCGACCTTACCGATAGGCCTTAATACCCGGTTTAACACTTTAATCTCAAGCATTAAGGGAGTCGAAGCAGGAATAAACCTGTCATTATTAAACCTTAAACCGCCGTAACTTATGTTACTGGTAATTGCACTATCAAAATCCGGTTTACCCCTGAGTTGATAACGTATCTTCGAACGAAAGTCTATCCTCGAAAAACAACGATTTTCTTTTTTGTTTACCGTCTCAGCCATCTAAAAAATATAGCATATATTAATAAATATGTCAATAGTTTACAAACCTTATAAAATACAAAATAAATGTTTAGATGTTAGCTCTTGGCTCATAGCTCATAGACACCAGTATATGGTTTTACTACGAGCTATGAGCCAACACCTAAGAGCTAAATTGATTTACAAAGTTAGCAATTTTGTTATAATGATGCCAGGTGAATAAATGTACTGTAAATATTACGGATTAAAAGAGCGGCCTTTTAATGTTACCAGCGACCCTGCCTTCTTCTTTTCCAGCAGAAAACATAAAGAGGCAATTTCGCACCTTTTCTACGGAGTTTCCCAAAGAAAAGGAATTATTGTTTTAACCGGAGAAATCGGTACCGGCAAAACAACTATCTGCCGGTTTTTTCTGAATCAAATCGGTAAAAACGTAAAAACTGCCTTTATCTTAAACCCTACCTTTTCTGAAATCCAGTTATTAGAATCAATCGTCAAAGACTTCGGAATAAATTCAAAAAATAAAAATAAATTAGGAATGGTTTTTGAATTAAATAACTACCTGCTCAAAGAATCCGAAGCGGGAAATAACCTGGTGCTGATAATTGACGAGGCGCAAAACCTAAAGCCTTCCCTGCTTGAACAGGTTCGCCTGCTTTCTAACCTGGAGACGGAAAAAGATAAACTACTTCAGGTAATTTTGGTCGGCCAACCCGAATTAAACCAGCGGATTAATTTATATGATCTAAGGCAGCTTCGCCAGAGAATTATGGTAAGGTACCATATCGGCCCACTGGAAAACGATGAAATAAAAGATTATATAAACCACCGTTTAGAGGTCGCAGGCTCCATGAAAAAAATTGAATTTAGTAATGAGGCAGTAGATATGATTAGCCGCTTCTCCGGCGGGACGCCCAGGCTGATTAATATGATCTGCGACCGGGCGCTTTTGGCAGGATTCGTCAGTGAAACTAACCATATAGATTTTAATATTATAAAAAGGTGCGTTGAAGAACTTGACAACTATTCTGTCGGCTTTGGCGGCCTGAAGCCAGGCCACGGTTCTCTAATCAAGGGGCAAAACGTATGAGCATTATTAACGAGGCGTTAAAAAAAACAGAGCAATATATTCAAAAAAATGCGGCTAAAGAAAACGCACCCTTAAACTCAAAACCTGCCCCCAAGCCGGTACTTTTATATATCCTGATTCTTTTAGTGGGGCTTTTTTTAGGCAATATTATATTTAGTTTATTACGCGACAAAGTAAAACCTGCCAATATTTCTAAAAAAATTAATTCTACAAACCTCCAACTAACTACCATCCCTGCCCTACCCATTAGCCCTGTTTTGACAGAAGAGAAAAATAAAATTCAGGAATCAAGCCCTTCAATAGACAAAGAAACTTTTGTCTTAAACGGAATATTTTTCTCCGATAATGACGGTTACGCCCTAATAAATAATCAAATTGTAAGGGAAAATGATTCAGTTGATGGGTCTAAAGTTCAGAAAATTACAGCTAATAGGGTAGAACTTGAACAAGAAGGTAAGATTATCACTCTTTCAACCCGCAGGTAAACCTAGCTAGCGCCTGCCTAACGGCAGATAGGTAGCTTTAAGCTATACTTCTAACTGCTTCTCTTATTGAACTCAGTTTTACATTACGCACAATTTTAGGCTTTCCTATTGCGCAGATAAGCACAAATTTATTTTCTTTACCGGAAAATTTCTTATCATGATAATGCGCTTTGATAATCTTGCCTATGGATGCGGACTTTAACTTTGTGGGCAGGCCATAAAGTTTAATCAAATTCTTAATCCGCACAGCCAATTTATCATCAATTAATCCGAGATTAACGCTTAAATTAACAGCGGCAATCATACCTAAACCAACAGCCTGTCCGTGATTATACCCCTTATAACCGCCTGCCGCCTCAATTGCATGGCCAACCGTATGGCCGAAATTGAGAATGGTTCTTAGGCCTAAGGATTCTTTTTCATCCTGGCTAGTTATCTTTGCCTTAATCCTACTACAGGCATAAATTATTTTCTTAAACGCAAAGGAATTAGCCGAGGTTACAGCATCAAATTTATTTTCTAGAAAATCAAAAAGCTTCGCATCCTTTATAACCGCATATTTAATCACTTCAGCCATTCCGCTAGAAATCTGTTTTTTATCTAAAGTCTTTAAAAATTCGACATCACTAAATACAAGCCTTGGTTGATAAAAAGCGCCGATTAAATTCTTTCCTGAAGCAAGGTCTAAGGCGGTTTTACCTCCGATAGCAGAATCAACCTGAGCAAGTAAGGTTGTAGGGACCTGCGCGTAATTTATTCCGCGCTTATAAACCGAGGCCACAAACCCCGACAGATCGCCTATTACTCCGCCACCAAAAGCAATAATAAAAACTTTTTTCTTCCTATCAAACGCGGCTAGCTCCTTAATCACAGAACTCGCAGTTTCTATAGATTTACTCTTTTCGCTGTCAGGTACAACTCTAAAACAAAAATTAATTCCTGATTTAGATAAAGATTGTGCTAATTTCAAGCCATATTCATTTTTCAAAAAATTATTCGTAATGATAAAAGCGTCGCTGCCGATATTTAATCTTTTTAAAATACCTCCCAGCTGATTAATTATACGCTCGCCGATAATTACCGGATAAGATCTCCTGCCCAGGTTAACTGTTATTTTATCCATATTAAGCCCCTTTACCTCATCATCGCGATTACTAAACTAACTACCGGCCAAAGTATTCGGTCAAAAAAACCTAACCAGATAAAAACAAAAAGGATGATAAAACCGTAGCGCTCTAAAGCAGCATATTGCCGGCTCAAATTCGTAGGCAGTAACCCCATTAAAACGCGCGAACCGTCTAAAGGCGGAATCGGTATAAGATTGAATACCGCCAAAACAACATTAATCGTCAGTAAATTAGAAAGCAGATAGTAGAAAACACTGCTGTTGGAAGGAATAAATTTTAATACTTGAGCCACAATAAAAGCTAAAATAAAATTAGCAAACGGGCCGGCCAGGCCAATCCAAATAATATCTTTTTTAGGGTTCTTAAGTGCCTGGTAATTTATCGGGACAGGTTTAGCCGCACCAAAAACGAAATTCCCTGCGGTAGATAAAAAAAGCGCAAATGGCAAAATTATAGTCCAAAACAAATCAATATGCGCCAAAGGATTTAAAGTTAGCCTGCCGCTATTGCTTGCGGTAGAATCCCCCAGCATATAAGCTGTCATGCCGTGTGCAAATTCATGCACGGTCATTGCAATCAATAAAAGGCCAAATGATATAACGAATGAAACGATTAAACCAAATGGGTTCAATTTAACACCTCGATAGAATCTATCCCGATAATAGGGTACTTACTATTTGCAGGGCTGATTAGTTTACCGGTTACTTTAACTCTGCGATAATTGAGGCTATTTAAGCTTTTACGGTTACCTTTTAAAAAATATACCTTACCTTCGGAAGTAATTAATTTATGCGTCGCTTTCCGCCATAAAACTATGCCGTATGGGCTAACCTTGCCTTCTATAATCAATTGGCCAGAAGGCTTTGTATCTTTTATAACTACAGCAGGCTCTTGGCTCTTTACCGGCGGCATTAAATCTTTATTAACGAATTTTTTATTCACCCAGCCAAAACTATTATATACCGGTTGGATCCTATACCAATCCCTGTCTTCGGAGAGAATATTAACTACCGTAAGCCTGTTAATTTTTCCAAGTATCCAACTCGATTCACTCGGGGACAAACGGATATTAATCCTATCCTTTATTACCTTAGCACTAAGGCATTTTCCCGGATTAGTAACCGGGTCCATATTAATGCATTCAACCAAATCCTTTCTCAGATAAGAAGGTGCTTCTTTTGGCAGTCGGATTTTATACCAATCATAAGCTTCAGAAACAACTTCTACGGGCTTACCTTTAGGAAAAATGCAGATAACCGCAGAGGTTATTGTTGCATCAGCCCTGACATTTATATTATCTGCATTAATCTTGCCGCAAAAAGGAACGGATGTAGCAGCAAATACAACCTGCGCAAAACTAAAGCAGGCGATAATAAATATTATCTTGGATTTAAGATTTAGTAACATTGTAACCTGGCCTTATTTTTTCTCTTGGCCTTTAGGAGCAACTTTAGCGGCTTCCTTTGCCCCGACGGCTCCAGGAGCTGCTGCAGCTTCAGTCGTAGTTTCAGCCTTCTCAACCTTTTCCTTCTTAATCTTAATTCTTAAGGTCTTGAGCTTTGGTAAACCGAAAACCGGATTACCTTCCTTCCAGCTACCTTTTTCCTGCATCTGCCTAATGCGTTCTGTGCGTTTTAATACTGAACGGGCCTTTTTGTCCTTTTCCGAAATATTTAATGACGGATGTACTGACATGTTTTTATAACCTCCTTATGCGGCAATTAGCATAGGTCCTCTGCAATTGAATTAACAGAGGCTGCGCGCTCTCTTGATTAGAAAATTTGCCTAA
>CAZOSW010000007.1:0-45406 GCA_964582765.1 uncultured Planctomycetales bacterium | reverse complement strand
ATTTGAACCCGTGTCGAGAGCTTGAAAAGCTCTTGTCCTGGACCAGGCTAGACGACAGGGTCTATTAAAGCCTTATTCGTTTTCCTCCGCGATCACCGGAGCAACGCAAGAAACCTGATCTTTATTCTGCAACTTGATTAAACGTACACCTTGTGATGACCGGCCGGTTTCACGAATATCTTTTATCGCACAACGCAAGAATATTCCGTTTTGAGTAATTACCATCAACTCATCTTTATCGTTTACGGTTTTTAAATTTACCGCCTGGCCGTTCTTATCGGTAACTTTGATATTAATTACGCCCTTGCCTCCACGGCTAGTTAAGCGATACTCGTCAATAGTCGTGCGTTTTGCAAAACCTAATTCTGTAACCGTAAGGATTGTAGAATTTTTTTGCGGCACGACCATATCAATAACTTCATCTTTTTTAGCCAAAGATATTGCGCGCACCCCATGGGCACCTCTGCCCATTTCACGCACCTTGTCTTCAGGAAACCTTATGGCCTTGCCTTGCTTAGTTCCAATAAGCAGTTCCTGTTTTCCGTCGGTCATCTCAACCCCGATTAATGAATCATCTTTATCTAGGGTAATCCCGATAATCCCGCCCTTACGCGGATTGCCATATGCATCAAGCTTAGTTTTTTTGATCTGGCCAAACTTCGTAACCATAACCAGATATTTATCCGCGGAGAACTCTTTTACAGGAATAGTTGAGCTGACCTTAGCCGCAGCCTCCATTTGCACAAGATTAACAATCGCCTTTCCTTTGGATATACGGCTTGCCTGAGGAATCTCATAAACCTTTAACCAGTGCACCTGCCCTTTATCGGTAAAGATCAATAAGTAATCTTTGGTTGAGGCAACAAAAAGATGTTCGCTGAAATCTTCATCTTTTAATTCGGCTCCGGTAGCCCCCGTACCTCCGCGCTTTTGTTTACGGTAAGAGCTTACCGGCAGACGTTTAATATAGCCGCCGTGGCTAATCGTTACCACTACATCCTCTTCAGCAATTAAATCTTCAACCTCCAGCTCCTCTGCCTCTGCGACAATATCTGTGCGGCGGGAATCTCCGTATTTCTTCTTTAATTCTTCTAAATCATCCTTAATGATTGCTTCAATCTTTTTAAGTGAAGCTAAAATTGCCCGGCATAATTCAATTTTCTTTAAAAGCTCGGCGTATTCTGCGTCCAGTTTATCGCGCTCAAGAGCGGTTAAGCGCTGCAGCTGCATTTCAAGGATCGCCTGCGACTGGATTTCAGACAATTCAAATTCCTTCATTAAGTTTATCTTGGCGGCATCCGCACTTTTCGATTGTTTAATAACTTTAATAATGCGGTCGATAAACTTGAGCGCGATTTTTAAACCCTCTAAAATATGCGCCCGTTTTAAGGCTTTGTCTAATTCAAACTGTGTGCGCCTGCGGATAACTACTCTACGGTGCTCTATATAACACTCTAGTACCTGTCGTAAATTTAAAACTTTGGGCCGGTTATCCACCAAGGCCAGCATGATAATGCCAAAAGTGCTTTCCAGTTGAGTATGTTTAAAAAGTTGGTTCAAAACAATCTGGGATTCGGTATCGCGCTTAAGCTCAACTACTATGCGCATGCCGTCTTTATCCGATTCATCGCGGATATCCGAAATGCCCTCGATTTTTTTCTCATCGACTAAACTAGCAATAGCCTCAATAACCGCGGACTTCTGCACCTGATACGGAATCTCGGTAAAAATAATCAAATCTTTACCGTTCTTCTGATGCTCTACTGTTGCCCTGGCGCGCATCATGAGTTTACCCCGGCCCGCCATATAAGCGTCTTTAATTCCGCCTTTGCCGCAGATTAACCCGCCGGTTGGAAAATCCGGGCCTTTAATATAACGCATTAAATCTTTAATTTCTGCTTCGGGGTTATCGATGAGATAAATAATCGCATCGCATACTTCGTTTAAGTTGTGCGGCGGGATATTTGTAGCCATGCCCACGGCAATTCCGCTTGAGCCGTTCACCAAAAGATTAGGCAGGGCAGCCGGAAGCAGAAGTGGTTCCTTTAGAGAAGAATCAAAATTTGGCCCGAAATTTACTGTTTCCTTTTCAATGTCTCCGAGCATTTCGTCGCTAACTGCGGCCAGACGTGCTTCGGTATAACGCATTGCTGCGGCTGCATCGCCATCGACCGAGCCAAAGTTTCCTTGACCGTCGACCAAAGGATAGCGCAAAGAAAAATCCTGCGCCATTCTTACCAGAGTATCATAAATGGCTACGTCTCCGTGGGGATGGTACTTACCCATGGTTTCACCGACGATACGGGCGCATTTTTTATAGGGCTTGGAGTGTTCGAGATTGAGTTCCCGCATAGCGTAAAGGATACGCCGATGTACAGGCTTAAGCCCATCACGAACATCAGGCAGGGCGCGGCCAACAATTACACTCATGGCGTAATTTAAATAGGAATCCTTTACTTCATCTTCAATATAGACTTCGATTATTTTTTCGTTACGCGTGTACATTTTAATCCTATGTAACGTTACACATTACACTTTACACAATTTTATATATCAAGATTCTTGACTTGGTGGGCATGGTCTTCAATAAACTGGCGCCGGGGTTCCACCTGGTCCCCCATCAATACCGTAAACATCTTATCCGCCTCAACCGCATCCTCCAAGGTCACCTTTAAAATGGTCCTTTTCTCAGGATCCATAGTCGTCTCCCAAAGTTGCTGCGGATTCATCTCTCCCAAACCTTTATATCTTTGAATATGCATTCCTTTGGCAGCTACCTCTTTAATATAAGCAAGCAATTCTTTCAAACTGAAAACCTCTTTTATGTCATCGTCATTTACAATGCGGTAAACTGCCTTTATCTTTTTCTCTCCTGTTTTGGCTGTGTCAATTTTGGGAGCAATGCTATTGCCAAAATAGGTTGCAAATTCAAACCCTAATTTTTCTGTTTTTAAAACCAGCTCCTCAATTTCTTGCGCTTCAAAAAGGTGCAAAACATCCTCTTCTGCCTCTTTGCCTTCTTTAGCTGTAAGGCTAGCTAATTCTTTATCAGAATAAACAAATTGGTCTTTTCCCTCTACTTTTACCCTATAAATAGGCATCTTTTTGGTCTTTGAGTGCCTAAAACTAAGATATTCTGCAAAGTTTACTCCCTTTTTCTCTAAATACCTTCCATGCTTATCTAACTCGACCAAAAGCCTTAACAGTTCTTTAAACTGATTGTCAGTAAAAGTTTGTTTATCTTTTATGCGGGTTAATTTATGGCCCTCTCTGCCTAAATCCAACAACATGTCATTCATCTGCTGTTCGGTCTGGATATATTCTTCCCGTTGGCCTCTTTTAATTTTATAAAGTGGCGGCTGGGTTATATAAACATGACCCGCTTCTACCAGTTTGGGAAGCTGGCGATATAAAAGAGTTAAAAGTAGAGTACGAATGTGCGAACCGTCAATGTCCGCATCCGCCATAAGCATCAATTTGTGGTATCTTAATTTAGCTAGGTCAAATTCTTCTCCGATACCTGTCCCCAAAGCAGTGATGATTGTACGGATTTCGTCGTTTGATAAAATTTTATCCAATCTGGATTTTTCTACATTTAAAATTTTACCCTTAATTGGCAGGATTGCTTGAAATCTTCTATCTCTGCCCTGCTTAGCCGAACCTCCGGCGGAATCTCCTTCTACAATATAAAGCTCACAGAGCATGGCGTCGCGCTCGGAACAATCCGCTAATTTACCGGGCAGGCCTGCTCCTTCCAAGGCGCCTTTTCTACGTGTTAATTCCCGCGCCTTACGCGCAGCTTCTCTGGCGCGCGAAGCCACGATTACCTTGTCAATAATTTTATTAGCAACCGAAGGGTTTTCCTCAAAATAACCGGCAAGCGCCTCAAGGCTGCTAGACGCCACCAGCCCTTCTACTTCAGAGTTGCCAAGTTTGGTTTTAGTTTGACCCTCAAACTGCGGGTTAGGAACCTTTACGCTAATTACTGCGGTTAAGCCTTCGCGTACATCATCACCGGTTATAGCGATATTATCTTTGAGCAGATTTTTGGATTTAGCATATTGATTTACCGCACGAGTCAACGCGGACTTAAAACCAGATAGATGCGTCCCCCCCTCGATAGTATTAATATTGTTTGCAAAAGAAAACATGGTCTCGGCATAACCGTCATTATACTGAAGAGCACCCTCTAGGTTAACCTCATCTTGGAGTTTCTCAAAATAAACTACTTTATTGTGTAGGGGGTTTTTATTTTTATTAAGATACTCAACAAAAGATACAATCCCCCCGGAAAATTCAAAGATTGTTTCTTTATCCGAACGTTCATCGTTTAATTTTATTTTTAGGCCTTTATTCAAAAACGCCAATTCTCTAAGGCGCTGAGCCAAGATATCGTATGAGTATTCTGTTTTACTAAAAATTGTTTTATCCGGCTTAAAAGTAATCTTGGTGCCGGTGGACATGCTTTTACCAATAACAGCCAGCTTAGAAACGGTCTTGCCCCGCTCATAACGTTGGTGATAAATTTTACCATCTCTCTTTACCTCTACCTCCAACCAGTCACTAAGTGCATTCACGCAGCTTACCCCGACTCCATGTAAGCCTCCGGATACCTTATAAGAGCGGTGATCAAATTTTCCTCCGGCATGTAAAGTAGTTAAGGCGACTTCCACCGCTGGCTTATGTTCGGTTTTATGCATATCAACCGGAATCCCACGGCCATTGTCGACAACGGTTATGCTGTTGTCCTGCTGAATCTCGACGGCAATCGAATCACAAAAACCTGCCAAGCTTTCATCAATACTGTTATCAACCACTTCAAAAACCAAATGATGCAGCCCGCGTATTGAGGTGTCCCCAATATACATTGCCGGCCTACGCCTGACTGCTTCAATGCCCTCTAAAACCTGGATACTGGTAGCATCATATGCCTTGGCTTTTTGGTCCGGTTTAGGGTTGTTTTTTGTTGTTTCTTTTTCGCCTTTTTTTTCTTGCTTTTCTTTTACCACTATATTTCTCCAATGCGTAAATTAATATTTTTTAGTTTCGGGTTTTCTTTTTTAAGCCTATTGAGTAATTCTTCCTTTTTAAGGCTTAAGGCATATAGCCAAGTAGAGGAATCTACGCTTAGCCCGAGTATCCCCTTGTTGAAATATTTAACTTTTATATGCCCCAACTCTTTCTTTGTCAAGGTTTTTTTTAACCACTGCTCCGGCCCAGCGTCGACAGACGCGGCTTTTTTAGCAGAAAGCCCGGCCATAACCTGATCTACTGTGCGTTTTAATGGCTCCATCTTCCTAATTAAGGCGCATAGGTAAAACTATATACACGTAACCGCTAATACGTATAACTCCGGGTTTCTCTGCGTCAACTAACTCTAAACTTACCGTCTCGTCGTTCAGGATTTTTACAACATCCATTAAATACACAGGATTAAAACCAATAACCAGCTCCCGGCCTTGATATTCGACCGGCAATTCTTCATGAAACTCACCTACGTCAGGCGTTGACTTAGAAATTACCAGCTTATTCTTAAAAACCTCCAGTTTAACCGCCTGATAGTCTTGAGTAGCTAAAAGCGCGGCTCTTTTTATTGCTAATAAAAACTGGCTGCGCCCCACCTTCATTTTGTTTTCAGATGCTGGTGGTACAACTTGTTTATAATCCGGAAATTCCCCCTCTATTAAACGCGACACAACCCCCACATCGCCTAAATCAAACAAAACCTGGTTGCTGCTTACTACTAAAGACAACTCTCCTTCATCTTTTAGGTTTCGGTTCAACTCCTGTATTGTTTTAATTGGAACAATCATGCTAATTTCTACATCTTGCTCTAAAGGTAACTTCCTTTCGGCAATCGCAAGCCGTTTTCCATCGGTCGATACTAAAACTAACACACCCTTACTTATCTTAAAAAGTATTCCATTTAAAACATACCGCGTTTCATCAAAAGAAACCGCAAAAGACGTTAAAGATAATACCTGTTTTAAAACCGCCTGCTCTATCTTCACCGCTTTTTTATCCTTAAACTCGGGTAGTTTAGGGAATTCTTCTTTGGCCAGCCCCATAATTTTAAATTGACACATAGTAGAATCTATTGTGATCTGATTGTTTTTCTTAGTGGCAACATTAATAACATCTGCAGGAAATTCCTTAATAATATCGCTAAATCTTTTAGCAGGAATTGTAATAGACCCAGGTTCTTGGGTATCTACAGGTATTACACAGGTTATTCCGATATCTAAATCTGTAGCGGTAAGCTTCAAACTATTAGCTTGGCATTCTATTAGGATGTTAGAAAGTATAGGTAAGGCAGATTTTGAAGTAATTACATTTCCAACGGTTTGAATTGCGATAACTAAACTATTCTTTTCAACTTTAAACCTCATTTTTAATCTCCTTCTATTTATATATTATATAAAACCTTAAAACCGTAATAGCCGTAATACATAGTCATTTTTGTTAACAACCATGTAACTACCATAACAAGAAACACTTGTGATAATAAAATATAGTTTATAACCTGGGAGTTATTATTTAATGACTTGAATAAGTTTTTCTACCCGCTCCCGTAATTCCGGGTTATGATTAATGTCTTCTTTGAGTTTTTTATAAGAATGTAATACTGTTGTATGATCTTTACCGCCAAAAAGCTCCCCGATTTCAGGAAAAGAGAGTTCTGTCAACTCTCTACTTAAATACATGGCTATTTGTCTGGGTATTACTACTTGTTTATTGCGCCGCTTGGTTTTAAGGTCCTGCAGTGCAATCCCAAATTCTTCCACCACACAGCGCTGGATAAAATCCACTGTAATTAATTTTGTGGGCTCTTTTAATAAGTCCTTAAGGACCTCTTTGGTTAATTGTAAAGTTACCGGCGCCTCCTCCAATAAAGAATAGGCGATAGTTCTAATTAATGCCCCTTCTAATTCGCGAATATTGGTTTTAATCAGCCCGGCGATAAAAAATATTACATCTTCAGGAACGTTGACGGGCTCGCGTTCAATTTTCTTTTTTAAAATGGCTACCCTTGTTTCTAAATCCGGCGGCTGAATGTCTGTAGCAAGCCCCCAACCAAAACGCGACACCAATCGCTCCTGCAAATTCGTGATTTCCTTCGGAGGCCGGTCAGAAGAGAATACGATTTGTTTATGTGCATCATATAAGGCGTTAAAGGTATGGAAAAACTCTTCCTGCGTAGATTCTTTCCCGGCGATAAAGTGAATATCATCAATAACCAAGACATCAAGGTTGCGGTATTTTTGGCGAAAGGCAGCGGTAGAGCGGTGCACTATGGCGTCAATTAATTCATTAGTAAACTTTTCACTGGAGATATAACATATTTTAACCGTTGAGTCCATATTATTTTTTATCTTATGGCAGATAGCTTGGATCAGATGGGTTTTACCTAAACCCACCCCTCCATAAATAAACAAAGGGTTGTAAGTTTTTGCCGGCGAGTCCGCCACTGCAAGCGAATATGCGTGCGCATGCCGGTTTGACGGCCCAATCACGAAATTTTCAAATGTATAGCGGGAGTTTAAATTCATACAGCCTGCAACGGGCATGCTTTTAATATGTGCTTCAAAAGGAGCGCTTGGGGCCTCCGCGTCTTTTTGTCCTTGGCCTACAACCAGCTTTACTAACAGATTATCCAGGCCCCGGAGCTTTAATGCGGCCTGGATCAGTGCCAAATAATGTTTCTCCACCCAATCTTTAAAAAATTGATCCGGTGCTTCAAGCTCTATGTGTTGATTGTCTTTAGTAGAAAATTTTAAAGGCGTAATCCAAGTAGCAAAGACAGTCTCTCCTAACCTTGTTTTTAAATCGTCTTGCGCCTCTTCCCACTTCTTAATAAGCTCGAGCATGTTTACTTTAATTCCCAGACGTGCACTTCCATATTAACAGTTTATGCACACCTTGCATAAATCTGTGGATAAAAAATATTTATCGATTTTCCTTTGCGTTGATATTATAACAGAGACCAAAATACTTGCAAGTAAAAAAGATAAACGTCAGCTATTATACAATATTATGTTAAGGCGTCAACAAAAAACTTGACCGCCTTATAAATGTATGTTACAATTCACAAATCTTAGAAGATATTCACGCAAATAAAAGGAGCTGCGATGAAAAAGAATTTAAAGACACCCACAAACATTGTTGGCAAAAAACGTCATGGTTTTCGCAGTAAGATGGCGACTAAGTCCGGGCGCCAGGTCATAGCGCGCCGACGGGCCAAGGGACGAAAAAGGCTTTGCATTTAATGTTAAGAAAGCTGGCGCCACTTTTAATACAGATATATCAAAAGTATATAAGGCCGCAATTTCCGGCATGCTGTCGATTTGAACCAAGCTGTTCTGAATTTACAAAGCAGGCAATTGTAAAATATGGTTTCATTAAAGGAGTATTTAAGGGGCTAATTAGAATATTGCGATGTCACCCTTTTTCTAGGCAGTCTGGTTATGATCCCCTAATATAAAATCTATGGAAAAACGATTAATTATGGCTATTGCTTTATCTCTTTTAGTATTATTGGCATGGTCCACTCTGGCACCAAAACCGCAACTTATTGATAGTAAAGGAGTTACATTAGCTAATTCTCAATTACAAGCATTGCCAGGCGTAAATTCTTCTGTTCCTCAGCCTGCTTTGATAACGCAGGAAACTCCTAATAATATCCAGGAGACAGTGAAGTTCACTCAAGAAAAGAGGGAAATAATTTTTAATCCTGCCGGAGCTGATATTCTCGAGGTGCTTTTTAAGGATAAGCTTGAACACCGCTTTCCACTAAAACATGGTTTTTTCAGCGACGGGGGACTTTTATTCAAACTACAGAATATGACTAGGGATGCCGTTACATTTATCTATGAGGATCAGGAGAAGCGTATTATAAAAAAATTCACTATTCCTAAAGATAGCTATACCATAGAGTTAGAGATACGGGTGAAAAATTTATCCAGCCACTCTTTATTATTAAATCCGCAACTGGTTTTAGGCAGACTTGATTTATCGGGGAAGAATCCCCAGTCTCGCTATCAGGACATTTTTCTTGGAGGCAAGGAAAAAACAATACATTTATCAGCTGGAAAAGAGTTTAGCAGCCCGGATGTAAAATTTATAGGATTACGAGATCAGTATTTTTGTGCAATTGTCGAATCCGCAGATGGGCCTACCAATGCTTATGTTAAAAAAATAACCCCCCAGGAATCTGAAGTGGGATTATTTGCAAATGAACTAAGTTTGAAACCCGGTTCTCAGATTGGACATTATTATCGTATTTATGTTGGACCACAGGATCTCAAAATAATCAATAGCATAAAACCAGAATGGACAGCAATTATCTATTTTGGCGTTTTTGATATTATTGCGCAAGTACTTTTACATCTGCTTGGATTTTTTTATGCCTTAGTGCATAATTGGGGGTGGGCAATAATCTTATTGAGCGTTACTGTTTATTTTTCACTGTTTCCACTTTCAATTAAACAAATGCGCTCAATGAAAGAGATGCAAGTTTTACAGCCAAAGATAGAGGCTCTTCGAAAAGAATTAAAGGATAATCCGCAAAGATTAAATAAAGAAATAATGGAACTCTATAAAGAGCATAAGGTTAATCCGCTTGGTGGTTGTTTGCCGCTTTTACTGCAAATGCCGATTTTCTTTGCGCTTTATCAGGCATTAATCCGCTCAACAGCTTTAAGAGGAGCGCAATTTTTGTGGATTAAAGATTTGTCTTCGCCGGACAAACTATTTGTCCTAAAAAATTCGATACCATTATTAGGTAATCAGGTTAATATTTTGCCAATTTTAATGGCTATTGGTATGTTTGTCCAGCAGAAGATCTCTATGGCTAAAGCAACCGGAGAAGCTGCTCAACAGCAGAAGATGATGTCTATTATCATGCCAATTATGTTTGGGGTGATTTTTTATCAAATGCCAGCTGGATTAGTGTTGTATTGGTTTGTAAATAGCATATTGATGCTTTGCTACCAATTTCGCATTAATAGTCAAAAATGAAAAAAGCTAAATCTATTGAAGCTGAAGGAAAGACGGTTGAAGAAGCCATTGAAAAGGCTCTGCTGGAGTTAAAACTACCACGTAGTTGTGTTAAAATAGAGAGTTTGTCCGAAGAGAAGAAGGGTTTATTTGGTATGCCCGGAGCTAAACCCGCAAAAGTGCGCGTAACCGTGATCGAAACTAAATAACTACTTGACAAGACAGTGTATTTTAGGATAATAGGATTAAGAAAGCTTCAATGTTCCGCGTGAAAAAGTTTCATCCAGAACACTTTAGATATACATATGCTAGATCCTTGGTATGTAACCGGATTTTCTGATGGAGAGGCTGCTTTTACTTATTCCAGGGCAGGGGGATCGTTTGGCATATATTTTTCAGTTAAACAAAGAGAAGAGAATCGCCAGATAGTTGAGGATCTGCAAAGATTTTTTGATGGAATCGGGCGCATATATAGAGGGAAAGAATCAAAGGGTGTTCCCGGGGGTGGGTTTTCAAAACCCTATGCATATTATAGGGTAACTAAAAGCTCTGAATTACAAATGATCGTCGAGCATTTTGATAAATACCCTCTACAAAGTAAAAAAAAGCTTGAAGCTTATAAGGCCTGGAGAGAAATGGTAATATACAAAAAAAATAATTATCGAAGCATAAATTACGATTATCTTAGCGGGTTGGCAGGGAAGCTTTCTCTTCTAAATTTACAGAGCAGGGCTCTTAAAATACACAAACTAAAATGGGTAAGATAATCGCAATCTGTAATCAAAAAGGCGGAGTAGGCAAGACAACTACTTCTATCAACCTAGCTGCATACCTAGCCATAGCAGGTAAAAAGGTCATGCTTATTGATCTGGATCCCCAAGCCAATGCCACCAGCGGTATTGGAATAAATAAACATGACATCCAGAAAAGCACATACCATGTCCTGCTCGAAGAACTAAAATTCAGCGATATTATTCAGAAAACTATGATCGATAACCTTATACTCGCTCCGTCTAACTTGGATTTAACCGGCGCAGAAGTAGAATTAGTAGGAGCTTTAGGCCGAGAATATAGACTAAAAAGAGCGTTACAGCCTGAAAAAGCTAACTATGATTTTATTATCATTGACTCGCCACCTTCATTGGGGCTACTGACAATTAATGGTTTATGTGCTGCTGATTCAGTAGTAATCCCGGTTCAGTGTGAATATTATGCACTAGAAGGATTAACGCAACTCCATAATACTATTAGACTTGTGAAAGAAAATCTTAATCCTTTACTATGTATTGAAGGAGTACTTTTGACCATGGCAGATTTTCGTACCAATCTCACAAAAGAGGTTATTCAAGAAGCGCGTAATCATTTTCAAGATAAAGTTTACAACACAGTAATTCCCAGAAACATTCGCCTAACTGAAGCCCCAAGTTTTGGCAAGCCAATTGCTTTGTATGATCGGAATTCGCTCGGGGCGCAAAAGTATGAAGAACTTAGCAAAGAATTATTAGGTTTACCCATTTAGAACTAGGTTGGTAGAGCCAACCGCGAGGTGAGTTCTTAGATCTAAAAATTTCAAAAGGAGCGATTTAATGGAAAGAAAAGCTTTAGGAAAGGGCCTTGGCGCATTAATTCCTGAAAAAGCATTTGATGGAATAATGCATAAAGAGGAGATTGTTTATGTCCATTCTGGACAAATAAAACCAAATCCATTTCAACCCCGTGAAGATTTTGATCCGCAGAGCATTGAAGAGTTAGCCCGATCAATTAAAGAAAAAGGGGTTATTCAACCGCTTTTAGTCCGGAGAAGGGGTGATAATTATGAATTAATTGCCGGGGAAAGAAGATTGCGTGCCGCTACCTCATTGGGGCTTAAGGAGATCCCAATTATTGTGCGCGAAGTAAGCGACCAGGATTCTCTAGAATTAGCTTTGATTGAAAATATTCAGAGAGAGAGTTTGAATCCTATTGAAGAAGCGCACGCATATCAGCACCTGATGGATAAGTTTAAAATTACCCAGGAAAAAATTTCTGAAGCAGTGGGGAAGGCCAGAGTGACTATTGCTAATACTTTGCGCTTGCTTAAGCTTCCGCATGAGATTCAGGATGAGATGAAAAAAGGCCGTATTAGTTTTGCGCATGGCCGCGCCCTGCTTGAGATTGATGACGCAAACCACCAACGTAGGTTAGTCCAGGATGTTATTTCTAGAGGGTTATCTGTGAGAGAGCTTGAGAATTTGATAAAAACTAGCCGGCCGAAATCAACAAAAAAAAGCATTGGACAAGGCCAGCGTGAATCAGTTGTTGCGATCCTTGAAGAGGAGCTACAGCATGCTTTAGCTACCAAGGTCAGAATCAGCAAAAGAAAAAAACGCGGGCACATTAATATAGAATTTTATTCACAGGAAGACCTTCAGCGGATAGTTAATATTATCAAAGCCTGTTTACCTGTAGGCAGAGAGGAAAAGAAATAATGGATCAGGCAGTTTTGATTTTAATTAAACCAGACGGGCTAAAGAAATCCCTAACCGGGAATATTCTTACGCGCCTGTCTGAAACTAAACTTGAGATTGTTGCCGCTAAAATGGCGCGCGTAACAAAAGTCTTGGCAGAAGAGCATTATAAACACTTAAAAGACAAGCCATTTTTTAACGAAATTATTCGATATTTGCAAGGAGAATTGCATGATCGAAGAAAAGTTATGGCCTTGATATATTGGGGTAGTGATGCGATAAAAAAATGCAGGGATTTAGCCGGGGCAACTAACCCCGAGGAGGCCGAATCAACCTCTATCCGTGGTTCTTACGGTAGGATTACAACTAGCGGGGTTTATGAAAATGTAATTCATGTTTCATCTAATGATTTAGACGCAGAGAGGGAGATTAAGCTCTGGTTTGGTCCCGATGAAATTATCGTAGATTTATACGCCACAAAAGATGCAACACAGAAAGAATGTAAAAATAAGGTTTGGGCGTAGGGGGGGGAACAGAAAATGATTAGCAGTATGACAGGCTTTGGTAGTTATGAAGCAGAGGTTGATTCTATAGGCAGAATCAGCGTCGAGTTAAGGTGCACCAATCATAAGTTTGCGGAAAGCGTTTTTCATTTACCCGAGGGCATGATTTCTGTGGAGGATAAATTAAAAAAAGAGATCGAGAATAGGATTAGGAGAGGGAGGGTTTATTGTGCGATAAATATAAAGGGGCAGGCGGCGCAGGGTATATTTGTAAACCGTAAGCTCCTTAAAAGTTATTTGCACGAGTTAAATGGCATAAAAAGAGAATTTAAGATTGATGACGGCTTGAGCCTGGATTCTTTAATCAGGCTTCCGGGGATTTTATCGCTTAAGGAAAACAAGCCAATGGGGGTACATATCTGGGAAAAGATTAAACCCATTTTTTTGCAGGCACTTGCGAATTTGTTAAAGGCGCGCCAGAAAGAAGGCAGGGCGCTGGCAAGTTTATTAAAAAACAGAGGTGACTTGCTTAAAAATGACTTGGTGTTCATTAAGCGCCGTTTTGCAGTAGCGGTAAAGAACAAAGTTAATAAAATGCAAGCAGAAGACCGGCTGGCTTTTTTAAAAGGGGCGGATATTAGCGAAGAGATAGACCGCTTGTATTTTCATATTAGGAATTTTCAAGCCAAGATTGTTAAAGGACAGTCTGTCGGAAAAGAGCTGGATTTTATTACCCAGGAGATGCAGCGGGAGGCCAATACTTTGGCCGCAAAGTCATTTGATCTGATTATTTCAGGCCGTGCCGTGCAAATGAAAAGCCAGATTGAAAAGATCCGCGAACAGGTACAGAATATCGAGTAGTGAAAGCCAACAAAAGCCAAAATAAGCCAGGAAAAATTTTTATCATCAGTGGGCCTTCGGGTTCAGGCAAGACCACCCTTCTGGCCGGTTTGATCAAAGATAAAAAAATTGGGAAGCTGCTTGTAAAATCATGCTCAATTACAACCCGTCCCCGGCGTAACGGGGAAAGGAATGCAAGCGAGTATTTTTTTGTTACTGCTTTTGAATTTAAGCGCCTGTTAAAAGCAAAAAAAATTCTTGAATGGACCCGGTATTTGGGATATTATTACGGAACGCCTAAGGGCCACTTAGAATCTCAGCTTACTGGAGGCAAGAACATAGGGTTATGTTTAGACCTTAAAGGTGCCAGGACCCTTAAGAAATTATATCCTAATAATGCGGTAACAATTTTTATTCTGCCGCCTTCGCTTAATGCGCTAAAGAGCAGAATAGAAAACCGCTGTAGTCAGACTAACAAAAAAGAAATAGCGCGTAGAATTCGGCTTGCGCGGCGGGAGCTTTTGGCAGCTGCGCAATTTGATTACTGTATTTTAAATCAAAATTTGCAAGTTGCGCTTGGAGAATTAAAAAACATATTCTTGCGTGAAGTTAATGCAAAGCACACTACTTTGGGGGTAAAAAGATGGGTTATCAGGGCAGGGAAAAACTTTTAGACAAAAGCATGGGTTCAATTTATAAGTTAGTGATTTTGGCTTCCAAAAGGGCGCTAGAGATTGCTGAAGGCCAGCCAAAATTAGTTTCAGATGATGCTTCTGTAAAACCCTCTACTGTGGCTTTACATGAAATTGCTGCAGGCAAGATTGAAGCCAGGCAAACAAAGACAAAAGAGTGATGATAAAGAAAGAAAAGAATATTATTTTGGGCGTAACTGCCAGCATTGCTATTTACAAGGCATGTGACCTCGTCCGTCAGCTTAAAGCTTGCGGATTTTCAGTGCATGTAGTTATGACCAAAGAAGCAGAAGAGCTAATTAAACCGATTGTTTTCCAGAGCCTAAGCGCTAATCGGGTTTATCGGGGGCCAATATTTGACCAGCAGGATAGCTGTGATGTTGAACATGTAACTTTGGCGGAAAAAGCGGATTTAATTTTAATTGCCCCGGCGACAGCCAATATAATTGCAAAGCTCGCTGCGGGAATCTGCGACGATCTCTTAAGTTGTACGGTTTGCGCAAACAAGGGCAAAGTTTTAATTGCCCCGGCGATGAATGAGAATATGTATAATAATAAAATTACTCAAAGCAATATAGCCAAATTAAAATCATGCGGTTATAAATTTATAGCTCCGAATAAAGGGCTGCTTGCTTGCGGGTTAGTGGGGATAGGTTGTCTAGCAGAAACAGTTGAAATTGTAAAAGAAGTAAAAAAATTTTTATAAAATTTGGCGACGTAGCCAAGTGGTAAGGCAGTTGTCTGCAAAACAACTATTCAGCGGTTCAATTCCGCTCGTCGCCTTTATTTAGATAATAGAACCTGGTCGATAGGCTATAGCCTGTCGACTACGCACTATAAACCATATAACGGGCAAGTGGTGGAATGGCATACACGACAGACTTAAAATCTGTTGGCCGCAAGGTCGTAAGGGTCCGACTCCCTTCTTGCCCAGTGTTCGGGCTCATAGCTCAGTTGGTTAGAGCGTTGCGTTGACATCGCAAAGGTCAGTGGTTCAAGTCCACTTGGGCCCATTTTTCCTGCGCTACGCGCAGGATTTCGCCATTTAATGACGTTCAACTGAGGCGGCAAGCCGAGTAGCGAGCGGAGCACGACAAAAAAAGAAAGTAGAGATGGATCTAAACACCTTAAGGCATTCTTGTTCACATGTCATGGCTCAAGCGGTAAAAGGGCTGTGGCCGGAGGTACAATTAGCCATTGGCCCGGCAATCGAGGATGGTTTTTACTATGATTTCGCTAAGAATGGGCCGTTTAGCGACGATGATTTATTGGCGATCGAAAAGAAAATGCATGAAATTATCGCTAGGAATGAGCCATTTTCGCATGAAGAGCTAGATAAAAACAAAGCAGTAGAACTGTTTAAAAAATTAAAAGAAGATTATAAAGTAGAACTTATTCAGGCCTTACCGGGAAACAGTGTTTCTATTTATAAAACGGGCAATACATTTTTAGATCTATGCCGCGGGCCGCATATACAATCAACGGGTCAAATTAAGGCTTTTAAACTGCTGTCGGTAGCAGGGGCTTATTGGCACGGGATTGAAACTAACCCTATGCTGCAAAGAATTTATGGCACTTGCTTTAATACGCAAAAAGAATTGGATGAATATCTAAAAAATTTAGAGGAAGCAAAGCTGCGCGACCACAGGAAGTTAGGGCCGCAACTGGAGCTCTTTGATATTTATCACGAAGAAGCAGGCGCTGGGCTGGTATTTTATCATCCTAAAGGTGCGCTTTTACGCACGATTATCGAGGATTATGAAAAAAGAGAACACCTTAAGCGCGGCTATCAGATTGTGATTACTCCGCACATTATGGATGCTAACCTCTGGAAGACCAGCGGCCATTATGATTATTACAAAGAAAATATGTTTATCTTAAATATGGAGGACGAGGATGCCGCTACAAAACGTGGCGGTTCCGGCAGGAATCCCGGGAAAGAGTTTGTTTTAAAGCCGATGAATTGCCCCGGGCATATTTTAATCTATAAATCAAAAACCAGAAGCTATAAAGATCTGCCTATACGCTTATTTGAGCTGGGCACAGTCTATAGGAGGGAAAAAGCCGGAGTTTTACACGGGCTGCTGCGTGTGCGCGGTTTTACTCAGGATGACGCACATATATTTTGTCTGCCGGAACAGTTGCAGGATGAAATTAAGAAAATTATCGAATTTGTTTTTGAAACGATGAAGATATTTGGATTTGATCAGTGGAAAGTGGAGTTAAGTACGCGGCCGGAAAAATATATTGGCTCCGAAGAGGACTGGCAGAAGGCAACTATGGCATTAGAAAAAGTCTTAGGAGAGCAAGGAATTGCTTACGAAACTAATCCGGGCGACGGAGCATTTTACGGGCCGAAAATTGATATAAAATTAAAGGATGCGCTTAAAAGGACGTGGCAATGCGCGACCATCCAGTGTGATTTTGCTCTTCCCAAAAGGTTTAATTTAGCTTATATTGATGCCGAAGGAAAAGAAAGGCAGCCGATTATGCTACACCGGGTTTTATTAGGCAGCCTTGAACGTTTTATCGGTGCGTTACTTGAGCATTACAAAGGAGAGCTTCCTTTATGGTTAAGCCCTTGCCAGGTTTTATTAATTCCGATTAAAGAAACAGTTATCCAATATGCGCTAGGGGTAAAAAATAAATTAGAGGATAATAATATACGCGTAGATATAGACACGCGCAATGAAACTCTGGATAAAAAAATCCGCAATGCCGAATTAAATAAGATCCCCTATTGTTTAATTTTGGGAGAACGTGAAGCACAACAGGAAACAGTAAGCGTTCGTAAGAAAGGCAGCGGCAACCAGGGTACAATTGTTTTAGATAAATTTATAGAAGAATTAACTAACCAGATTCAGGAGCACAGATAAAAAAGGGAGGAAGCTATAAAAAAGTTCATTCGTATTAACGACAGGATTAGTTCGCCGCAGGTTAGGGTTATCGGCCATGACGGTAGCCAATTAGGAGTAATGTCTGTTCAGAGGGCATTAGAGCTTGCCAATCAGCAGGAGTTAGATTTGGTAGAGGTTGCATCTTCTGCCAATCCACCGGTTTGCCGAATAGTGGAATTTAGTAAATTTAGGTATGACCTTGAGAAAAAGGAGCGGGAGTCTAAAAAACATCAAAAACAGGGGCGTCTAAAAGAAATCCGCCTTAAACCAAATATCGACGAGCATGATTATGGAACCAAGGTTAAGCAGGTGATAAGTTTTTTAAAGAAAAAAGATAAAGTTAAAGTAAATCTTTTCTTCCGGGGCAGGCAGATGGAGCATCTGGATTTAGGGAGAAAAGTTTTAGATAAATTTATTGTTGATACACAGAATGCTGGGCATGTAGAAAAAATGCCGACGCTAGAAGGCAGAATTATGTCCTTTGTGATTGGGCCAAAATAGGATATAATTATTATATCTATCCTGTAAGTTAATCGCGGCGAGGTTTTTGTAAAAAACCGCTTGCAGTTGGCAGGATTTATCCTGGCTCGTTTGGTTTACGTAAGTTATTTACTCATTAAGGAGAAAAAATGGGAAAGTTAAAAACAAAAAGAGGGGTAGCTAAACGTTTTAAGCTCAGCAAAAAAGGCCGGGTTAAATATTCGCCCGGAGGTAAAAGTCATTTGGCAACCTCTAAGAAAACAAAAAAAATAAGAAATTTAAGGAAACGTAGGACATTGGCCGGTAAAAAAGAAGAAAGATTTATTAAGTCAATGTTACCATATGGTTAGAAAATAGTTTTATCTTAAATAACGTCCCGCGCTGATCAGTAAGGCGAAGCCGAATTGGGATAGTGTCGCTTCGTGGCGAGAATTGCGTTGGTGTGCCCTTACGGGCAGGAGCCGGCCTTAATGGAACAGCCGGTGTACCCTTTGTGGATAAGGAGATTAATAATGGCTAAAATTAAACACAGTGTAGCAACGCGTAAAAGAAAGAAGAAGGTTTTAAAACAGGCTAAAGGATTCTGGGGGGACCACAGCACACAATACCAGCAGGCCAAAAGGGTTCTGGCGCGTGCGCTCAAATATGCTTACCGCGACCGCCGTAACAAGAAACGTGAATTTCGTTCTCTTTGGATTGCGCGAATTAATGCAGCTTGCAGGGAGGTCGGGACTACTTATAGCGTATTTATGAACGGACTAAAGAAAGCAAAAATTAATCTTGACCGGAAGATATTGGCGGATTTAGCGGTAAAAGATAGCAATGCTTTTAAGAAACTGGCAGAGATAGTTAAGAAATAAAGTTTTAATGGCCGCTAAGTTAATAAGAGGTTATCTATGTATGTAATTATTGTAGGCTGCGGAAGAGTGGGGGCTGAGTTGGCTAAGCTTTTATCCGGAGAAGGCCATGATGTAGTGGTTGTGGATAAATCACGGGAATCCTTCAGCCGGCTCGGGGATACCTTTAATGGCTTGACCATGGTCGGCAACGGTTTTGACTTATCCCTTTTAAAACAGGTGGGGATTGAAAAGGCCGACGCTTTTTGCTCAGTAACCAATGGAGATAATACTAATTTAATCAGTGCTCAGGTAGCTAAAAAGATTTTCCGCGTGCCAAAAGTTTTTGCTCGCGTGTATGATCCGCAGCGCGCACACATTTATGCTTCCCTCGGTTTGGATATTATCAGCGGAACAATGCTTTTTTCTGCCATGCTTAGGGATAAAATTATTGAAAGCAGGTTCTCTAGCTACCTAATTGAATCAAAAGATTTAGGGGTTATTGAGATTGAAGTAAAGGAGGGCCTGATAGGTAAAACCATTCAGGATGTAAATATCCCGGGGGATCTTATTGTTGTTGCCCTGCGCCGAATGCAGGGAGTTACCATACCTGAACCCAAAACCGTCTTAAGAAATAAAGATATCTTAATGGGGGTACTTAAGGTTTCCAGCCTACAAGAAATCAGGGAAAAGCTTCATTTAGGAGAGAAATAAATATGTATATTATAATTATTGGCGCAGGGAAAGTGGGTTATTTTCTGGCCAAACGGCTCTGTCAGGGTAAGCATACGGTAAGTATCGTCGATAAAGATCATCAGACTTGTGAAGAGATTGCCAAGGAATTAAAAGCCTTAGTAGTAAACGGTGATGCATGCGACCCAAAAATCCTGGAAGAAGCTGGGATTATGCGCGCGGATGTTTTGGCCGCGGTTACCGGAGATGATGAAGATAACCTAATTATTTGCCAGCTGGCAAAAGAAAAATTTAACCTGCAGCGCACTGTCGGCCGGGTAAATAATCCTGATAATGAATATACTTTTAACGAGTTGGGAATTGATGTCCCGGTTGATTCTACCAAAATTATCGCTAAAATTATTGAAGAAGAAGTATCTTTTTCTGATTTTGTAAATTTAATGAGTTTTAAGCGCGGCAAGCTGGCTATTGTACGTGTGGACCTGCCGACCGATGCTCCGGTTATTAATAAACAATTAAAAGATATCGAGTTACCAAAAGATGCGGTATTAGTTTCTATTCTTAGGGGGGAGGAGGTAATTCTTCCTAAAGGCGATACAGTGCTTAAATCCGGCGATGATGTTATCGCGCTTACCTTAATCGGCAATGAGCCGCAGCTCCTGCACCTTTTAGCCGGCAAGCTTTAAAGACAATGAAATTTAAACCTACCTTAAATATTATTCTCGGCATAGCTACGGAAATTTTATATGTTTTTATTATACTACTGGCGGCATTTTTTATTTGTTTGATAGTATATTTTAGGCCATGATTCTTAGACCCGGCATAGAAGACTTAAAGATTATAGGTTTTTATCTTGGAAAAATAATTTTGGGATTAGCCTTTACTATGGTCATCCCGATTTTAATCGGCCTGTGTTTTAAAGAAATAAATCCCACCTTAGATTTTATAATCGGTATCGAAATATCCGTTTTATTAGGACTGCTTTTGATGAAGATTTGCCGTACAGATAAAGATTTAAATTGGATGCAGGGGATGATTGTGGTTAGCCTCTCTTGGGTTGTAGCAATGATTTTGGGGGCCATACCTTTATATTTAAGCGGGCACTGGAAATCTTTTCTTGACGCATGTTTTGATACCATGTCCGGATTTGCTACCACCGGCCTTGTCCTGGTACAAAATTTAGACCACCTCTCTTACACACATAATTTATGGCGGCATTTGATTATGTTTTTAGGAGGCCAGGGTATCGTGGTTATCGCGCTTTCATTTTTTGTGCGGGGGTTTTCCGGTGCATTCAAGATGTATGTCGGTGAGGCGCGCGATGAAAAAATTATGCCTAATGTAATTCATACCTCTAGGTTTATCTGGACGGTAGGCATTGTTTATCTGATTTTAGGCACACTCGCCTTAGGTTTAACCGGGATATTTAACGGGATGAAACCGCTTAACTCATTTTTCCACGGAGTTTGCATATTTATGGCTGCTTTTGATACCGGCGGGTTTAGCCCGCAGTCGCAAAGCATACTTTATTACCATAGCCCGATATATGAGATTATTACTATAGTTATTATGATTTTAGGGGCGCTTAATTTTAGAATGCACTATCATCTATGGACGGGTAATCGTAAAGAAATATTTAAAAATATTGAAACTCGAACATTTTTTGTTACCATTATCGTTGCCTTTTCTATTGTTGCTGTAGGTCTGGCAGAGATTGGCAGCTATCCTTCAGTGCTGGTTCTTTTCCGTAAAGGTTTTTATCAGCTTATCTCCGCGCATACTGGCACCGGATTCCAGACGATTTATCCGCAGCAATTCCCTATAGATTGGAATCCCCTTGCGTTAACAGGGATAATTATTGCCATGGCCTTAGGAGGCGCAGTTTGTTCAACGACCGGGGCAATCAAAATGTTGCGTGTCGGAATAATTTTTAAAGCTATTAAAGAAGATATAAAGAAAATTATTATGCCCGAGAGGGCAATAGTTATTGAAAGGTTTCATCATATAAAAGATGTGTTTTTGGAAGATAAAATGGTAAGAGGCGCCTTGATCATTACTTTATTTTATATAATTTTATATGGATTAGGGGCGTTGGTAGGAATGTTTTACGGCAATCCTTTCCTAGAGTCGCTTTTTGAATCTACATCAGCAGCAGCTAACATCGGGTTATCCTGTGGAATTACCAGCACAACTATGCCTTCAGTTTTAAAAATTACTTATATAATACAGATGTGGTCAGGCCGTCTAGAGTTTATGTCCGTGTTTACAATACTCGGTTTTCTATATGCATTAATTAAGGGGAAATGAAAAAAAATTTTAAGTTAGTTTTAATAATTTTATTATTTGCCTTAGCTTTATATCCAGGAACCTGTTTTTCTGAAGGTTTAAGCAGCAGTGAGTTGATTAAAAATGCCAAGCTCTACGATGGAAAATTAGTCGTATATTCAGGCGAGGTAATTGGTGACGTTATGCTGCGCGGACAGTTTGTCTGGGTTAATATTAACGACGGCGAAAATGCGATTGGCGTCTGGATGGCTTCGACACTGGCAGAAGAAATAGAATTTTCCGGTAGCTATAAATCTATAGGTGATAATATAGAGATAACCGGAATATTCCACCGCGCCTGCCCTCAGCATGGCGGAGATTTAGATATTCACGCACAGGCTTTACGCAAAAAGGAAAAAGGCCGGGCAGTAGAGCAGAGATTAGATATTGATAAAAAAAATTCAAGCCTTATTTTACTGGGGATACTATTTTTAATATGGATATTAACCTTATTCAAGAGAAAATAGAAAATGATTTAGCCGGCGTTGTTTCTTTGCGGGCTTTAGAAGAAGTGCGCGTTAAATATTTAGGCAGGAAAGGCCTGGTCGCAGAGCTGACCGGCACTATTGCCACTCTTCCAGTTGAGCAAAGAGGGGCATTTGGTAAAGAAGTTAATGCTTTAAAGAATAAACTGCTTAATTTCGTTGAAGAAAAAGAGAATCTATTAAAAACCAAAGATAATGTTTTAAAACAGAATAATCTAGATATCGGAATGCCTGGAATTGCCCAGAAACCAGGAAGCCTTCATCCGATTACCCAGGTTATTAATGAAATCTGTACCATATTTAACCGTATGGGTTTTTCTGTTCTCCAGGGGCCGGAGGTGGAAACAGAATATAATAATTTTACCGGTTTAAACATACCATTAGAACATCCCTCACGTGACGCTTTTGACACCTTTTATTTAAAAAAATATTCAAAACTTCTCCTGCGTAGCCATACCTCTCCGGTGCAGGTGCGCGCGATGAAAGCGCATAAGCCTCCCTTGGCAATAATCGTTCCGGGCAGGGTATATCGGCCAGATGCTGTAGATGCCAGCCATCTTTTTATGTTCCATCAGATTGAAGGGTTTCTAGTCGATACAAACATCAAGTTTTCTGATTTAAAAGGAACATTAGGGCTTTTTGCGAAGAATGTTTTTGGCCAAGATACAAAAATGCGTTTTAGGCCGCACTTTTTTCCTTTTACCGAGCCTTCGGCAGAGATGGATATATCTTGTATCATTTGTAAGGGAAGAGGTTGTTCTGTTTGCGGTAGAAAAGGTTGGCTCGAAATTCTTGGCGCAGGTATGATCCACCCAAATGTTTTTAAACATGTGGGGTATGATCCGAAGAAATATACAGGTTTTGCTTTTGGTATGGGAATTGAAAGGATTGCCATGTTAAAATACGGCATCAATGACATCAGGTTATTTTTTGAGAATGATTTAAGGTTTTTAAAGCAATTCTAAGCGGCTAGCCCTAGGCCTTCTTTATGGATGGTTACTAAAAAGGTGTAGGGTTTTAAAATTAACTAAAAATAGGAAGGTGCGGAGTGAAGGTTACCTATAGCTGGTTAAAAGATTTTATTAATTTAAAAATTCCCCCTGCCGAGTTAGCAGAAAAACTGACCATGGCAGGCCTAGAGGTTGTTTCTCTGGCAGAGCTGCGCGGAGACTTTATTTTTGAGATTGAGATAACCTCAAACCGGCCGGACTGGCTAAGCGTCTTGGGGATTGCCCGCGAAGTCAGCGCGATTTGCGGAAAGAAACTTAAAAACCCTAACCCTAAAGAACTAAAATTAAAGACCAAAGAACTTTTACCCGTAACGCTCTCGGTTATGGATAAAAAAGATTGTCCGTTTTATAGCGGCAGGGTAATTTGTGACCTTAGGGTTGGGCCCTCTCCTGAGTGGCTCAAAAAAAGACTGGAATTCTTAGGTTGCCGCAGTGTAAATAACATTGTTGATATTACTAATTATGTTCTATTTGAATTAGGCCAACCGTTGCATGCCTTTGATTTAGATAAGTTAGGCGGCCGCCAGATTTGCGTGCGCCGGGCTAAATTAAATGAAAAAATTGTTACTATCGATGGGCAACAAAGATTGTTAGATCCTGAAATTTTAGTAATTGCAGATAAGGATAAACCAGTAGCTATTGCCGGACTTATGGGTGGAGAGGGAACTGAAGTTACCCCTAGTACTCGTAATATTTTACTTGAATCGGCAGTATTTAACCCCATACTCATTCGTCGGGGACGACGAAAATTAGGGCTGCAATCAGAATCAGGATATAGGTTTGAAAGAGGGGTAAGTTTAAGCGCAGCCCTAGGCGCTTCTTTATCCGCGGCCGAGTTAATTTTAAATTTAGCCTCTGGAAAAACTTGCGGATACAAGAGTTTAGGCGCCCATAAAATAACTAACTACCTGATTAATTTAGACCCTGCCTATGTAAATAGGACATTAGGCACGTCAATTTCAATTATTAAAATAAAGCAAATATTAAGTAATTTAGGGTTAGAGACCAAAGTTAAGGCAAAGAATATTTTGTCGGTAAAAGTGCCTGATTTTAGGAAGGATCTTAAATTACCGATAGATTTAGTTGAAGAAGTCGCCCGTATTTATGGCTATGAAAAAATTTCACGGACCATTCCTGCGGTAAGGCCGGGTGAAAAAATGTTTGATACAAGAGATCCTGCTTGCGGCATAAAAAACACTTTGTGTGGATTAGGCTTACATGAAGTAATTACCTATAGTTTGGTTGATCGGTCTCTGATTGATAAATCCATGATTAAAACAGATGCGGGGATGGTTGAGATTTTAAATCCTTTAAGCCGTGAACAAGAAGTTTTGCGCCCCAAGCTTTTTCCTAGTCTCATCCGTTGCCTGGCGTATAATTTAGACCAGCAGCAAGAGTATGTAAACATTTTTGAAATCGCCAATGTTTTTTCAAACAAGGGTAATTCCGTACAGGAGGAGCCGGTTTTAGCAATAGCTTTAAGCGGGGTTAATTCGTTTCTGGTTAAACAGGGTTTAGTCAAAGATGATATCAGCCTCCTACATTTAAAAGGCATCTTAGAATTCTTATTTAATAAGCTTAGGATCAATGGTTTTGATTTTGTCCGCCAAGATGGTAATAAAATAAATATTATCTTAGGGCAGAAAGAGGCAGGTTTTATGCTGGATTTAAACCAGCAAACTTTAAGCAGTTTTGATATTAAAAACAGGCAGGTTGTTGCAGCAGAGGTTAATTTAAAACAATTATGCGGCTGCATAAATTTAGAAAAAAAATTCTTAAGTATTCCTAAATATCCGGCGATTACCAGAGACATAAGTTTTATAATTAAGCAAGATGTATCGGTAAAAGAGCTGCTTATGGCGATAGAGGAAAAGGCCGCGCCATTATTGCGTTCAGCTAAAATCGCAGATTATTACCAAGGAAAACAAATTCCCGCCGGGTTTAAAGGGTTGACCGTATCTTGTGTTTATCGGCTGGATGAACGTACTTTGACCGAAGAAGAGGTTACCCCTATGCATGAAGCCGTTTGTTCTTCATTAAGAGAGCGCTTTGGCATAAAATTACGCTAGTTCCGTCGTATCTTAGGATGTTTATTATGGGTATACAACAGGACTAGATTGATTCTGTTTTAAAAATGTGCTATACTCCTATTTGGAATAAAAAGCTCTTTTAGATATCCCTGCGGTGCGCGTTGGAAACCTGATAATTGTTGAACCAACACTATTTTCTAGGAGCCTAGAATCTTTTGGCGCTTTTGCGCCAAGAGTAGGGCATCCACCTGAAACCAAATCGGTTCAGACTATCTATCCAACGGCACTTCTGCGGGGATTTTTTATTTGCCGCAGAAAGCGGCACACCGGCGCAAATCAAGCAAGCGCCGGGTGTAGTACGCAGAAAGCGGCACACCGGCCTTTCCTTTTAGGCCAGGTGGAAGCAGCAGGATAAAATTTGGATAACTTATGGATTTATTTACCGAAAATAATTTAGATACTAAAGATAAAAATCTGCCGTTAGCAGTACGTATGCGGCCGGTTAAACTGGATGCTTTATTTGGCCAGGAGCATATATTGGGTAAAACTAAACTATTGCGACGCGCCATTGAAGCTGATCGGCTCACCTCACTTATTCTTTTTGGCCCCCCAGGAACAGGCAAAACCTCTTTGGCATGGTGTATTGCCAATATCACTAAGGCAAACTATGTAGCGATAAACGCTACTACATCTTGCGTTGAAGAGTTAAGAAAAATTATCGCCCAGTCTAAATTAAGGGCAAAAGGGAGCAACAAAAAAACTATTCTTTTTATCGACGAGATACATCGCTTCAATAAAGCGCAACAGGATGTGCTTTTGCCCGATGTTGAAGAGGGGAACTTGATTTTAATCGGGGCCACAGTGCATAATCCTTATTTCTCACTTACTTCAGCATTACTTTCTCGTTCAATTGTCTGCGAATTGAAAGAGTTGCAAACCACAGACCTGCAAAACATAATCAATAATGCCTTAAAAGATAAGGAAAAAGGGCTGGGTAATTTTAAGGTTAAGCTTGATAAAAAAACGCTTAATTTTCTCACCAAAAGCTGCCAGGGGGATGCGCGCCGGGCCTTGTCTGCTCTGGAATTAGGAGTGTTAACCACCCCGGCCTCTAAAGACGGCTGTATTAACTTTGATTTAGAGATTGCTCAGGAATCAATTCAGAAGAAAGCAGTGGTTTATGACCGCGATGAGGACGGCCATTACGATACGGCTTCAGCCTTTATTAAATCAATGCGTGGTTCTGACCCTGACGCAGCAATTTATTGGATGGCTAAAATGCTTTATGCCGGAGAGGATCCGCGTTTTATCGCCCGCCGAATTTGTATTCTGGCCGCTGAAGACGTGGGAAATGCTGATCCGCTAGCCTTAGTTTTAGCTAACGCGGCTTTACAAATCTCTGAATTTGTAGGTATGCCTGAGGCCAGGATTCCTTTAGCCCAGGCAGCAATATATGTTTCTTGTGCCTTGAAATCAAATGCCAGCTATTTGGCTATTGAAAAAGCTACTCAAGATATTAAGGAAAACAAAGTTCAAGAGGTCCCGGACCATCTTAAAGACGCCTCTTACAGCGGTGCAGAAGAACTCGGGCATGGTATAGGTTATAAGTATAGCCATGATTATCCGGGCCATTTTGTAAAACAAAAATATACGCGCAAGAAAGTGCTCTATTATGAGCCGACAGATTTAGGCCACGAAGCTAAGATTAAAGAGCGTTTAGAAAAATTGCGCCTTCTTTCTTCGAATGATAAAAGTGCCGGCACGCCGAAGGGGTCTATCGGTGGGAAGGGGCCGTTAAGATGATGTTGTTAATGCAAATATTAACGGTGATAGGCGTAGGCATAGTGGTGTATGCTGTTTTCGGGGTATTTACCTCTAAGCCTGAAGTTAACCAAAAGCTAAAAATTGAAAACCAACCGCAACCTAGAGAAGATGTGGGTAAAGAACAAAAAATTCAGCGTTTACAAAGTCAGCTAATTGAGTTAGAGATCCAGCTTGAGAAGAGTAAAACCGAGCATCTTAAGGAAGAAACCGCATTTATGAAAGCCAAGGAAAACGAGTCTAAGTTATTAGATGAGTTAAAACGCAGAGATGAGTGGTTGGCTAAAGCTGAAGCAGAACTGGCCAAAATAAAATTAGAAAATTCGGATTTAAATAATAAATTTATTCTCAAGGCAAAGGAATTGGAGGCGGAGTTTACTAATAATGTAAATTTAACGCGTGGGCTTAATGAAATGAAGTCATCTCTTGCGGAAAAAGAAATGGGGTCTCGGCTTAAAGAGGATCAGATACAGGCGCAGAAACATCAAATTGAAGATCAACTTAAAACTATTAAAGAGCAATTAGCTACTATTGCCGAGTTTAATAAAAAAGAGAAGATCAGCGAGTGGGTTCCTAAGTCAGAGTTCAATAAATTAAATGAAGAATACTCTCAATTGGAAGAGGAGCTGGAATCTAGCCAGGAAAGGTTAAAGAGTTTCGCTGAAGAGATTACGCATTTGCGCCAAGAGGTGCATAAAAAAACACCTCCTGTAGAGGAGATTAAACAGGAAGAGGTAAAACCCATCATTGAAGAGGCGCAAGGAGAAGAAATTAAGCCTGATGAGATAAAGGAAGAAGAAGAAACAAAAACCATGGCAGAAGGTATTAAGCCGGAAGAAATTACGCAAAAGGAGATTACCCCGGAAGAGGATAAAGCCTTGCCGGATACTATAGAAAAGACAGAAGAGAAAAACCAAGAAGAAGGGAAAGGTGAATAAATATTATGAAAAAAAGAATGTTTGTTTTATCGCTAGTTTTGGGTTTAACATTTTACTACGGAGGGATTTTTGCTATGGATGATACAATTGTAGTGTTGGAAACTAATCAGGGGAATATTGAAATTAAACTTAAAAACGATATTGCGCCTAAGGCCTGCGAAAACTTTACTAAATTAGCAGAAAAAGGTTACTACAACGGATTAATTTTTCACCGGGTAATCAAAGGGTTTATGATTCAGGGGGGAGACCCTACAGGAACCGGTTCAGGAGGGGAATCAATCTGGGGTGGGTCTTTTGAAGACGAAGTAACTCCGGTAGCAAAATTTGATGGGCCTGGAATTTTAGCCATGGCTAATGCCGGACCCAATACAAACGGAAGCCAGTTTTTTATTACTTGCGCTAAAACACCTTGGTTAAATATGCGCCATACAATATTCGGCGAGGTTATTTCTGGTTTGGATGTAGTGCAAAAAATAGAAAATACTCCGGTTGGCGCAGGAGACCGGCCGATTACTGATCAAAAAATTCTTCGCATATATTATAAGCCAAAGCCTTAAAATATTCCTGGGAGCCTATTTGAGCCAAAACCCTAGAATCGTCTGGCGATTGTTTCTGCTAACTTAATTCCAACAGGCAAACAAAAAGGGCCCTAATTTTTAGGGCCCTCTTTGGAGGGGATAATCCTCGATTAGCTTGCGCTATCTTTATCCTCCGTTTTTAGTTAACAAAAAAGGTTAACCAAAGTGTGCTATATCTAAGATAAAAATCAAGGGCATTTCATGGTCTTACAGAAAACGTTTTCTTAAAAAATTATGCAAAGGATAGATTATCAGAAGGAATTAAATCCAGCACAGCTTAAAGCCGTTGAGTCAGTCAACGGCCCGCATCTGGTTATTGCAGGTGCAGGCAGCGGAAAGACGCGTGTTTTAGTGCATCGGGTTGCCTACTTAGTTGAGCAGGGAATTAAGCCTGAACAGATTTTGCTGCTTACATTTACGCGCAGAGCAGCCGAGGAGATGTTGCGCCGGGCAAGCTTACTTTTAGATGAGCGTTGCAAAAATGTTTCCGGCGGGACGTTTCATTCTTTTGCCAATATGATCTTAAGAAAATATGCAAAGTTCTTAGAGATCAATAATAATTTTACTATTCTTGATCAGGCGGATGCAGAGGATGCGGTTAATTTAGTGCGTACACAATTAGGTTTTCATAAAACAGAAAAACGCTTCCCGCGTAAACATGCTATATTAGAGGCAATTTCTAAAAGCGTGAATAAATCCGAAGACATTGCAGATGTACTTTATGATGAATATCCTCAGTTTATGGAGTTTACCAAAGAGATTAAAGGAATTCGCGATGAATATAGCAAATACAAGCGCCAAAAATCTCTTCTAGATTATGATGACCTGCTGGTTTTTTTAAAAAACCTGCTAAGCAAACATGAAGATATACGCACCAGCATTTCTTCTAAATACAAATACATTATGGTCGATGAATATCAGGATACCAACAAGCTTCAGGCGCATATTGCCTGCCTCTTAGCCGCAGATCACGCCAATATTATGGTGGTTGGCGATGATGCTCAGAGTATTTACTCTTTCCGGGGAGCAAATTTTAAGAATATTATCAACTTTCCAAAGATATTTAAAGGCACCAAGATCATTACCCTCGAGGAAAATTATCGCTCGACCCAGCCGATCTTAAACTTGACTAATGCGGTTATTGCTCAGGCAAAAGAAAAATTTGAAAAGAACCTTTATACTAAGAAAAAAGAGGGCAACACGCCGATTTTTATTGATTGTCCCGACGAGAATTCACAGTCATCCTTTATAGCAGATAAAATCCTAGAATTACGTGAAGAGGGAGCAGAGTTAAAAGATATTGCTGTGCTTTTTCGTTCAGGCTGGCACTCCAATGATTTGGAGATCGAACTGGCTTCAAGGAATATCCCTTTTGCAAAATACGGCGGGAATAAATTTGTGGAGGCTGCTCATATAAAAGATGTAGTCAGTTATTTGCGTATTGCCTACAATAGGCATGATCAGGTCAGCTGGTTACGTGCCCTTTTATTAATTCCTAAAATAGGTCCGAAAACCGCGGGAAAAATTATTGAGGCAACTTTAGATAATTCTAAACTCCAAGAGCTATTAGTTAAGAACCAGGAGCTTAAGAAAATGTTTGAATTATTAAAAGATGTGGATTGTCAAAGCCAGCCTCCGGCTAAAATTATCGAAAAATTCCTTAAGTTTTACCAGCCTTTGCTAAAGATTAAATATGATGATTTCAACAAGCGTTTGGCCGACCTTGATTCACTATTAAGAATTGCCGAACGCTATAAAACAGTCGAACAATTTTTAGTGGATATTGCCTTAGAGCCTCCGGAAAGAATGATTATTGAGCCAGGCGCCAAAGATAAGGATGATGCCCCGCTAACTTTGTCGACCATACATTCGGCAAAAGGCCTGGAATGGCATACGGTATTTTTAATCTATGTTGCTGAAGGGCACCTGCCGTCTTATCTATCCCTGGAAACAGAGGATAAGGTTGAAGAAGAGCGTAGGTTATTCTATGTTGCAGCTACCCGCGCTAAAGTGAATTTATTTTTATTAAAACCGCACATCGACCGTTCTGTGCGCAGTTTCATGGATGGCGGCGGTTCGATATTCACGCAGGTTTCGCGTTTTTTAGAAGAGGGTGGTTTGCTTAAAAAGTTTGTAGATGTGCAGGGCGTAGGAGAAGATGAGTCCGAGGGCCTGGAATTAGAAGATATAATTGGGGAAAAAAGAAACAAGGATAAGGTTTTTTTTGAAACTATGGAAGAATATTTTCGTGATGAATGAAGCAATAGCTAAGCCCCTTATTTTGTCTTGAGAAGGAAGTAAAATTGTGATAAAATTTTTACGATGATTATCAGCCAACAGAAACCTTTAGATGAATTATTATGTAGCCTTAAAGAGTACAAAAAAATATTCTTAGTAGGTTGCGGGGAGTGTTCAACAGCTTGTAAGAGCGGCGGAGAGCCGGAGGTTCTTAAGATGAAGCAGGATCTGGAGTCAGCCGGTAAAATTATTACCGGTTATTGTGTTCCCTCTGCGCCATGCGTAGCAGCTAAGCTTAAGTCCGAATTAGCTAAGAATATAAAGGCTTTAAACCAGGCAGAAACAGCTTTAGTTCTGGCCTGCGGTTTAGGAGTTCAGTCGTTTAAGGATAATGATAGGATGAATTTAGCAGTATTTGGCGCCTGTGATACTTTATTTGGCGCGGTTATGGATTCTCGAGGGGACTTTTTTGAAAAGTGTTCGATGTGTGCAGAATGTATTCTGGATGAAACTGCGGGAATTTGCCCGATTACACTTTGTCCTAAAAGCCTGTTAAATGGGCCATGCGGCGGCGTGAATAAGGGAAAATGTGAAGTGGATAACGACAAGGATTGCGCTTGGGCGTTAATATATAAAGAATTAGAGAAAAATAAGAAGTTAGAGTCATTAAAAGAAATACGCAAACCCAAAGATTATAGTAAAACAACTAAACCGCACAAATTAATAATGAAATAATATGGCAGGCCAGCTTCCTTACAGCGAAAAAGTTATGGACCATTTTACCAACCCGCGCAATGTCGGTGAGATTTCCGATGCCAGCGGTATCGGAACCGTCGGAAATCCTATTTGCGGTGATGTAATGAAGATGTATTTAAAAATAGAAAATGAAATAATCACGGATGTAAAATTTAAGACTTTTGGTTGTGGCGCGGCTGTTGCTACCAGCTCAATGGTTACTGAGATGGTCAAGGGTAAATCCATTACCGAAGCATTAAAGATTACCAATAAAGCAGTTGCCCAGGCACTAGGAGGGTTGCCTGCGGTTAAGATGCATTGTTCGGTTTTAGCTGAGGAAGCCTTGCGTTCGGCGTTAAAAGATTATTATAAAAAACAGGGTAGGGTTGCCCCGTTTGAAGATAAGGCTCATACCCACGAGGGGGAAAATTGTTTGTAAATTAGGCGACTGGATCCGGCTACAAATATAATGATTACACATACTAATTTGGAATTTTCCATGGGGTTGACAAAGGCCCAAATACGTAGTAAAATCCTTTTAAGATTAAAAATGCAGAAGGAGGAAGACCGAAACCGAAAAAGTAAGCTTATTAAAGATAAACTTTTAAGGAATAAGGTTTTTAAAAAAGCGAAGAGAGTGATGTTTTACATCGCTTTGGGCGGTGAAGTAAATACTAAAGAAATGATTAGGGAAGCAAAAAAAACTGGTAAGCTTATATGTGTGCCAGTTTACAGAAAAGATAAAGAAACTATGCAGCCAGCTATATTCGAAGACCACGCTAAATTAAAAAAAGGGCCTTATGGTGTTTTAGAGCCTGTAACAGAAATTATGCTCAAGCCAGAGGACCTGGATCTCGTTATTGTTCCCGGGTTAGCTTTTGATAAAGAAGGAAGGCGCCTGGGGCGCGGCAAAGGCTGTTACGACCGTTTCTTACGTAAACTTTCTGAAAACACTTCTTCCATAGGCTTGGCTTTTGATTTTCAAGTCTTGCCCCTAGTCCCCACCGCTAAACATGATGTAAGCGTCAATAATATTATCTTCTCTTAAAACTCCTAAAATCTTCATAACCAAGAATAAAATGGAGGAAGAGAAATGATTCTTAACATAGCAGTGTTTATTTTTATTGCTTTAGCTTGCGGCTATAGCGGTTATTTCCTAAGAAAATATATTGCGGAGAAAAAGCTAAAAAGCGCTGAAGCCGAAGCAGAGCATATTTTAGAGGTAGCTAAAAAAGAAGTTCTGGATAAGCGTCGGGAAGCAGAGTTAGAGGGTAAAGATCTTCTCTATCGCATGCGTCAGGACTTTGAGCGCGAAGTCAAGGACCGTAAGGCAGAGATTGTAGTCCTTGAGAAAAGATTATCGCAAAAAGAAGAAAATATTGACCGCAGAATTGACCTACTAGAGAAGAAGGAAAAAGAAATTGATCTGCGTAATGACAATCTTAAAAAGCAGGAAGATTCTTTGAAGTTAAAAGATAATCAGTTGCACGCCTTAGTTTCCGAGGAGAAAGAAAGATTGCAGAAAATTTCTTCTTTATCAGCCGAAGAGGCAAAACAAATCCTGCTTGCTCGCCTTAATGAAGAATTAAATAATGAAAAGGCAGTATTTATCAGGCGTCAAGAGGAAGAGGTGCGTAGTATTGCCGAAAAAAAGGCACGTGAAATTGTCAGCCTGGCTATCCAGCGCTGTGCAGCAGAGCATACTGTGGAATCAACTGTAAGTGTGGTAACTTTGCCTAACGATGAAATGAAGGGTAGGATTATCGGCAGGGAAGGCAGAAATATCCGCGCTCTAGAAATGGCAACCGGAGTGGATGTAATTATTGATGATACTCCGGGAGCAGTTACTTTGTCAGGATTTGATGCTGTGCGCCGAGAAATCGCTCGCCTAAGCTTAGAAAAGCTTATATCCGACGGAAGGATTCATCCGGGGCGTATCGAAGAAATTGTGGAAAAAACCAAAAAAGAAATGGATGAGAAAATTAAAGAAGAGGGTGAGCGGGCTGCTTTCGAAGCGGGGGTCAATGGCCTGCATCCCGAAATAATTAAGTTGTTAGGCCGGCTTAAGTACCGTACTAGTTACGGCCAGAATGCCTTACAGCACTCAAAAGAAGTTTCCTTTTTGTTAGGGATAATGGCTTCAGAATTAGGGCTTGATTTTAAATTAGGCCGCAGGATTGGGCTCCTGCATGATATCGGTAAAGCCGTTGATCATCAAGTTGAAGGCACTCATGCTAAACTTGGAGCGGAGCTTGCGAAAAAATATAATGAAAGCGTTGAGGTTATTGGGGCGATTGAATCGCATCATGAAGAAGCCCAGCCGCAGAGCCTGTATGCAGTTTTAGCAGTGGCTGCTGATGCAGTCAGCGCCGCCCGTCCCGGAGCAAGAAGGGAAACGCTAGAGATATATGTTAAGCGCCTTGATAAGTTAGAATCAATTGCAAATCTTTTTAAGGGTGTAGAAAAATCTTTTGCTATTCAGGCCGGCAGGGAAATTCGTGTAATTGTTCAGCCGGAAAAAATAAATGATAATGAAGCAGTTACTATGTGTAGGGATATACGTAAAAAAATCGAGGAGGGGATGGAGTATCCCGGCCAGATAAAAGTTACGGTAATCCGTGAAATGCGCACCATTGATTATGCTAAATAAGCGAGGGCACAATCCATGTTGCATTTTATGCTTGCCTAAGTCAGAGGTTAATTAAAAAGATGAAAATACTTTTTATCGGAGATATCGTTGGTTCGCCCGGAAGAGAGGCAATTAAAAAATTAGTTCCCCCTTTAAGGCAGGATAGCAAAATAGATTTTGTAATTGCTAATGCGGAAAATGCTTCCGGTGGTTCAGGGATTACTCAAAAGGTGGCAGGTGAGCTTTTTTCCTCCGGGGTAGATGTACTTACTTCCGGAGACCATATTTGGAAAAGGCCTGAGATTTTTGAGCTAATTAGCCGGGAAGAGAGAATATTACGGCCCTTAAACTTTCCTAGCGGTGCACCCGGCCGCGGAGCAAATATTTTTAAAGCTAAAAACACAGTTAATATCGGAGTAATTAATATTAATGGCCGTGTATTCATGGATGCCCTTGATTGTCCTTTTAAAACCGCGCTGGCTGCTTGCGAAAAGTTAGCAGAAGAAACTAAAATTATTATATTAGATATACATGCAGAAGCTACTTCTGAAAAAATAGCTTTAGGGTGGTATCTGGATGGCAAGGCCTCTGCTATTTTTGGCACGCATACACATATTCAAACTGCCGACGAAAAAATTCTGCCAAAAGGTACTGCCTATATAACTGATGTGGGTATGACCGGGCCGTATGATTCAGTAATCGGCAGGAGGAAAGAAGACGTGCTCACTCGGTTTTTAAGTTCTATTCCGGTTAAATTTGAAGTTGCGCAAGAGGATATCCAATTGCATGGAGCGCTTGTTGAAATAGATGAGAAAACTGGCCGTGCGACCTCGATTCTTAGAATACAAAAAAAGCTTATAGATTAACCCAAGTCTCTATCTAGGGGTGGGTTGCAAAGAAAGGCAGCCAATTATGCGATATCGAGTTTTATTATCCCTTATCTCTTTGTTATTTTTTTTAAGCAACCCCTGCTTTGCTCAAGTTTCCGATGAGCTGGAATATAATTTAGATTTCAATTCTCCCACAGTCAACCTTCCTAAAATATATAAATCAAGTATTGATTTAAGCGGTAGAGGTATCCACCGCGATGTAACCATGCCTCAGACATTAGCAGCAAAAAACGCCTTAGCCTCCTATCAGGCGGATTTAGGGTTTAGTAATTTTTACCGCATTCAATATAATCTTTGGGAGATTCAGCAGCTAGCTGATGATAAGCCTGCACAAGAAAAACTTCTGGTTAGCTATGAAGAAGTTATTAAAAAAATAAGCGATAGCGGCGGGACAGTCATACTTGATTTATTCGGCACCCCAAACGGTTTAGGAAGAGTTCTTGACAAAAACAGCCCTCCGCACAATTTAAAGGCTTATAAAGAGCTCATCAAAAATACAATCCGCAAATTAAGTTGCGAGAAAAAATACAATATTTGGTATGAAGTATGGAATGCCCCGGATCAGGGAGATTTCTTTTTAGGCCAAAGGTCGGAGTATCTTAATTTATATCGCATTGTAGGGGAAGCGGTAAAAGAATTGCGACGGGAAGCCAAGATGCATATTCCATTGGGCGGGCCATCAGTAAGTAGTTGGTTTAGAAATATTGAGCCCAATAATATACTTTCTCCTGAACGCAGCCTGATTTATGGGTTGATAAGGTATTGTTATAGTTACCGCCTACCCTTAGATTTTATTTCATGGCATGCCTATTCAAGCGACCCGAAAGAGGAAAAACAGAATACTATTTATAATAAGCTGCCCGCACAACTTATTCGTGATTGGCTGAGCTATTTTCGTTTTGAAAATAATATCCCGTTAGTTATTGATGAATGGAATTTTGATGGCCCAGCCAATATTTTGTTGGAAAGAGGCAAGAATGCTTATATTTCTGCCAGTTATATTCCTGCCCGGCTTAAAAATATGTATGAAGCCAAAATTGATTACCAGACTTATTTTTGCCTCGAGGATTTTGGCGGCAACAAAACCGGGATAAACAGGAATCTCGGTGTTTTTTCGTTCGATATTGCCCGTCCGGATTCTAAAAGTTATGCTAAAGCAAGTTACAATGTTTTTCGGATGTTCGGTTTGTTAGGGCAAAATTTATTCACTAGCGGGATTAATGATGAATTTGTAGGGGTAATTTCCACTAAATCACCGGAATATTTTGCCCTACTTATTTATAATTATATAGACCCACAGGCGGCAATGAATTATCTATCCCGTAACATAGTTGACCTAAACAGCTCAGAAAGAAAGGCAGTCTTAAATATAATCAAGTCTGATAGAATGGAGAAAATTCTTGCTGGTCAGATGGATATAGCAACCTTGCGCTTGAGCGATAAATCTAAAAGCATGTTTAGCCGGGCAGTTGATTTAAATAGCCTGGTGAAAAAATTTTCCAAGAGTAAGCGTAAAATAAAAATCTCTCTGAAAGGTTTAAAAGATATATATATTTTTACTAAATATGTGGTTGATAATAATTGCAGCCGGGATTGTGAATTTAAGCCAAGCGCAAATAAAGAGATAGATTTTAGCCAGGGTTATGTGGAGACGGTAGAGGCAAGCCCGTATTCGGTGCAGCTTTTAGTTTTTAAGAAAAAGCCGCCAGAACCCGAAGTCTTACCAGCCGGAACTGCTGTTGGTGAAAATCAAACCGCTTCTGCGCAAACAGAGGTAAAGCCGCAAGTAAAGCCGGAAATAAAACCTGAAATAAAATCCGAAGTCAAGCCTGAAGCGAAACCGGCATTAACACCGGAGACTAAGCCGGAGATCAAAACTATTAAAGAGGAAAAAAGTGCAGACGGAAAATAAACATATTTATACTGTTTCCGAAATTACCCGGGTAATTAAGGGCCTGCTTGAAAATAATATCGGTGAAATCTGGCTTGAAGGTGAAATTTCTAATTTTAAAGCTGCTGCTAGCGGACATTTTTACTTTTCGCTTAAAGACAAAAACTCAATAATTTTAGGGGCTATGTTTGCTAATGCCAATAAAGGCTTAAAGTTTAAGCTTGAAGATGGCCTGGAGGTTATTTGTTTTGGTAAGATTGATGTTTACGCCCCGCGCGGCCAGTATCAGATTATCGTAGAAAGAATTGAGCCCAAAGGAGTTGGGGCTGCGCAACTAGCCTTTGAGCAATTAAAGAAAAAATTAGTTCAGGAGGGGCTGTTTGATCTAAAACACAAAAAGCCATTGCCTGAAATGCCTTTTTCCGTAGGTATAGTTACTTCTGCTAAAGGCGCGGCAGTACGTGATATTATGCAAATTCTTAAAAAAGGGGCACCATGCGTAGACCTAGTTTTACGCTCTGTGCGCGTGCAAGGCGAGCAGGCAGCCTCTGAAATTGCCCAAGCCATAGAGGACTTAAATAATTTTGGCAAATTAGATTTAATTATTGTTAGCCGCGGAGGAGGCAGCGCAGAAGACCTCTGGTCGTTTAATGAAGAGATCGTTGCGCGTGCCATTTATTATTCTGGGCTTCCGGTAATTTCCGCGGTGGGGCATCAAATTAATACTACTTTATCAGACCTAGTTGCGGATGTTTTTGTAGAAACTCCGTCAGCTGCGGCAAAAATTATCGTTGATAAAAAAAATGCTTTAATAGCAAATCTTGCCGGTTTTAAGCACGCACTGGATTTTTCCATAAATAATACAATAAGTGATTTAGAAAACAGGCTTACTGCCCTTACGCATATGCTTAAAAGTCCGCTTGACCGCTGCCTTGAGAAACAGCAGCAGACGGATGAATTGTTTTCCGAGTTGAATTATAATATGCGGCATTTCCTAGAGCTTGTGCTTGAGCGTAATAATTCATTAGTTGGGCGCCTGGGGGCACTAAGCCCGTTGTCTGTATTATCGCGCGGCTATAGTTTAAGTATGCTTATGCCGCAGGGATCAATTATTAAAGATGTTTCTAAGTTAAAGTTAGGGGATAAATTAAAAACAATTTTACATAAAGGTGCATTTGTTAGTTTAGTGCAGGAGGTTCTTGATGACGAAAGAAAAATCGACATTTGAAGAAGATTTAAAAAAGCTGCAGAAGATTGTGGAGGAGCTCTCTAGCGGAAAAATTACTTTAGGCGAGTCGCTTAAAAAGTATGAAGAAGGGGTAAGGATTGCGCAGTCCTGTTCGTTTACTTTGGCTCAAGCGCAGCGTAAAGTGGAGCTGCTTATGAAAAAAGACGGCAAGCTTTCTTTAGAGAAATTTGATGATTCAGCTATAGAAGAAAAATAAAATATGTTTTTAGAAAAAATAAATTCGCCGGTAGATCTAAAAAAACTGAACGCAGACCAACTCGGCGTTTTGGCTAAAGAGATACGCCAAAGGTTAATTGAAGTTGTTTCTCGAACCGGCGGCCACCTTGCGTCGAGCCTTGGAGCTGTGGAATTAATTATTGCCTTGCATTATTGTTTTAATACCCCTAAAGATAAAATTATTTTTGATGTAGGGCATCAGGCATACGCGCACAAAATATTAACCGGGCGAAATTCTAACTTTTTCAGCTTAAGGCAATATCAGGGATTAAGCGGTTTTCCTTCGAAAGATGAGTCGGTTTATGACCCTTTTACAAGCGGCCATAGTTCAAACGCAGTTTCTTTGGGGCTAGGGTTTGCCTGTGCTAGAGACATGCTGCCTAAGGAAGAGCAATTTAAAGTTGTATCGGTAATCGGCGACGGCTCTTTAAGCGGCGGGCTTTGTTTTGAGGGTTTGAACAACGCCGGCCATCTGAAAAAAGACATCCTTGTGGTTTTAAATACAAATGAATTAAGTATTGCTCCTAACGTAGGAGCAATCAGCAATTATTTAAATAAAATTATTTCCCTTCCGGTGTATAACCGTTTCCATGAAAATGTGGGGAATTTTTTAAGAAACCGTGTTCCGCGCGGAAGACGCCTGCTAAAACTTATGTCTAAATTCGAAGAAGGGATAAAGGGGCTATTTGTTCCGGGGATATTATTTGAGGAGTTGGGATTCCGCTATTTTGGCCCGATCGACGGGCATGATTTGAATAAGTTAATCGCTACATTAAAAAATATTATAGAGATAAAAGGTCCTAGAATTTTGCACGTAGTGACTAAAAAAGGCAAAGGTTTTCAGTTTGCCGAGGATAATCCGGTAAAGTTTCACGGAATTAGCCACTTTGATATAAATACAGGAGAAGTTAAAGTTAATAAACCTTTATCAGGTTTAAAAAGTTACACTAGTATATTCGGCGATAAAATAGCCAAACTTGCGCAGGCCGATAAGCGGATTGTTGCGATTACAGCAGCTATGCCGGAAGGAACCGGTTTGGATAAGTTTCGAGATCGCTTTGGCGAAAGATTTTTTGATGTAGGAATTGCCGAGTCGCATGCAGTTTGTTTCGCTGCAGGCCTTGCCAAACAGGGATTTAAGCCGGTAGTTGCTATATATTCTACATTTTTGCAGCGCGCATACGACCAGATTATTGAGGAAGTTTCATTGCAAGGTCTAGCGGTAACATTTGCTATTGATCGGGCGGGAATTGTAGGAGAAGATGGAGTTACGCATCAGGGCATATTTGATATTGCTTATTTAAAAAGTATCCCAAACTTAGTAATAATGGCGCCTAAGGATGGAAGCGAATTAGAACAGATGTTGGAGTTTGCTATAGGGTTGAATAAGCCAGTAGCTATAAGATATCCCCGCGCTAATGTTTCTGGGGAAACTAATTTATTAGCTCCCCTGAAGCTAGGCAAAGCAGAGTTAATTAAAGAGGGTAATGATTTTACAATTATTGCTTTAGGAAGTATGGTTTTAATTGCCAGAGAAGCCATTGAAATATTAGCTAAAGAAGGGCTATCCGGAACCTTGATAAATGGCCGGTTTGCCGCGCCAATAGATATGGAATTAATTAAGGCGGCTTGCTCCAAAACAAAATTTATTTTTACGGTTGAAGAAGGGATAAGGGATGCGGGTTTTGGCAGCGCAATTGCGCAGGAATTAGATAGACGGGTAATACGTATTGGCTTGCCTCTTGAATTTATTCCGCATGGGGCAAGAGAGGTGCTTTTAGAAAAATACGATTTAACTGCTATGGGGATTGCTAAAAATATTCGCCTAGCTTTTAAAAAATAATGGCTAAGATTATAATCAATCAGGATAGGTGCAAAGGTTGTCTTTTGTGTGTAAGCTTTTGTCCCAAGGGTTTAATTAAGAAAAGCGCAAAATTAAATAAAAAAGGTTTGAATTTTGTAGAGTTCGACTTAAAACAGGAATGTATCGGTTGCATGCAGTGTGCAATAATGTGTCCGGATTGCTGCATAGAGGTATATAAATAAATATGTCAAATAAGAAAATATTAATTTCGGGTAATGAAGCAATTGCTCAAGGCGCAATCGGCGCCGGGTGCAATTTTTATGCCGGTTATCCGATTACTCCGCAAAATGAAATCATTGCTTATATGGCTAAACATATGGTTAATTCCGGAGGTGTTTTTATCCAGGCGGAATCAGAATTAGCCGCGATTAATATGGTTTATGGCGCTTCCGCCGCAGGGGCAAGAAGCATGACTTCATCTTCTAGTCCGGGAATAAGCTTAAAACAGGAGGGAATATCTTATATCGCTGGCTCTCAACTTCCTGCGGTAATTGTTAATATTATGCGCGGTGGCCCTGGTTTGGGTAATATTGCTCCTGCGCAATCAGATTATTTTCAAGCTACGCGCGGCGGAGGCCACGGAGATTATTATTTGATAGTCCTTGCTCCCGGATCTGTGCAAGAGGCGTATGATCTTACGCAAACCAGTTTTGATTTAGCGGATAAATATCGCATTCCGGTTATGATTTTAGGAGATGGAATTTTAGGCCAGATGATGGAACCGGTGCGATTATCAACGAAAATAAATAAAGTCAGCCATCAAAAAAGTTGGGCGCTCAGCGGATGTCTCGGAAGAAAACCGAATATCGTTAAATCATTTTTCTTGCGCGAAGGGGCATTAGAGGAATTTAATATTAGCTTACAGAAAAATTATGAGATTATTAGAAAAAAAGAGGCCCGCTACGAAGGTTTATTTTTGTCTGACGCAAAAGTTATCCTAGTAGCATACGGGACAATGGCACGTATTGCTAAAAGTGCGATTAGCCAATTAAGAAGTATTGGTAAAAAGATAGGATTAATCAGGCCAATTAGCCTTTGGCCATTTCCGCAGGCACCATTTAATGTAAAGAATAAAAAATTAAAATACCTGGTAATTGAAATGTCAAGCGGCCAGATGGTTGAGGATGTAAGGTTGGCAGTTTGCGGCCGCCAACAAATTGAGTTTCTCGGACGCTCAGGCGGCGGCGTTCCCAGTGAGGAAGAAATCATTAATAAGATTAAGAAAATATTATAATGGAAAAAATATTTATTCACCCTGAATCATTATATGATGTACCTACGCATTATTGCCCGGGCTGCGGCCATGGTATCGTACATCGTTTGATTGCCGAGGTAGTTGATGAATTGGGTATTAGGGAAAAGACTATTGGTGTTGCTCCGGTAGGCTGCGCCGTGGTTGCTTATGATTACTGGAAATTTGATTGCTCGGAGGCGGCGCATGGCCGGGCATTGGCGGTTGCCACGGGCATAAAAAGAGTGCGCCCAAAAAACATTGTTTTTACTTATCAGGGCGACGGAGATTTAGCCGCTATTGGTACAGCTGAGACTATTCATGCGGCAAACCGCGGAGAAAACCTCACCGTAATTTTTATTAATAATGCAGTTTATGGCATGACCGGAGGACAAATGGCCCCGACTACGCTTCTGGGCCAGAAAACTTCTACTTCTGTTGAGGGCAGAGAAAAAGAAAAACACGGCTATCCATTAAAGATTTCTGAGATGTTGGCGTCCTTACCCGGAGTTTATTATATCGAAAGAGTTTCTTTGCAATCTCCTTTAGAGGTGTTAAAAGCTAAACGCGCAATTAAGCAGGCATTTGAAAATCAAATTAACAACTTAGGATTTTCTTTGGTTGAGGTGCTTTCTCCTTGCCCGACTTATTGGGGGCAAACTCCTAAGGAGGCGCTGGACTGGATAAGGCTTGTTATGCAGAAGGAATTTCCTTTGGGGAAGATTAAATGATCGAGCGCATAATTATCGCAGGTAGCGGCGGCCAAGGGGTAATGCTTTTAGGCAAGGTTTTAGCTGAGACAGCCATGCTTGAAGGTAAACAGGTGACTTATTTACCTGCATACGGGCCTGAGGTACGTGGGGGGACCAGTCATTGTATGGTAACTATTTCCGATCAGGAAATCGGCTCCCCTTATATAAGTAAGGCAGATACACTTATAATTTTAAATAATCCTTCCTTAGAAAGATTTAAGGGCAAGGTTAAAGATGATGGTTTATTAATTGTTAATTCCTCTCTAGCTAAAATTAATTCTTATGCTAAGGTGAGGATATTGCAATTTCCATTTACTGACATTGCCATAAAGTTAGGAAATATAAAAGTAGCTAATATGGTGGCATTAGGATCCTATTTGACGGTTAAAACAAACATTAAAGTTAAGAATGTCCTAAAGGTTTTTAAAATTATGGTTCCTGTTGGCAACTTAAAGATATTAGAAATTAATGAACAGGCGCTAGCAGAAGGGGTAAGTTTAAATCATGGTTAGGGTAAGATTTGCACCTAGTCCGACGGGAAATTTACATATTGGCGGTGGCCGTACTGCTTTGTTTAACTGGCTTTTCTCTCAGTCGCAAAAAGGAAAATTTATTTTAAGGATTGAAGATACGGATAAGGAACGCTCAAAAAAAGAATTTGTTGATGAAATACTCTATAGCCTTAAATGGCTGGGGTTTAACTGCGATGAAATCTACTATCAGAGTGAGCGTTTTGACAAGTACCGTATGTATGCGGATAAGCTGCTTAAAGCCGGTTTAGCTTATATTGAAACATCACCCGAAGGCCGCGATGCGATAATTTATAAGGTGCCTGCGCAGAAAATCAAGGTTAACGATTTAATCCGCGGAGTAATTGAATTTGATTCTACTTTAATTAAGGATCAGGTATTAATTAAATCTGATAGCACTCCAACATATAATTTTGCCTGTGTTGTTGATGATGCCGAAATGAATATTACGCATATTATTCGAGGGGATGATCATATATCCAATACTCCAAAGCAGATTCTACTCTACGAGGCCTTAGGATTTAATCTGCCGGTTTTTGCTCATCTTCCTTTAATTATGGGCGTAGATGGGGGCAGGCTTTCTAAAAGAACAGGGGCAACTGCAATTAGCGATTACCGCAAGATGGGTTATTTATCCGAAGCCCTGTTAAATTATCTTCTACTCCTTAGTTGGTCTCCCGGAGAAAATCGTGAGCTGATTACGATAAAAGAGGCGCTAAATTTATTTGATATTAAAAATGTAAATAAGACCTCAGCTACCTTTGATTTAAAGAAATTAGATTGGATAAACAACCAATACCTTAAAAGTGCAGATCCGGATAAATTGGCAGATGAACTTATTCCTCTTCTTGAGGCAAAGAATTATATAAACAAAGATAATTTCGATCGAGGATACCTTTTGGTTTTGATAAAATTATTCCAGGCGCGCCTGGCGCGGCTTAATGATTTTGTTGATTGGGCTGATTTTTTCTTCCTCGATGATCCGGTAATGGATGAGGCGGCGGTGAAAAAGTATTTAGATGTAGCTAGCCTTCCGGCTGGCAGGGATTTATCAAAAGAACTCCAACTTTTCGTTCAAAGAATAGATAATCTGGCGGATTTTAATATTGCTAGTATTGAATCTAGTTTTCGGGAATTAGTTGCCCAGCTTGGTATTGAGGCAAAAAAATTAATTCATCCGATACGCGTTGCCCTTACCGGTAAAACTATCGGACCGGGATTATTTGAAGTAATTTATTGTCTGGGAAAAGAGCGTAGCAAAAGGAGGCTGCTAAAATGGGTAAAGTAAGAATTTATCTTCTTTGCTCCATCTTCTGTCTTTTTTTCTGGAGTTTAGGTTCTAGCGAGATTATCACGCTAAAGTCCGGCCAAAAAGTAGAAGGTAGAATTATTGAGCAGACGAATAAATATGTTAAATTGGATTTTCAGGGAGTCGAGGTAATTTATCTCAATGATGAAATAGCAGCCATTAATCAGGCAGACTCAAATAATTATCCGCAGATTGAATCGCTTTATAAAGCATATGCTGCTTCGCTCAATGCCCCTAAGAAGCCAAAAGCAGGCAGGTACAAAGATACTGTTGCGTTAACTCAAGTAGCATCAAAGTCGTCTGGCCAGGGGGTCCCTGCAGCTATGCCAATTCTGGATTTCCAGCTACCTGCCGAATATCAGGAGATGGTAAAATCAGCCATGTCTAATTTACAGATTCCTAAACCAGGAGAGGTTAAGCCTAAGGATATTGTAGCGTTAGGACAAGTAGTATCAAAGCCTGATAGCCAAACCGATTCTAAAGCCATGTCAGTTCAGGATTTATCCCAGCTACCTGCCGAATATCAGGAGATGGTAAAATCAGCCATGTCTAGTTTGCAGATTCCTAAACCAGGAGAAAAGAAGAGATAAAAAACAGGAAAATATTTTTTCCGGGCACTTGATATTAATAGTAACTTTATGTTATATTTACTTAGAAGATTAAGTAAAAGGCAAGGGGTAAACTACCAGCGGGCAGGCAATGCCCAGCAATAAAAGCCAATAAAATTTCCCCTTGCCTTTTTATTTTTTATGATATTATAGTAGGAGTGAGTTACATGTAAAGGGGGAAATGATGACGAAAAGTCTTCTTTTGTCAGTTTTTATTTTTGTTTTTATTTTTTTAGGCAGCGGATGTACTTTGGTTAAGGGCGTAGGCGGTGCCGTTGTAGGATTTGGGAAGGGCGCAGCATTAGGGGCCGCAGAAGGATTTAAAGACGACACAAATTTTATTAAAAAAACTGATAACTGGATAAAGAGAAGTGATAACTGGACAAAGGATAATCTTTGGTAACATATTAGAGATAAATTAATAATTGATTAGTTTTTAAACAAAGTATACTAAGCCGGGTTTATCCCGGCTTTTTATTCTAGATGCGTATTAGACTTTACAGGTTTTCTAAAATCAGATATAATTAGTTGGTAAATTATCTATTATTGCCCTGTCGTCTAATTTGAGCACCTTGGTTTTAGTCCAGCGAAATCCCGCCGCAGCTTGGCGGGAGGTAGGACACAATTCAAGAGATTTATTGCCCTGTCGTCTAATGGTAGGACACAAGATTCTGGATCTTGTTATCATGGTTC
>CAZOSW010000006.1:0-46131 GCA_964582765.1 uncultured Planctomycetales bacterium | reverse complement strand
TAAAATACCGATTACAATAACCACAACAATTAATTCGACTAATGTGAAGCCTTTTCTTACTGAGGTGGAGCTTTTATTCATTTCACCTCCTATATTGTAGATTACAACCACTTTTTAATTTTATCCCAAGACTCAAACCTTGTCAATCTAAATTTGAGCACCTTAAAGCTTTTATCCAGCGAAATACTTACGAGCATAAGCGAGTAAGTGTGGGCACCTTAAAGCTTTTATCCAGCGAAATACTTACGGGCGCAAGCGGGTAAGTATGAGCACCCTAAAGATTTTATTTAGCGCACCTTGCTAAATAGACACCTCGTTATATAGGATTAGCGAGAGCCGCCTTCTACCGCAGATTGGCAAGTGCACACCTACTGTGTAAAATACTTACGCGAAGCTTAAAGGCACGAGCATAAGCGAAGCAGGATCTTATGCTCCGATGTTCGCAATTTTAAATATAGGCAAAAACATACCTATTACCATGATACCTATAAGCGAACCAATAAAAATTAGGATGAATGGTTCAAACATAGAAACAAATCTCGTCAGAAATGTATCACACTGTTCCTGATAAAAAACATTAACCTTCTTGAACATTTGTGGAAGTTCGCCAATTTCTTCTCCAATACTAACCATTTGAATAAACATAGGCTCAAAAAAAATGCTGCGTTCAAGCGATTCACGAAGTGATTTACCTTCCCGCACATCTTCTTTAATTTTACGGATAACATCAGCCATTACTAAGTTATCTACGCTGCGTTCTGCTATTTCTAAAGAATAAAGAATAGGAACACCGGATTCTAAAAGCGTAGACATCTCTGATGAAAATTTTTCAACAATCAACGCCAAAAAGAATTCTCCGAATAAGGGCAACTTAAATTTAAAATTTTCAAAATTCCTTCTGCCAACCTTAGTTTTAACATACTTCTTAAACATAAAAATAAGGCCCCCAAAAACAAAAAATAATATAATAGAACTCTGCCTCAAGAAATCACTTATTGCAACCAAAATTTGGGTGAGTAAAGGTAAGGTAATATCAAAACCTTTGAATATCTCCGCGAATGTAGGGATAATTTTTATTGCCATAAAAAAAAGCGCGCCTATACCTGCAAACGTTAAAATAGCCGGGTATATTAAAGCTGAGATTATCTTTCTTTTAAACTCCGCGTTTTTTTCCAGATAAGTAGCGAGACGGCTTAAAACAATAGCCAAATTACCGCTTGCCTCACCGCTTTCAACAAGATTGACCCAAAGGTCAGAAAATATTTTCGGATGTATAGCCATTGCCTCATGAAAACTCAATCCTGCTTCCATACTCTTATTTAATTCAACAATTACAGTATGAAGTTTTCTACTTGCGACCTGATTGGAAATAATATCTAAGCTTTTAAGTATTGTGACACCCGCCCCGATTAGAGTTGATAATTGCCGGCAAAAAAGCATGAGGTCTTCACCAGTCACCCTTCCATGCTTAGGCTTAAGCCTAACTTTTCTCAAATCACCGCTGTTTAGACTGGCGACCGAACCTATGTTTTCAGTAACAACATTGACTACAATCAGCCCTTTGGACTGAATTTTATTCACTACATCTTCCTGGGTTGCCCCTTCTTCTGTACCGGTTTCCTTGGCGCCTGTTCGATTTCTAGCAATATAATAATACTTGGGCATTATTCTGCTCCCAACGTAATAGAAAACACCTCTTCCAAAGAAGTTATCCCGTTTTCCACCTTCTTAATTCCCGATTCATAAAGCGTTTGCATACCCGAGGCCCTGGCAACTTCCCGTATTTTCTGAAAATTAGCTCTCTGATTAATTAAATCCTGAATTTGTAGCGTTACAGGCATAACCTCAACAATACAGGTTCTGCCTTTATATCCGGCATTATTACATTTTGCACACCCCTTAGCCCTATAAATCAATTCTGCTTTAATATCTAAACCTTTAAGCTGAGCAGGGGTAGGTTCATATGCTTCTTTACAATCCGGACAGAGCTTACGGATAAGCCTTTGGGCAATAACGATAAGTAGCGAAGGCGCTAACATATACGGCTCGATACCGATATCCATAAGCCGGCTTACTGCAGATGGAGCATCATTAGTATGCAGCGTAGTTAAAACTAAGTGGCCGGTAAGAGCTGAACGGATACAAATTTGCGCGGTCTCCAAATCTCTAACCTCTCCAACAAACATAATGTCAGGATCTTGTCGCAAGAAACTACGCAAGGCTGCAGCAAAGGTAAGCCCGACCTCCGGCTTAATCTGTACCTGATTAATCCCATCCATTTTATATTCTACCGGATCCTCTACCGTAACGATGTTTTTCGTAGGACTCTTTATCTCATTTAAAATAGCATAAAGAGAAGTAGATTTTCCGCTACCGGTTGGCCCGGTGATAAAAACTAAACCATAGGGAGAAAAAATTGCTTTGCGTACCTGCTCAAGCTGATTTGGGTCGAACCCCATAGTATTTAAATCCAACATAGCCGACCCACGGTCTAAAATTCTTAAAACCGCCTTTTCTCCATAGATAGTGGGAATAATGGAAACTCGAATATCAATTGGACGTTCATCAATACGCACTAAAATTGCTCCGTCCTGAGGAAGGCGTTTTTCAGCAATATCAAGTTTAGCTAAAATTTTTACACGAGAGACAAGCGGCAAATGAAGGTGTTTTGCCGGCGGAGGTATTTCGTAAAGTTTACCGTCAATCCTATAACGCAGTGAAATCCTGTCTTTAAAAGGCTCAATATGTATATCCGAAGCCCGCTCATTAATTGCTTGCCGGATGATTAAATCAACTAATTTTATAACCGGGGCCTCTTCTGCCCTGGCAATTAATTTATCAAGGCTAAGCTCCTGGCCAATTTCTTCGCGGCTCTGAACAAATGAAGCATTAATATTATAACTTGAATCTACGGCATCCTTGAGCATTGAAGATTTTCCATAGAATTCTTCAATCGCTTTTATAATATCGCTGCGCGTGGCAATTATTGGATTGATTTCGTTACCGGTGAGTTTTCTGAGGCTATCAATAAGAAGCAAATCTAATGGGTCGCTCATCGCAACAGTCAGAGTTTTCAGCATGCGCGAAAGAGGCAAAACAGAATTTTTATAAGCAAACTCTTGAGGTATGAGATGCTCCAGGCCTTGATCTGTTGCCGGCTTAAGCATTCCGGTGCCAAGTGAAAAATAAGGCATGTTTAGCTGCTTGCCTAAGGCAGCCACTACCTGATCTTCTTTAACTATCCCCAGCTTGATTAAAATTTCACCTAGCCGGCCGCCTTCCTGCCTCTGCACACTAATTGCTTTATCAAGTTGGCCCGGAGTAATATAACCTTCTTTAACAAGAAATTCACCGAGTCTTAAATATTTATCCTTTGCCATTAATATTCTTTTCGAATTTATTCATGTTGGAATTGATAATATAGTCCCGTACAGAATTAACCGCAACACCCTGTTCCCGTACCGGCAGCTGGATATTCTTAACCTGGTCCAATTTGCTGATATAGGTTTTATCTCTAACAATGCGCGGAGTAATGAAAACTATCATTTCGCGCTCAAGTCCATCAGTTTGATCTTTATGCCTAAATAACATCCCAATTAAAGGTATATCTCCCAAAATAGGCAGTTTTGTAATAACAACTTTTTTATCATGGTGGATAAGCCCGCCTAAAACCACAGTTTCTCCATCCTTAACTTTAACTATTGATTTTGTGCTTCTTACTTCAACATCTGATTGCGGATTAGTTGCGGTACTCAGGTCGCTTATACTTGAAACGCTTGATTTTGGATTAACCACCATAGTAATCTCATTTGTATCAAGATTAACCTGAGGAGTTACACGAAGAAAGATACCTGTTCCTTCTTTAGTAAGAGCAAGGTCGGTTGATCTTTTATATACGCTGGTAGTTGTCGGAGCACCCTGATCATATGTTGTCGTATCTTCCCTGCCCACTATTTCATCTTTGGTAATAGCAATCTCCGCAGTTTCGTTGTTCAAAGTAAGAAGTTTTGGGCGGGCCAAAAATTTTGTATCAGTTTGCGTCCTTAGAAAATCTAATTGCATTTGATAAGTATCCCCAGTGGGATTAATAGACATCTGTCCCAGGCCACCATCCATAATCTTTCCCCAGCTACCATAAGGAAAACCCATGCTTGCAGTAGCGCCGGTTACAATTGCCGTAAATGGAGTCTGGCCAAATTGAAACCCAATTTTATCTACTACATCCTTGCTTACATCCAACATTTCAACTTCAAGCATTACCTGGGCAACTGGAACGTCCAAAGATGCAATAACCTGTGTAATCATTTGTATTTTCATGGGAGTATCTGTAACAATGAGGCTGTTGGTACGAAAATCCTCAATAACAGAGCCGCTACTAGAGAGCAATTTCCTTACAGAAGAGGTAATCCCACTTTCATCATCCACTTTCCATTTTCCACCAGTAGAAGCCGAGCCGGAAGAAGCCGAGCCGGAAGATTCAGAAGATGAGGAGCTTGAACTACTCTCGCCTGAATTTTTAGACAGATCCGCTTTCAGGGCTGAAGTAGAAACAGAGGCATTCTTCAGATAAAAAACCTTAGTTATTGTTTGGGTCTCCATCTTACCCCATTCATTGACCACAAAAATATTAGCTTTACTATCTAATTCATAGGAAAGATTATTGGCGCTAAAAATTTTATCCAATACCTGGCTCAAAGCCACTTTGTCAAAATAAAGCGTCACTTTCCTATCCTGCACCGCCTCAGAAGCAATAAAATTCATTCCTGACTGCATGGAAAGCGCCTTCAAAATATCTTTGAGGCTCGCGTCTTTAAAATCCATAGAGATAGTTGGCTCTCCTGAACCCGTCAAATCAGACTGAGCTTGCGCATTTAGATGAGTAATAAAAAAAACAAACATAAAATAAAAAACGACAGTAGTAATTAAAAATATTTTTTTCATCTGTCCTCCTTAATGGTTTTATCCAGTAAAATCCTGGCGAGTAACACAAGCCAGGATCATCCTTAATTGACTTCATTCAAGGTGCTGGCCTGATTAGTTTCTAAATTACTCTCTTGCCCAGGTGCGGGTAAACTAACTATGCCTACAGCGCAGCTTAAACCAACTCCTTTATTATCAATAGATATAATTTCAGCATCATCTATTTTATCGCCAACAATATAGACTTTATTATTAATAATTGCCTGGGGCACCTTTGTGCCCCAAATTACTCCCTGCACTTTTAATTCACTAAAGTTAATTTCAGGCTTGGTCAAATTATCCATTACAGGTGCCTGCTCCTTAACTATCTTATCTGTTATTAAATATGTCTGAAATGGATCACGCAGGCCAGCCGACCTATACTCAGGAGGCGCACGATTAACTACCACATCAGGAATAGTTCCCTGCTCAGGAGTATTCTCCTGGTGAAGCATATCTATCTTCTGAAGCATATCTACCTGAGCCAAAACAACAGGACAATAGCTTATTAGCCCGTATAAAAAAAGTAAAAATAAAATAAATTTATTGGGTCGGCTCATCATTAATAGAAATAGTGCTGATTTTTAAATTAAGGGTCAATACCGTATTATTGCCTTCTATCGCGTAATTAGAATCCGAATAATTTATATTTACTTCACCTACTAAATAGATGTCATTGCTGGCCTCAATCTGGCTTATAAAATTACCCAGCGAATGATAATCAGAAGAACTTACCGTTATCAAAAATGATGACCTAACATAATCAAAGTTTCTTTCCTCTTCCATGGGTTTTATAGAAATAAATTTTACAGAGCTGCTCTTAGCAATTTTTGAAATCACATCAAGAACATAACTTATATCTTTTTTTGTAAAAACTTTTTTATATCCTTCTATTTTTACCTCTAAGCCCGCTATCTTATCCATAGCCTTATTCTTTTCAATCTCATTTCTTTTCATGTTTTTTAATATATCTACCTGCTCATTAGATGATTTATAAATTTGAAAAGCAATAAATAACGCCAGAATAATTATTCCGAAATTTAAAATTTTATTTTTATTTTTTTCCGATAGCTCGATTTTTTCCATGCTATTCTCTTTCCGAAATACTTCTACAGACTATTGTAAATACTAGCACACTTTTATCCTGCTCCATCGAACGGTCGATAGAATTTATGTTCATTTCTTTAAAATATTTGGAGAACTCCGGATCATTCTTTAGATTCGATAAGAAAATATTAACTGATTCGACTTCCTTTTCGCTGTTTGCCAAATAAACCTTTCCATTAAGAATAAGCTCTAAGCCCGCAGCACCTTTTTGGTTGAAATTAAAACTATCCAACCATACGCCCTTAGGTAAAGCCGGAGGTATTGCATTAAGCGGATAAGTAGCATACATTTGATTTCTTACTAAATTTTCTAAAGCTATAATCTTTTTACTATACTTAGAACCCATTTCAGAAAGCTCCTCAATGCTATCGCTTCCAACAACAGAGTTTATTTTTACGCGATGATTTTTAATATCGGTAATTTCTTCCTTAATAGGCCGAATACGTATGAATCCATACCCAAGAACAGCTACACATATAATAATTCCTGATATTAGATACTTAAAATCTAGCTTTAATCCCTCGAGTGAAATAATCGCCTGTTTCCCTGAAACCACCACCTTGGCTGCTTTAACTTTTGCGCCAATAAGACTTATTTTAATTTTAAGGGGAGACAACTTGAATAAAGAAGCGGCAAAACTTTTAATCAATACCGAAGAATAAACAGACTCTTTACCTAAAACTTTTTGGGTTTCCACAAACTTAAATGAAGTAGAAAATTCCGTAGAAAGCGCACCTAATTCCCCTTGACTTTCCTTATCGGAAACTACAAAAATATCTTTTAAATCTTTCTCAGGAAATTTTCGTTTATAATAATCTAAGGAAATTTTAATTTCATTTTTTAATTTTTCAAATCTTTGAATACGATCTGCTTCTGCTATTTGCTCAAAACCTGCCGGCTCTCCTGTGAGTACAAAATCTCGGCTGAATAGTGAAAAACCATTCTCAAAAACCGTAAAATTTACCTCATCTTCATTATTTAAATCAAAACAAAGACTTGCCTTTACCCCTGAATCATTTACTCCTGCGAGTTTTAAGAAACGAAGGACACTAAAAGCCGAATACTCTAATACTCCAATCTTAAGTTTAAGCTGCTTAAAAATAGAAATGTAATTATTAAGAATATCTTTTTTTATCCCGACAAAAAGGACTAGGCTTGTTTTATTTTTATTATTGAATAGAATCTGAAAGTCATAATCAAGTTCTTCGAGCTTAAAAGGTATATATTTTTTAACTTCAAAACTTACCACTCCTTTTAATTCATTCTGCGGTATCAACGGAATTTCAAAAGTACGAATAACTAAATCCTGGCCCGAAATACAGATAGCGGCTTCATCTGCTTTTATATTGTATGTTCGGAAAGCGTCTTTAAGTAAAGCAATTAATTTTATATCAACCGGAACCTTTTCTTCTAATTCAGCCATAGCTGTATTAGGATGCGGCAGGCGGATATTATTTAAAATCTTTTTTCCGCTGGTTTCTACCAGGTTAATATCCTTAATCCCAAAATATATGCCTAAAGAACTCATTGGCTATCTCCTGAGGTAGATTCACGCTTCTTAGACTTTAACCAATTATCAATATCCTTGCGGTCGAACCTCCAAACTCCTCCAACCTTAATCCCGGAAATCTTACGCTGGTTAAGCCAATTATAGATAGTCTGCTTCTTTAATTTTAAGTACTCTGCTAATTCGTCAATGTCTATTAGTCTTGACATATATATCTTCCTTATTATCTGATTGCTATGGTCTAACACTTAAACTACTATGGTATTAATTAAAACATAACATATTTATCTTGTCAAGTGTTTTTTAATATATACTTACTTAGACTTACTCAAGAAGGTTTACAGCGACGGGAAATAGTTTATAGTTAATTATGTTATACTATAACAAACTTACTTAGATTACAATGGTTTGTTAAATGGATTTATTACGGGTAGGTGTAAATAGCTTTTGCGCTTATTCTTCGGGTATTTGAAATTCCCGAACCAGGAGCATATACGGTAATATCTACTCTCTGAATTGAACTAGGTAAACCCCCTTCATTGATATCACAACCGCTTCTGCACATTCTTTTAGTAAACTGACCGACCGCAGGCCAACTGGCATCATCATTCCTGCGCAGTTTATCTAAGGTATAAACAATTGCAGCCTTAGCAGCATATTGGCTTTGAATACGGCTTACTTGGTGGTGGGTTAAACGCGCTTGATTGGATATAATCCTTAACATTACGGTGGCTAAGACCGAAACCACCATAATTACACCTATGACAATAAAAAGTATAGATCCTTCCTTGCTACGATTAGGCATCTTTTCTTAAAGAAATGCGATAGCCTTCTTGCGACTGAACTAAGATAACATGGCCCTCGCGAGCAAGCCAACCTAAGCTCATAAGGATATTTTCAGGTGCGCGGTCAAGACTTTTAGTCAAATCGTTTAAGCTAACTTCTCCATGTTGATCTAGAAAATGCCAGATTTCACCAGCAACTATACCAATCTCAATAATCATCATTACCCCCTGTTTGTTTTATTTTATAAACATTCTCAAATAAGTCAATAACTTTTTTTAATAAAACCAAAACTTATGGAACGAAGCGACATAAGTTGTTTGTCCGAATTTTGAGCACCTTGAAGCTTTTATCCAGCGAAATCCTTGTGGGCACAGCGAACAAAGAAGTCCTGCCCCCCTACGAGAAAATACTAGAGCATTTTCGAATGCTTAAGAGCAGGATCTCTGAGAACTTATACCTTAGCTTAATCTTATATTCTTGAGCTTATTGCAATTACTTTAATTAATTATACTATTTTCCTTGAAATAGAATCAAGGCACCTTCTTCTGTTTTTTTCCAGAATTAATCCAATCGATTTTCTCTTGAACAAATCCTGCTTCTAAAGAAGTCGGTACTTTTTCAATAATTCGCTTATAGATTTTCAATGCCTCTTGAAAACTTTCCCTATCTTCATAAAGTTTAGCCGCACGTAAAAGAGAACTCGAGAATAAATCCGGAGACTCTTCATAAAGATCTGCAGCTAAAAGATATTGCTGGGCCGCCGCAGCAAACTCTCCTCTGACCTCCAGTACTTCACCAAAACTAAACCGTATATTTGCAACATCTTTACCATCCACCACTTCAAGGCTCCTGAAATAAAATAATTTTGCATTTTCATAATCTCCAACTTTATAATATGCATCTGCGATCCGAGGAAAAAACGATTTAGCCAAATCAGGGTTGTCCTTGATTATATCTTTAAATTGAGTAAGCGCCTCTTCAGGCATACCTTGCTGAATATAGATATCCCCTAAAGCTATTTTGGCCTGAATCCTTAACTCAACTGACCCAAGATTTATCGCCATTTTAAAATTATTAGTCGCTTGTTGAAAATTATTTTCATCCCCAAAAGTCACGCCTAAAGCATAGAATGCATCTGCGATTAAAGGGTTGCCTAAGTAATCTTTAGTCAGCGAAGTAAAATATCTGCGCGCAAGGTTTAATTCATTACGTCGATAATAATACTGTCCCAACCACCACATAATATCCGCGGTAAGTTTCGAATCAGGATATTTAGCACGCAGTAGCTTAAACCTCTTGGCCGCCTCATTCTCTTGCCCCAGTTTATAATAACAATCCGCGATTTCATATTCCGTTTTCTGTAATAATTCAATATCCTGAGGATGAAGCTTAAGAATATCCTTAAAGATACTAAACGCTTCATTAATTTTTCCTAAATTAAGAAGGGATGACCCAAGCATATAAAATACCCGGGCGCGTAATTGGTTATCCTTGAATTCATTTCGGAATTTAGCAAGAACTTCATAGCTTTTGGTATAATCCGCTTTTTGAAAATATGCTAACCCCAACGAATAAGCCGCTTCAGGTAAAAACTTTGATTGTGCATATTTTTTTAACAAAAGTTCAAACGAAGAAATCGCTGCATCATAATCTGTTTTTTTTAATTGCAATAATCCTACCTGATATTGCGCATAATCCGCGTAAGTTGAATCCGGATATAATTTTAAAATTTTCCTATAAGATTCTTCTGACTTTACGAATTCACCCGCAGATGCATAAGCTTCTCCAATCTGAAAAAATAAATTTATCTCTTCATCCTTATTATTTCTCTTTGCAGCAGTACTTTTAAGCAATTCAACTCCGGAATCTATCTTGCCCTGCCTTATATAGGACAGGCCCAAGTTATAGTGCATTTTATCTATTAATTCCTCCGGTATGCCGGATTTAGCGTTAATTTTATCCAAAGCTTCTTTATAGCTATCCGCTGCTTGAGCATATTCAGCTAAATTATAAAACGCATCGGCTTTGCCCAAATAAGCCTGAAAACGTATCAACGGATCGCCGCTTGTATTAATAAGCTGCTCATAGAGCTTCTTTGCTTCATATATTCGATTAGTCGCAGACTCCAGCGTAGCCTGGCCCAATATAAAAATATCCAAGCTTTTTTCATCCAGGGTGTTCTGCTTAATATCCGCAAAAGCCTCTTCGGCTTCTTTGTATTTGATAAGCTTAAGATAAGACCAACCCAGCCCTAATTTTGCCAATGCCTGAACTCTTTGGTCCTTAGAACCTTGAGCTGATTTGAGGTAGTTTTTAACTGCTTCATCAAGGTTATTTAAATAATATTCTGATTCTGCCAGGTAAAAATATAGGTAGGGCAGACGTAAAGCATCATTAGCATAAAGCCTAAAAATAGGATTAATCTTATTCTTTAGTTCAGAATATTCTTTAAGATTATATAGACACTCAATTAATTTAAAAGCCGCATCTTTACTCTGCGGTTCGCCCGGAAACTTTTTTAGTAAACTTTTAAAGACCTGTACCGCCTGCTTATATTGTTTGCTTTGCGAAAAAGACCATCCCAGCGAATAATAAGCCTGCGGACAATAAGATGACTGCGGAAATTCACCTATTAATTTCTGATAAAGTGCGGCAGATCTTTGAAAATTTCCGCCCTTAAAATGTACTTCTGCCATCCAAAAATAAATGGCATCCTTAAAATTATTTGCCTCTTGATTTTTAGACAGCTCTTCAAAAATATTTAATGCTTCAAGGTAACGGCCCTGATTAAAATAACATTGACCGCTTAAAAGACGGACCTGTGTAAATTTTGCCGAATCCTTAAAATCTCTTTGGAATCTCTCGAGCATTCCTAAGCTGACTTCATAAAATCCATCTTCGTATGCCTTCTTTGCCATAAAAAGCAACTCTACTTCTTTAGTATTTTCAAAGGCAAAACATATTGAAGAAAAAAATAAAATTAGAATGAATAAACAAACAATTCTTTTCATTTATTTATTAATACTGTTTTAAGAAATTTAGCAGTATAAGATTTTTCTACTCTTATCAATTCTTCCGGGCTGCAAGCTGCAATAACCTGGCCACCATTATCTCCTCCTTCAGGACCCAAATCAATAATATAATCAGCGCATTTGATTACTTCTAAATTATGCTCAACTACTATAACTGTATTTCCCCGCTCGACCAATCTCTGTAATACGGATAACAATCTAGCAACGTCGGCAAAATGCAGACCGGTAGTAGGTTCATCTAAAAGATAAAGGGTCCTGCCTCCTGAACGCTTACATAGTTCGCTAGAAAGCTTAAGCCTTTGCGCCTCGCCTCCGGACAAAGTAGTTGCACTCTGGCCTAATTGAAGATAACCTAAACCAACATCAAATAAATACCCCAAGGTATTTTTTATCTTTGGGATATTAATAAATAGCTCCAATGCCTCTTCAATAGTCAGCTCTAAAACATCAGCAATGGATCTGCCCTTATATTTTACTTCTAAAGTCGCATTATTAAATCTTTGCCCTTTACACACATCGCACTTTACATATACATCGGGTAAAAAATGCATCTCAATTTTTTTAATGCCATCCCCTCCGCAGGCCTGGCAACGGCCACCTTTAACATTAAATGAAAACCTCCCGGGTTTATAGCCAGCGAGTCGAGCCTCCGGAAGCTGAGTAAATATATCTCTTATATGGCCAAACACACCGGTGTAAGTGGCAGGATTCGAACGCGGGGTTCTACCGATGGGCGACTGATCTACTACAATTACCTGATCAATTTCTTCAACACCGCTTATAGATCTAAACAAGCCTGGCCTTTCCTTAGACTTATATATTTTCCGGGCGAGAGCCGGATAAAGAATATCGCTGATTAAAGTAGATTTGCCAGAACCGGATACGCCGGTTACGCAAATAAATGTACCTAAAGGAAAACGCAAATCGATATTTTTAAGGTTATGCTCTCTGGCTCCCCTTATTTCAATATATTTACTTTTTTGCCAATTACGCCTCTTTAACGGTGGCTCAATTAAAATATCTCCCCTCAGATATTTTGCGGTTAAAGAATCGTTATCTTTTAAAAGCTCAACTTTCGTCCCTGAAAAAATTACCTCTCCTCCATGCCTGCCTGCCTTTGGCCCGAGATCTACAACATGATCTGCGGCAAGAATTGTAGAAGCATCATGCTCCACAATTATTAAGGTATTGCCTAAATCTCTAAGCGCTTTTAAGGTAGCAAGAAGTTTTTCATTATCCCGTTGATGTAAGCCGATACTAGGCTCATCTAACACGTATAAAACTCCGACCAAACCTGAACCAACCTGGGTAGCAAGACGGATTCTCTGAGCCTCCCCTCCGGACAGGCTAGAACTTTTACGTTCTAAAGTAAGATAATCTAAACCGACATCCGCGCAAAATTTTAATTTTTGAGTTATTTCTTTTATTGCCTGATAACCGATCAATTTTTCTTTTTCGGTTAATTTAAGATTAGCAAAGAAATTTATTGCCTCTTTTATAGACATCTGCGTAACTTGCCAAATATTTTTTTTATTAATTAATACTGATAAGCTTTCCGGCTTAAGCCGGTTGCCTTTACATGCCGGACATGGGAGACTAGACATAAACCTGCTGATTTCGCATTTTAAATAGTCGCTGTCTGTTTGGCGAAATAATCTTTCTAAGTGGGGGATAATTCCTTCAAAAGGCTTATTGCCTACAACTTGATCCGTGCCATAAAAAATAGCTTTTTGAGCAGGCTTGGGTAACTTTTTAAAAGGAGTATCTAAGTCAAACTTTAAGCAATAACTCAGTTCTCGAATAAGCCAACGATAGTAAAGAATATAGCCTCTGCCCCCGCGTTTCCACGGCGCAAGTGCCCCGGCATTGATGCTCTTATTTCTATCCGGAATAATTAAATCCGGGTCAAATTTAAGCTTAGTACCTAAACCATTGCACTCAGGACATGCCCCATAAGGAGAATTGAATGAAAAATTTCGCGGGCTAATCTCTGAGTAGCTTATCCCACAGCTTAAACAAGCATATTGTTCACTAAAAATTAAGTCCTTAGATCCGTTACGGCTGATAATAACTGTGCCCCTGCCTGTTTTAAGGGCTGTTTCGATAGAATCTGTAAGCCGTTTTTTGATATCCGGTTTAATATTTAAACGGTCAACTACTACTTCTATATTATGAATATTATATCTGGTTAATTTTATCTTTGCTGGGAGCTCATAGATTTTACCGTCGACCCTAGCACGCAGGAATCCTGATTTTTGAATCTGTAAAAATAGATCCTTGTGATGGCCCTTTTTCCCCTGTATTAAAGGAGCGAGAATTTGTATATCGGCTGACTCAAGCGAATTCATAATTGTTTCAACTATTTCTTGAGCGCTTTGGCTTTGTATCGGAGCACCACATTTATAGCAATGGACACAGCCCATTTTTGCAAATAATAATCTTAGGTAATCATATATTTCGGTTTGAGTGGCAACCGTTGAGCGGGGATTGCCTCCGGCAGAGCGTTGTTCGATAGCAATTGCCGGAGAAAGCCCTGATATAAAATCTACATCCGGTTTCTGCAACTGCTCTAAAAACTGGCGTGCATAACTTGAAAGACTTTCAACGAACCTTCGCTGGCCTTCGGCATAAATCGTATCAAAAACGAGGCTAGATTTTCCCGAGCCCGACAGCCCGGTTATAACAATAAGTTTATTACGCGGAAGCTCTAGATTAATATTTTTAAGGTTATGTTCCCGGGCTCCGCGAATAATTATATTTTCGTTTTTCATCAATTATAATTATAGCAAAAAAGTAAGCCCCCGTAAACTCAATGGAATTCAATTGATTCATACAGGGGCATTACTTTTCTAAAAATACTAGCTTATCTCTTTTTCTTCTTACCGCCTCTTTTCATCTTAGCGCAAGATACATCACCTTTCTTGTCTAAGAAATAAAGGTATCCTACTTTTCTTTTAATACCGCATTTGGCTACCTTCTTAGGGCTACCTCCCTTTTTTGATCCTCTTGCCATCTTTGCGCAAGATACATCACCCTGTTTGTCAATATAGTAGAGATAACCTTTTTCTCTCTTTACTCCCACCTTCATTACTCTTTCTGCCATCTTTATACTCACCCCCTTTCCTTAATGAGCCCACCACTTAATCAATGGCGGACGAATTAATCCCGCTTCCTGTATTCTTGCAGAATGCAAGGATACAGCGGGAAACTTTATTAAGCTACGTGCCGATTTTTATCGGCTGTAAAATCTGCCTTAATGTCGCAATTGCCGATAAAACCGCTAAAAAACTAGTCTTAGGATTCTGTGGATGTAAAATATTTTCTGTGCGCGTAAAAATTTTGGCTGCCTTAGATTCAATTAGAATTTCATGAATATTCTTCTTAAACCCGGGGCAAGCGATTATTTGCACTTTAGTTTTATATATACCTATGCCGGCTAGCCCCAAAATAGCCGCAACGTTAACATTTTGCGGAAAATATTTCACGGCCAGAGAAGCACTCCCTTTAAACAGAACCTTATCTTTTTTTAAACCTGAAAGTTTAAATTTTTTTGTAACATAATCAACACCGCTAAATGCAGTAGGGTGTTTTCTTGTAGTTAGGGTAACCTTATTTACTCCCGCGATATTCGCTGCCTTTAATGCATCTATTCCTGAAATTGCACCGCTTGGAAAATACACTTTAGTATTATTTTTAGCCGCTTTCGCAGATAGTTCCTCCAAATGCCCAACCATCCCGCCTACGCTCATAACCATAACCTTGCGTCCTGCGGATACAGATTTACACGTAATCTCCCAAGCCGCCCTTGCAGCTGAAGCCTCAATCACAAGATCTGATTTTTTAATTAAATCATCCAAACTACCGGCGGATAGTTTGATATTTTTTGTTAACTTTTTTGAAAGCAATTGCGCTTTTTCAATTTTTATATCATAAAGAGCCGACAAAATTGCATACTTACGAAAATTAGTAGCTATCTTTTTTGCTAAAGAGCTGCCGATTGCCCCGCAACCAACTATACCGATTTTAAGCTTATTATTTTTAGGCATAATTTAGCCCCTTTAGAACTCCTTTGGGCGAAATACTTAAACGGCCGCATAGTTTTTATTCCGCAAAGTATTAATTATTATATTATCTATAAGCCGCGTATTTCCGAATTTCACTGCAAGGACAATTAAGCAGCTTTGATCTATCTTTTTAATTGCCCTTAACTTTTCTAAATCCACTATCGAAATATAATCAATCCTGGCCTGCTTCTTCTTATTAATAAACTGCCTCATTCTGTCTATAACCCGGGAACTATCGCGGGCGCCACCCTTAAATAATGACCTTGCTAGAGATAATGATTTAGATAAAACTACTGCATCAGCCCTCTGCTCTTTGTTCAGATAAATATTTCGCGAACTCAACGCCAAACCATCTTCTTGGCGCACAATAGGAATAATTTTTACTCTAACCGGAAAATTTAAATCCGCAACCATTCTTTTTATGATAATTGCCTGTTGAGCATCTTTCTGCCCCAAATAAATCACGCTGGGAGCGACAATATTAAGTAATTTAGCTACAATAGTCGTGACTCCTCGAAAATGCCCAGGACGCGAGGCTCCACAAAGTAAGCTACTTAACCCTTCTACATTGACAAAAGTAGAATAACCATGTGGGTACATGATTTTATTATCGGGTAAAAAAACAAAATCAACTCCTAGTGTACGGCAAAACGCAATATCTTTTTTTAACGAACGGGGATATTTTTTGAAATCTTCTTTTGGCCCAAACTGGGTAGGATTGACAAAAATGCTTACTACTGCAGTATTATTTTCTTTAACCGCCATTTTAATCAAACTCAAATGCCCAAGGTGCAAAGCGCCCATTGTCGGGACAAAACCAATGCTTTTTTTCTGGCGGCTGGTCTCTTTAAGGATTATGTTTAATTTTTGCGGATTATGAATAACTTTCATAGAACCTCTTTTAACGGCTTAATCACAAAATTCCGCTTAAACATCCTTAGATGCGGGATAGTTAATTTCTTATTTCTAATAAGCCTGTCACCATAAAGCAAAATATCTAAATCAATAACTCTTGGTCCAAATCGCACAGAACGAATTCTGCCCAATTCATTTTCAATATTTTTTAACTCTTTTAACAGCTTTATAGGAGGAATCTCAGTCCGGATTTTCAACGCAGCATTCAAATAATTACGTTGTCCGCAAGGACCACCAATTGGTAAAGAATCAAAACGCTTAGATTCTTTGACTATCCGGGTATCTTCTAATGCGTTAATCTTTTTAATTGCCAACTTAATATTCTTTCTCCGATTACCCAAATTTGAGCCAACACCAAGATAACAAATTACCATTAGTTGATCTTTTTTATTCGGTCTAAAGCTTCTTTGATTCTTTCTTTATCAACAGTTAAAGCCATCCGGATATAACCTTCTCCATATTTACCAAAACCTACCCCGGGAGTTACTATGATATCAACTTGTTTTAAAAGTCGTGCTGCAAAATTTGTAGAACTTTCCTTCGGAGGAATTTTTATCCAAACATAAAATGTTGCTTTCGGTTTTGTTACTTTCCAACCTAGAGAATTAAGGCCAGCGACTAATATATCACGTCTTTGTTGGTAAAGCTGGCACATGGATTTTAAATGTTCCTGCGGGCCCTCTAAAGCCGCAACAGCAGCCAGCTGGATCGCTGAAAATATACCCGAATCAATATTAGATTTAACCTTAGCTAATGCCGAAACTAGACGGGGATTACCAGATGCCCACCCAACACGCCAACCGGTCATATTGTAAGTTTTCGATAAAGAATGAAACTCAATAACTGATTCCCTGGCGCCTTCAAATTCTAAAAGGCTGCGCGGTTTATAACCATCATAGGCATTTTCAGAATAAGCTAAATCCGAAATAATTATAATTTTGTTCTTTTTGGCAAATTTAATAAGCTGCTTATAAAAATCATCGTTTGCGCAGGCGTTAGTAGGATTATTCGGATAATTCACAAATATGATTTTTGATTTTTTGAGTGCCATAGCAGGAATCTTTTTTAAATCAGGAAGGTACTGGTTTTGTTCCAATAAAGGCATGAGGTACGGTTTACCTCCAGCCAAAATTGTAGAGCCCTTATAAGGAGGATAACACGGATCAGGAACCAACGACAGGTCTCCTGAATTTAAAAAAGCTAAAGGAAAGTGTGCAATGCCTTCTTTCGAACCGATTAATGGCAATATTTCACTCTCTGGGCTTAAATTAACATTAAACCTGCGTTTATACCAAGCTGAAATCGCGTTACGCAATACAGGCATACCCTGATCCAATGCATAACGGTGGTTAGCCGGATCATTAGCGGAAATATTTAAAGCGTCGATAATGAATTTTGGAGTTGGTTGATCAGGATCGCCTATCCCGAAATCTATAATATCCCTGCCTTCGGAACGCGCGCGGCGCTTGGCTTTATCAATTTCTAAGAAAAGATACGGCGGCAAAGATTTCAATTTCTTTGAAAATTTAAACATATTTCTTATTCCCTCTTTTATAGACTATAGACTATAGTCTATAAAACATTCTACTAACTATTTCAACACATCCTGCATCGAATATAAACCCGCCGGCTTTCCTACAATCCATTTAGCTGCTTTTAAAGCACCTACCGCAAATAAATCTCGTGAATGCGCTTGATGCTTAATCTCAATGCGCTCAGAATTCCCGCAGAACACAACAGTATGATCGCCGAATATATCACCCAAACGTATGGAATGCGTAGGAATATCTTTCTTGGTAACCTGAGCAATAACTTCAGCTAATTTTTTAGCTGTTCCGCTAGGGGCGTCTTTTTTTGCTCTGTGATGCGCCTCTACAATCTCAACACTGTAATCCGGGCCCAATCTTTTAGCTATCTCAGGGAGGATTGAAAACAAAACATTCATTCCAATTGACATGTTGGGAGAAAAAACAACCGGAACAATTTTAGCAACTTCCTCTACTTTATTTTTCTGCGCATCGCTTAAACCGGTAGTCCCCAAAACAAGGGCTTTTTTATATTTTGCAACATAATCAAGATGTTCGTCGCAAGCCTGCACATCCGTAAAATCCACCAATACATCAACCAGAAATAGGCCATCGAGATTAGAGGAAACTTTTAATTTTCCAAGTTCACGTCCGATTAAAGGCGTACCTTTTTTTTCAAGGGCCAAAGATACCTCCATATCCCTGTTAAGGCCGGCGAGTTCATAAATACGCCTACCCATCTTTCCGCATGAACCGGTAATCCCAAGCTTTATCATCAATCCTCCTTAATCTTCTATCTAGAAAAATCCTTACGAGCGAAAACGAATCAGGGACTCATCCCCTCGATTATTTAAGAAGCCCATAATCTCTCAAGGCTTTTTTAAGTTTTTCTAAGTTGTTCTCCGACATGCTGCACATCGGAAGACGTAAATCCGGCTCGCACATCCCCAATAAACCCATTGCTGTTTTAATAGGAATAGGATTGGTTTCCAAAAATGCGGCTTTAATTAAAGGTAATAATTTATAATGCAGGTCCCTGGCTCTCTTAAAATCACCTTTTTCAAAAGCTGAAACCAGATTTGCGACATCTTGGGGGACGATATTGGCAACTACGGAAATTATACCTGTGCCCCCAATGCTTAAAACCGGCAGCGTTAAGCCATCATCCCCTGAGACTAAATCAAATTCTTTCGGGCAAAGTTGTTTTATCCGAGACATCTGGTCTAAATTTCCCGATGCCTCTTTTACTGCTACGATGTTTTTGCAATCATGCGCTAATTTTGCAATTGTGTCCGGCTCGATATTTACGCCGGTACGGCTAGCAATATTATAAAGGATTATCGGGATTTTCACTGATTGCGCAATTGCTTTAAAATGTTCATACAGGCCACTCTGTGTAGGACGGTTATAATATGGAGAGACTTGTAAAGATGCATCCGCTCCGGCTGAAGCAGCCTGCTTAGTAAGCATAATTGCTTCCTCTGTTGAATTTGAACCAGTTCCGGCAATTACCGGCACCCTTTTATTAACTTGATCTATGGTGATTTCAATTACTTTCTCATGCTCGTCAAAATTTAATGTCGCAGATTCTCCGGTTGTACCGCAAGGCACAATGCCGTTGGTTCCGTTTTTTATCTGAAAATCGATGAGTTGCCGTAATTTTTTTTCATCAACATTACCGTTATGAAAAGGCGTAACTATGGCCACAATCGAGCCCTTAAACATAATACTCTCCTTTGTAAACTATTTTTGCGCTGCCCTCTAACCAGATATTGTCAAAGAAACGTTTAGTTTTTTTAAAATAGACTCTTAAGATCTCTGTGCTTTGTGTGCGGACTTTTACTAAATTATTTAAATTGATTTTTAGAGCGAATATTAAAGCTGCGGCAGTGCTTCCCGTACCGCAAGCAAGGGTTTCATCCTCAACCCCTCTTTCATAAGTTCGCACCCTAATCAGATTATCTGCTTCGACTTCAACAAAATTTACATTTGTTCCGCGCGGTGCAAATTTTTTATGGCTTCTTATGAAACGGCCAATTTGCTTAACGTTAATATTATCAATATTATTTACAAAAATTACAACGTGCGGGACCCCAGTATTAATAAAATTAACCTTTATCTTCCTATTGTTTACTTCTAAAGGAATATCTAACTCGATATCTTTAGGGTTAACCAACTGAATCTTAACCTGATTTCCATCCACCTCGGAGTTGATTATTCCGCTAGCAGTAAATATCTTGGCTTTCTTTTTTGCGCCAAACAAAGCAGCACAACGCGCTCCATTACCACACATCTCTGCCTCTGAACCATCAGCATTAAAAATACGCATACGAAAATCAGCATCCTTGCATTTGGAAAGTAAAAGAAGGCCATCTGCACCAATGCCAAATTTTCTATCACACAATAATCTGGCTAACGCAGGTAAATTACCTCCGATCTTGTCTTTAATGACAATAAAATCATTTCCTGAACCTACCATCTTGGTAAAATTAATCTTTTTCATTGCGTATTAAATCTGAGAATGATTCTCTCCTACGAATAACGGATATCTTATTTCCCGCAACCATTATTTCTATAGGCCTGAGCCTTGAGTTATAGTTGCTGGACATGCTGAATCCATAGGCACCTGCACTCATAACAGCCAAATAATCCCCCTTTTTTGTTTTAGGAATCTTACGCTCCTTAGCAAAAAAATCACCGCTTTCACAGATTGGCCCGACAACATCAGCTTTTTCGGTTTTAGAAGTTTTATGCAAAGCTAAAATATTATGGTAGGCAGAGTATAGCGACGGCCGGATCAAATCATTCATTCCGGCATCAACGATAATAAATTTTTTCTTTGGCGTATTTTTAATATAAAGAACCTTGGTAACTAAAATTCCGGCGTTACCGACAATAAACCTTCCCGGCTCCATGATAATTTTGAGCCCAGTCTTTTGTAGGAGAGGAATAATTTCATCGGCATAGATCTGAGCGGTCTGAGGAATTTCACGGTCATAGATAATCCCAAGACCTCCTCCTATATTTAAATACTCAAGAAAAACCCCTTTATCTTGCAGGCGATGAATGAAATCTGAAACTTTTTTTATTGCTGCTACAAAAGGCGCACTCTCAGTAATTTGCGAGCCGATATGAATATGTAAACCACAAACATCCAGGTTGCTAAACCTCGGACGCAGAAGTAAGATTTTATAGGCGCTATCTAAATCAATACCAAACTTATTCGTAATCCTTCCGGTAGTAATATATTTATGCGTTTTGGCTTCCACATCGGGATTTATGCGTATTGCTACGCGGGCAAAAGTTTTAAGTTTCTTTGCTATCCGGTTAATATTCTCCAGCTCCGATAACGACTCAACATTAAAAAAAAGGATACCTTTTGAAATTGCAGCAGTAATTTCCGCATCAGTTTTGCCGACTGAAGCATAAACTATTTTTTCTGCAAGGACCCCGGATTTAAGCGCACGGAATAACTCGCCGCCGGAAACAATATCCAATCCCGCCCCTTTATCGACTAAAGCCTTAAGAATGGCAAGATTAGAATTTGCTTTTACGGAATAGCAGATAAGCGGATTAATCTTGGCAAAAGCAAATTTTAGTTTTAGATAATGGTCAATGAGCGTTTTATAGCTATAGACATAAAGCGGCGTACCGAAACGATCAGCCAATTTGGCTATTCTTATATTTTCACAATAAAGGTCATTTTTTCTGTATTTAAATTCGTGCATTTATTATTTTAGTCGTTTCTGCCAAACAGCCAATTGCCGCTTAACCAGTTTTGGATTAGTGCTACCAAAAGATTTCTTAAGATTTACTGACGACCAAACATTTAAAATCTTATAAATACCCGCATTCAGTAACGGAGAATATTTATTTAATTCTGCCAAACTTAAGCCAGAAATTTTTTTATCATGATCCAGGCAATCCCTGGCCATTCTACCTACAATATCATGGGCTAATCTATAAGATAGGCCTTTCTTAATCAGGTATTCGACAATATCTACCGAGAATAAAGATTCGTCTCTAAGCTTACTTGCGATCGCCTCTTTTTCAATAACGATATTTTGAAAAAGCGCCATAAAAATCTCTAATATGTCTTTAATTGTATCCACGGAATCAAAAAGCGGAGGCTTATCTAACTGTAAATCCCTGTTGTAGGATGAAGGCAAGCCTTTCATTAGAATCATCACGCTGGAAAGATCACCGTGAATTTTACCGACTGAACCCCTGATTAATTCTAGGATATCCGGATTCTTTTTATGCGGCATAATGCTGGAACCGGTGCAAAAAGAAAAATCGATATCGATAAAATGAAACTCTTTTGTGCTCCAAAGAATCAGGTCTTCAGCGATACGCGATAAATGCACGGAAAGTATCGCAAGATCCGCCAAAACCTCTAAAATAAAATCCCTGTCACTTACGCTATCAATACTATTGGCGGTTAAAGCTTTAAAATCCAATTCTTTTCTAACAAATTCCCTGTCTATAGGCAGCCCTGTCCCGGAAAACGCGCAGGCACCCAAAGGCATAACATCAATTCTTTTTTTAGCATCTAAAATCCTTGACTTATCCCTCTCTAGCCCCTCGATATAACTTAACAGGTAATGGCTCATAAGCACAGGCTGAGCAACTTGCAAATGCGTATAGCCCGGAATAACTACTTGTGAGTTTGACTTAGCTAATTTTAAAATTGATTTTTGCAGCTGGCCGATATATTCAACAAGATCACTAACTTCACTCTTTAAATACATTTTTATATCAAGGGCGATCTGGTCATTGCGGGACCTGGCGGTATGTAATTTATGCGCAGGCAGGCCTATCTTCTTAGCCAATAAGTCCTGGATATTTGAATGTATATCCTCTGCACTTGAATCAAATTTAAACTTGCCGCTCTCCACATTTTTAAGTAACGCATTTAATCCTTTGACAATTTGCTGGCTGTCTTTCTGCGGGATAATCTTCTGTTTACCTAACATCTTGGCATGGGCAATACTGCCTAAAATGTCATATTTAGCTAACCTCTGATCAAATGCTATCGATGAGGTAAATTTATCTGCTAGTTTGTTTGTCTTCTTACTGAATCTTGTCCCCCAAAGTTTATGCGCCATTGATTCCCCTTTTCGTTTTCTCGCGTTCAATGCTTATTTTGTCGTGAAACAACCCCCTGCGAGGACAGTCCCTACTGACTACACTTATCTAGCGTTTATACGGCATGCCCCAAAGCTTGATAAAACCTTCAGCTAATTTCTGATCAAATTTATCCTGGCGGCCATAAGTACTTAATTCCTTTTTATAAAGCGAATTATTAGATTTCCTGGCCACCGCAACGCAAGACCCTTTAGATAATCTTAATTTGATCGTACCGCTTACCAATTTTTGAGTCTTATCTATAAAACTATCCAAGGCTTCCTTTAACGCAGAAAACCACAAACCATAATAAACCAGCTCTGCATATTTAAGGCTGATCAATTCTTTAAAATGCGCAAGCTCTCTATCTAATACCAAAGCCTCTAATTCCTTATGCGCGATATGAAGAATAGTAGCCGCAGGCGCCTCATAAATTTCCCGGGATTTAATACCTATCAACCTATTCTCAACCATATCGCTTCTGCCTACCCCAAACTGCCCGCCTACTTCATTAAGATAATTAATCAGGTTTTTAGTTTTAAACAGCTTTCCGTCAATTTTAACCGGCAGGCCTTTTACAAAAGTTACCTCAATGTAACGCGGGTAGCTCGATGTATGCGTTGGACTCTTGGTGATCATATAGGCATCTTCGGGTGGTTCAACCTCTAAATTTTCTAAGATACCGGCCTCAATACTTATTCCCCAGATATTACGGTCAATGCTATAAGGCTTCTTTTTTGTTACATCAATCGGAATATTATATTTTAATGCATATTCAATTTCTTCTTCTCTTGATTTAAATTCCCAAACTCTTACCGGTGCAATAATTTCCAATTTAGGATCAAGTATTCCTACGGCAACCTCAAGCCTCACCTGATCATTGCCTTTTCCTGTACAACCGTGTGCAACTGCACCGGCTTTTTCTTTGTGCGCAATTTGTACCAAGTATTTAGCAATCAATGGCCTGCCTAATGCGGTCGCTAAAAGATATTTACCTTCATAAACAGCATTGGCCTTTAAAGCAGGAATAATAAAATCACTGATAAATTCATCCTGGAGATCCCGGATGTAAACCTTGGAAGCCCCTGCAGCTAATGCCCTCTCTTCAATTGCCTCAAAATTTTCGCCTTGCCCCAAACCCTGGCCGAGATCGGCAACAAAACAGATTACTTCATATCCTCTTTCTTTTAGCCACCTAACTATGCAAGAGGTATCTAATCCGCCTGAATATGCTAATACTACCTTTTTCATCTTTTCACCTGTAATTGAAATAAAATTTATCTTAAATTAAAGGGTGGCTTGGGTTTTTTTAAAAGTGCGTCAGCACAAAAAATATCCAAGACAGCCTGCCTGACGGCAGGCAGGACCCCGTTAATTTCTGCCTAATAATTTTATTAAAATCGCCTTCTGCACATGCATACGATTTTCCGCCTGATCAAAAACAATTGAATTCTTGCTATCCATAACCTCATCGGTTATTTCCTCTCCCCGGTGCGCTGGTAAACAATGCATTACTAAAACCTGCGACGCTGCATTTGTTAGAAGCTTAGCATTAATCTGAAAGTCTTTAAAGATAATTTTTCTTTTACTTACTTCCTCTTCCTGGCCCATGCTCGCCCAGACATCAGTATAAACAACACCAGCTCCCTTTACAGCAGAAACAGGATCCTCAAACATTGTTATCCGGCTACCTGCCTCTTTAGCAAAAATTTGTGCCTGTTTAACTACTTCCTGAGCGGGAGCATATCCTTTAGGGCTGGCTACATTCATATTCATTCCGGTTTTAGCCGCAGCAAACAATAAAGAGTTACATACATTATTGCCATCGCCAACATAAGCTAAAACGACATTTTTAAAATTTTTCAACTTCTCTTTAACCGTAAATAAGTCAGCCAAGGCCTGACAGGGGTGCGAATAATCTGAAAGGCCGTTTATAATCGGCACTGTAGCGCTAGAGGCCATATCCAGGCAATTCTTGTGTTCATAGGTTCTTAAGACTATTCCGTTAACATAGCGGCAAATAGTTTTAGCTACATCTTTTATGCTCTCCCTTACTCCTATATTAATCTCAGCCGGCGACAGATACAGAGAATTACCTCCCAATTGGTACATACCTACTTCAAAAGAAACCCTTGTCCTGTTTGACGGCTTCTGAAATATTAAAGCAAGGCTTTTGCCGGATAGCACTTTACTAAATTTCTTTTTATTTCTCTTCAGTTGAGCAGTAAGCTTAAAAATAGAATTAATTTCATCAGGAGTTAAATCTTTAATTGAAAGCAGGTCTTTTTTCATTATAGATCCTTTTCTAGGTGTTTTCGCATCCAACCTGTATCCCACTTAGCAGGGACACAACAATAGCTACTAAACATTCCTAAGCACTTTATCTAAAATCGCTATCGCCTTATCTATCTCATTTTTTGTTACGTTTAAAGCCGGCATCAATCTTAAAACCTTATCATGGGTACAATTAATTAACAACCCCTGTTCCATACATCTATTTACAATCTGCTTCCCCTCAATACCTAACTCTAAACCAAACATTAGACCTATGCCTCTTATCTCCTTAATTACCGGATGAGTATTCTTTAAAAGATTTAACTTTTCTAAAAGATATTCCCCCATACTTTTACAATTCTTTAAAATATTCTCCTTCTCTATGGCCTTAAAAACTCCTAATGCCGCTCTACAAATTACCGGGCTGCCGCCGAAAGTGGATGCGTGCATTCCCGGAGCTAACAGATCGCCTATTTCTTTCTTAGCAATCATAGCCCCGATAGGCAGGCCTCCGCCTAAAGATTTAGCCAAAGTAATAACGTCAGGAATTATGTTATAATTCTGGTAACAGAACATCTTAGCAGTTCTGCCAATGCCGGTTTGCACTTCATCAATAATTAAAAGCAATCTTTTCTCATCACATATTTTTCTTAAAAATAACACAAAATTACTATCCGCGACGTTGATCCCGCCCTCACCCTGAATAAGTTCAAGCATAATCGCAACAGTCTTATCGCTAATTGCCTGTTTAACCGCGCCAATATCATTAAATTTAACCTGTTTAAAACCCTCAGGTATAGGCTCAAAACCATTCTGATATTTTTTCTGGCCCGTAGCTGCCAACGTAGCCAATGTCCTGCCATGAAACGCATTCTCAAAAGTAATTATTTCATATCTACCCCGACCAAATTTTCTCGCTAATTTTATCGCACCTTCATTTGCCTCAGCTCCAGAATTGGCAAAAAAAACTTTACCCGGAAAACTCCGATAAATTAACTCTTTTGCCAGCTTTGCCTGAAATGGATGATAATAATTATTAGGTATAAATATTAATTTACCGATCTGATCCCTTACCCCTTGCATTACTTTGGGATGACAATGCCCTAAATTACCTACCCCCCATCCCGGGAAAAAATCAAGATAAACTTTACCGTTTATATCCCAGAGCCGCGAACCTTTGCCTTTAACAAAAATAAGCGGCACCTTATTATAACTGGGTATTATATTATCCTTATAAACTTGAAAAATCTCATCCACTTTCATTTATTCCTCTTCGTAAAGCTTCGCCGGATTTCGCACAACAATTGCGTACTTGGCAATCCGTCGCAGAAGGCAGCGCACTCGCTAATCCTATATAGCGAGATGCCTATCTGGCAAGCTGCGCTAGTTAAAAACTTTAAAGGACTCATACTTACTCGCTTACGCTCGTAAGTATTTCGCTGGAAAAAATCTTTAAGGTGCTCATTTTATTATCTCCGTGCCAATACCTTCATCAGTGAAAATCTCAAGAAGCAGCCCATGCGGAGTGCGTGCATCAATAATATGTGTTTTCTTGACGCCTCCGTCTAACGCCTCTACGCAAGCAGTAACTTTTGGGATCATTCCCTGCTGAATAATCTCATTCTCGATTAATCCACTTGCCTCTTGCTCCGTTAAAGTAGAAATAAAAGAATTCGAATCTTCCGCATTACGCATAATCCCTTTAACATTAGTCAGTAAAACAAATTTCTCTGCTTGCATATTTGCGGCAATACTAGCAGCTACCTCATCAGCATTTATATTATAGGTTTTTTTATCTTTCCCTCGCCCCATAGGCAAAACTACGACCACTTTATCTTTTTTTAATTCTTCATTCAATAATTGCGTATTGATTCCTTTAATTTTACCGACCAAACCGATATCTACCTTTGACTTCTTTTTCTCAACCTGAATTAAATCATTCTCCTTGCCATTTAGACCTATAACCTTTGCGCCTAATTCAACTAACTCTTTTACAATCAACTCATTTAATACTAACAGCTCTTCTTCGACCAGCTTTAATGTTTCTTCATCCGTAACGCGCATCCCATCAACAAACTCCGTCTTCTTGCCTTGAGCGCGCATACGCTCACTGATATTTGGCCCGCCTCCGTGCACAAGAATAGGCCGTAAACCCATAAAATTTAAGAAAACAATATCCTCTAAAACACCATTACGTATATTCTCATCCCCTAAAATACTTCCTCCGTACTTAATCACAATTACCTTCTTATGAAACTTCTTTATATAAGGCAACGCTTCAATTAAAACATCAGCTTTTCTAATCGCGTCTTCCATTCTAGCCTTCCTTTGTATGCAAACACAACACTGGCGCAATTCCTACTGGCGCCTGAGCCTTAGTTAGTTGTATGCTGCGTTAATTTTTATATACTCCGGGCTAAGGTCTGAAGTAAAAACGGTACAATTGGCTTTACCCTGAGACAAACTCACAAGCAGTTTTACCTGTTTTGCCTTTAATGAACCTAGTTTTATTTTTAACTGCTTTTCACTAATTTTTAAACCGCTTGCACCAACTGCCGCGGCTACTCTGCCAAAATTTGGATTCTTTCCGAATACAGCTGTCTTAAAAAGTACGGAATTTGCAATATTCAAAGCTACTCTTCTTGCCTGGCGCCAATCTTTTGCCTGGGCTACATCAATCTGGATAAATTTGGTGGCCCCTTCTGCATCTAAAATTACCATCTTGGCCAATTCTAAACAGATAACTTCTAAGGCCTGGGAAAATTCCTCTAGATCTTTACCGCCTGAGATAATTTTATTCCCGGCAGCCCCATTGGCTAGAACCAAAACAGTATCATTCGTACTCATGCATCCATCAACGGAAATACAATTAAAGGATTTATCTACGGCACCAATCAGCGCCTTATCCAAAACCTCGCTTTTAATAGCAGCATCGGTCATAATGAAACAAAGCATGGTGGCCATATCAGGAGCAATCATCCCTGCTCCTTTAGCAATACCGCAAATATGAACTATGTTTGCGCCAATTTTTAAACTTAAAGTTATTTCCTTAGCAAACGTATCCGTAGTCATAATTGCTTTCTTGGCTTTAGCAATACCCGCACTTGATAAGCCGCTAACCAACTCAGGAATCCCTCGTTTAATTTTTGTTATATCTAATCTTTTGCCGATAACCCCCGTAGAATTAACCAAAACCCGTTTTCTTGGAATATTTAATTCCTGTGCAAGATATTCGGCAGTTAGAAACGCATCTTTAATTCCGGCTTTACCGGTAAAACAATTCGCATTACCACTGTTAACAATCACTGCCTGAAAACCTTTCCCGGATTTTAGATGCTTCTTAGTAACAACAAGTGGAGCGGCAATAATACTATTAGTGGTAAATTTTGCGCAGGCCCGAGCAAGAGTCTCTGAATAAAGCAGAGCTAAATCTAATTTACCTGATTTTTTTAATCCGCAGGCTATGCCGTTTGCTTTAAATCCTGCAGGTAGAATTGCCTTAAGAACTTTTTTCACCCCGCACCTTCTCCTTTTTATTAATTAATTTTAAACCCTGCACCTTTAAGAGCTAAATATAAAGAGAGTGCGAGGTTCATAGCAATCCTGTAGCCTCCGGTAACTTATACATAATATTCATATTCTGTACTGCCTGGCTAGAAGCGCCTTTTAGTAAATTATCAATCACAGAAATAACAATTATCACGTTACCGAAATCCTTTACTCCAATATCGCAAAAACTGGTTTTAGCGACATCCTTTATTCTCGGGAATACTCCATCCGGCTTAATCCTGACAAAAGGTTCGTTTTTATAGAATTTTTTGTATAATTCTACCAGGCCTTTTACTTTAAGTTTCGCACCGATGGCTACTTTAAGATAAATTGTACAAAGTATCCCCCGCTCAATCGGCAAAAGGTGCGGAACAAATACTACATTAATCTTTTTCCCGGATACTTTCGATAATACCTGATTAATTTCCGGAGAATGTTGATGGACATTAACTTTATATGCCCGGAAATCTCCCTGTACTTCAGAAAATAAATATTCTTTTTCCAGCTTCTTGCCTGCTCCGCTTACTCCTGATTTTGCGTCAATAACTATGGAATCCGTATCCACTAAGTTTACCGCAACTAACGGAGAAAGCGCTAAAATAGCACAGGTTGGATAACAACCCGGATTAGCAACGAGTTTTGCCGTCTTTATCTTTGCCCGGTTAAGTTCAGGCAAACCATAAATAGCTTCTTTTAAATTTATTTTATCCTTATGGCTAACCTTATAAAACTTTTCAAAAATCTTAGGGTTTTTAATCCGATAATCGGCACTTAAATCAATAACCTTTTTACCTAAGCTTAAAAGTTTAGGCACAAAATTCATGGATACGGTATGCGGTAGGGCGAGAAAAACTAGATCGCAATCTTTTTTTATTTCTGCTAAATCCGGTTTTTTACAGACCAGCTCAAGCCTCTTTTTAAATTTTGGGAACACATCAGAAATAACCTGGCTGACCTTACCGCCTGAGCCGCTATTATAAAGATGGGTAATCTTAACATTAGGATGCTTAAGCAAGAGTTCAATAAGCATCTCTCCAGTATGGCCGGTTGCCCCGATTATTCCTACATTAATTAACATCGAGCTCCTCCTATTATTGAATCATATTAGAATAAAATCAAACTTCCGTCAAGGATTTTTCTCGACGGAAATAAAAAGCCCCGCTTTTACCAGCGGGGCTATATTTTTCTTCCAATCTACTAATTCCTGCCTGCTACCTACTATATTTTACCTCTTTGTCCACTGGAAGCGTTTACGCGCCCCTTTTTGCCCGTATTTCTTGCGCTCCTTCATACGAGGATCGCGCGTTAAATATCCATTCTTACGTAATATTTCTTTAAAATTTTGATCCGCTGTCAATAACGCCCTTGCAATGCCTAAACGCAACGCACCGGCTTGACCGGTTAATCCACCACCAGCAAGCTTAGCTGTAATATTAAATTTGCCCATACTCTCAGTAAGCGCCAAAGGCTGTAAAACAATGATTCTATCAGTTTCACGCAAGAAATATTTTTCAAAAGCCCGCCCGTTAATTACAATTTTTCCATTACCAGACTCCATACGTACTCTGGCAGTTGATTCTTTACGCCGCCCTAGTGATATATATTTAGTTAACTCACCCATTTACTTTTTTAACCTCCAGAACAACCGGTTTTAAGCCGGTTAATCCATGTTTATCATCGGCATAAACCCTTAACTTTTTAATTAAATCCCTACCTAAAGGCCCTGCAGGAAGCATTCTCTGCACAGCTAAATGAATAACCGTAGCCGGCTTCTTAGCTAAAAGTACCTCTAATTTTACCTCGCGCAACCCACCGGGGTAACCAGAATACCTGCGATAAACCTTCTGTTTAAGCTTACGGCCGGTAACCTTAATTTGAGCGGCATTAATCACAATTACTCCGTCACCGGTATCCAAGTGCGGAGTAAAAATCGGCTTATGCTTACCTCTTAAAATAGTAGCAATCCTGGATGCCAGCCTTCCAAGAATCTGACCCTTGGCATCAACAATATACCACTTTCTTTTAATATCCTCTGGTTTTGCTGTATAGGTCTTTTTCATAGAAAGATAATTATAACAAAATAATCAATAAAGTCAAATAGTTTTTTTAATGAGCGAACAACTTATGGAGTCCATAGGACGACATAAGTTGTAGCGTAAGCGTCCGCGAATTAATCCTGGTCCTACGAGAAAATGCCAGAGCAATTCGAGTGCTTAGGAGCAGGATCCTTCCTAGTACTTCACTTTCATTAAGCACAAACCTTTTGCAGGTAAAGTTGGCCCTGCCAACCTTCGGTTACGCGATTGAAGAATCTTTCGCATACTGCCTTTAAGGAACCTTCCCCTACCAATATCTAACAGGGTTCCGGAAATATTTCTGACCATATTATATAAAAAACTATCTGCTTCGATATCAATATATAAAAAATCTTTTTCTTTGGTAATTTTAATACTTTTAATCGTCCGTAAAGGATTCCTTGCCCTTGCTTCGGCCGCCTGAAAAGCTTTGAAATTATGCCTGCCAAGAAGAATTTTGGCTTCCCTGCGCATTAATTTTACATCAAGGGGATGGTGAAAAAAATATACCCTAGAGGCTAAAAGAGGAGAAGAATATTTTCGATTTAAAATAGTATAACGATAAATCTTAGATTTTGCGCTAAATCTGCTATTAAAATCAAGCGGTACATTTTTTATCCGCGTTACCTTAATATCCTCGGGCAACAGGCAATTTATAGCCCAACGCAATCTTTCAAGCAAGATCCTTGATGAACTTTTAAAATTAGCAACCTGTGAAATAGCATGTGCCCCTGAATCTGTGCGGCCGGCAACAGTAAGTTTAATATTTTCCTGGAGAATTTTCTTAAGGACCTTCTCTAAAGCGTACTGGATGGTTTTATTTACACGATAACTTGCATTTTTATTGTTTTGTACTTGCCAACCGTAATAACGTGAGCCGTCGTATTCTATTTCGAGCTTGAAATTAAGCATTCAGCAATCTGGACGGCATTGGTCGCAGCACCTTTACGTAAATTATCCGCTACCACCCACAACCATAATCCTTTCTTATTAAAAGCATCCTGGCGAAGGCGCCCAACAAAAGTTTCATCCTTGCCTTCTACATCTTTAGGCATAGGATAAAGATTATTCCCAGGCTGATCAATAAGTACTATTCCCGGAGCCTTGGCTAAAATTTGTTTAGCCTGTTGCGCAGTCAAAGGCTTAGCAGTTTCTATATAAACTGATTCGGAATGGCCTGTCCTTACCGGGACACGTACAGTGGTTGCAGAAATCTGGATTCTCGGCGCATGCATAATTTTACGAGTTTCGTAAACTAGCTTCCACTCTTCATTAGTATAATCGCCTTCTACGAAACTTCCGATATGCGGAAAACAATTAAAGGCAAGCTGTTGCGGCATAGATTTATTTTGCACACTAACATGAATATTCTGGTATCCACCCTGAACAATTAAATTTGTTTCTTCTTTTAATTGCTCAACCGCTCCTTTTCCCGCCCCGCTTGAGGCCTGTAAAGTAGTAACAATTATCCTCTTTATTCCAATCTTTTTGTGAATAGGATTTAAGGCTACCACCATTTGGATTGTAGAGCAATTAGGATTAGCGATAATCCCTTTGTGCTTCTTTACATCACCAGGATTAACTTCGGGAACAACTAAAGGAACACTCGGATCCATACGGAAATCTGCACCATTATCAATTACCACTGCCCCTCTTTTTACTGCCTCAGCCGCATAAGTAACCGCAGCACCCTTCTCGCCTTCAGTCCCGGCAAATAAGGCAATATCAATGCCACAAAATCCATCCGGCGTTATTGGCTCAACCGAATAAATCTGTCCATCAACTTGAATATCGCGCGCCGAACGAGCAAAAACTTTTAAAGTATTAATAGGGAAATTTCGCTGTTTTAGAACCCGCAGCATCTCAACTCCCACAACCCCTGCCCCGATTACTGCTAGATTATATTTCTTCATCAAAATACTCCTTGATTATAAGTTTTTAACCACCAGATCCCCAATTTCGGTAGTCGAATAACCCATTTTTCCTGCGGCTAAAGATTTTAAATCCCTGCTAACTAATTTAATTACCGCTTCCTCAATAGCCTTACCTGCTTTGGCTTCGCCTAAATTATCAAGCATCATACCGCAGGCACATATAGCAGCCAACGGATTAATTACATTCTTAGCGGTATATTTCGGAGCACTTCCTCCAATAGGCTCAAACATAGAAACTCCCTCTGGATTAATATTTCCTCCTGCAGCAATACCCATGCCTCCCTGAATCATTGCACCTAAATCCGTAATGATATCTCCAAATATATTATCCGTAACAATTACATCAAACCATTCTGGATTTTTAACAAACCACATGGTAGTAGCGTCAACATGGGCATAATCCGTACTTACATCCGGATATTCTTTGGCTACTTCATTAAATGTGCGCTGCCAAAGATCCCAAGCATATGTCAATACATTGGTTTTACCGCAAAGCGTCAGCTTCTTCCTTTTATTACGCTTGCGCGTATATTCAAAAGCATAGCGGATACAACGCTCGACGCCCTTACGGGTATTATAAGAAATTTGGATAGCCACCTCATTAGCGCTTCCTTTATCTCTAAACTCACCCATACCCTTATATAGACCTTCAGAATTCTCACGCACCACCACAAAATCAATATCCTGTGGCTTTTTATCCTTTAAAGGACAAAAATTAGAATTATAAAGCTTAACCGGGCGAAGATTGATATACTGGTCAAGAGCAAACCTTAACTTAAGCAATACCCCCGTCTCAATAATCCCGGGTTTTACATTCGGATCACCCACTGCGCCCAGATAAATTGCGTTACATTTTTTTAATTCCAGAATATCGTTCTCATCAACAAGTTTGCCAGTATTTAAATACCTCTGGCCGCTAAAATCAAAAACTTTTGTTTCATATTTAAACCCGAATTTTTTACCTGCTGCCTGCAAAACCTTAAGACCCTGATTAACTACTTCTGGTCCTGTTCCGTCACCGGGAATTACCGCAATTTTATACATTTAAATGAGCGCATAATTTACGGAACTCTCAACGAGAGCGACGTAAATTATTTGCGCGAATTTAATCCTGGGCATCGAAGATGCCCAGGATCTAGGGTTATTATTTTCTTATCTTCCTTTTAATATGCTCTATCAAGCCTCCGCTTGCTACAATCTGTTGCAAAAAATCCGGGAAGGCCTGTGTTTTATAATTCTTATCCTGCGTTATATTTTTAATTATACCACCTGATAAATCTATTTCAATTATATCGCCATCTTTGATCTTATCCACATCAGCCGACTCTAAAAATGGCAAACCAATATTTATGGCATTTCTGAAAAAGATAGCCGCAAAACTTTTAGCAATTACCGCAGAAACTCCACATCCCTTAATTGCCAAAGGCGCATGTTCCCTGCTTGAGCCGCAACCAAAATTACTACCCGCAACAATTATATCACCCGGGCTCAATTTTTTAGAAAAATCAGGGCTTATGGTTTCCATACAATGGGCCCCTAATTCCTGCGCATTAGTAGAAACTAAATATTTAGCCGCAATGATATCATCAGTATTGATATCCTCCCCGAATTTGTGAACTTTACCTTTAATAACCACTTACTCCTCCCTAGCTAGGGACGGTTCTCAAGACAAAGGAAAACTGTCCCTTTTTCAGGGGACGGTTCTGCTTTGAGTTGAGAACCGTCCCTGCTTATATTTCTTCCGGATGCGTAATCTTGCCGGTTATAGCCGAGGCAGATGCAACTGCCGGATTAGAAAGATAGACAAAAGATTTGGGGCTGCCCATTCTTCCTAAGAAATTTCTATTCGTCGTAGCAATAGCTACCTCGCCATCAGTTAAAATTCCCATATGCCCACCGAGACATGGCCCGCAAGTTGGTGTTGAAAACACGCCACCTGCCTTAACAAAAATCTCCGCCAAACCCTCTTTTACTGCTTGGAGATATATCTTTTGTGTTGCCGGAAAAACAATTAATTTTACGCCTCTAGCAACTTTCTTACCTTTAAGAAGTTTAGCGGCAATACGTAAATCCGAAATACGGCCATTAGTGCATGAACCGATAACTACCTGATCTACTTTTATATTTTTTAAATTGCTTGCCGGCTGAACATTACTGGGTAAATGCGGGCAGCTAACAAGCGGCTCTAATTTCGCAACTTCCCAAACATACACCTTCTCATAAACAGCATCGGGGTCTGAATAGTAAAACCTGGATTTACGTTTAAATCCGGAGACGAATTTTTTTGTAATTTCATCAGGCTCAATTAATCCCGCTCTACCACCAGCCTCGATTGCCATATTACACATGGAGAAACGATCATCCATGCTTAGTTTTTTAATTACCGGGCCGGAAAATTCCATTATTTTGTATAATGCTCCATCAACACCAATATTACCAATAGTATAAAGAATAAGGTCTTTACCGCCAACCCACTTATTTAATTTACCAGTAAATATGTACTTATGTGTTGCCGGTACTTTTAACCAGCACTTTCCATCGATATATGAGCGCGCTAAATCCGTAGATCCCATTCCGGTTGCATAGGCGCCTAATGCTCCATAGGTACAAGTATGAGAATCGGCACCAATCACCAAATCGCCGGGCAGAACAATCCCCTGCTCCGGAAGTAACGCATGCTCAATGCCCATCGAGCCGATTTCAAAATAGTGCTTAATCCCCTGCTCCTTGGCAAAATCTGCTAAGATTTTACACTGATTGGCGCTTTTTAAATCTTTAGCCGGAGTAAAATGGTCCGGAACTAAAACGATTTTATTTTTATTAAATACCTTAGTAAAACCGGACTTTTTAAATTCAGAAATAGCAAGAGGCGCAGTTATGTCATTGGCCAAAGCAACATCAACATTAACCTCAATAAAATCTTGAGGTTTAATTGTTTTTTTAGCGCCTTGTCTGCCAGCAGGATAGCAGTGCGCTAATAATATTTTTTCTGCAATGGTATAACCCATGGTTTTAGCGATTTAAATGAATTTTTTAACTATCAGAGAAGCGTTGTGTCCACCGAATCCTAACGAATTTGACATGCAGACTCTTACATTAGCTTTACGCGCTACATTAGGCACGTAATCCAAATCACAATCCGGATCAGGATGTTCATAATTAATGGTGGGAGGAACAACTCCGTCTTTAATTGCCAGGCAACAGGCAACAAACTCTACCCCGCCGGCCGCACCCAGAAGATGACCGGTCATCGACTTGGTCGAAGAAACCATTACCTTTTTGCTATGCTGGCCAAACGCTCTTTTCATGGATAAGGTTTCAATTTTATCGTTAAGCTTAGTCGAAGTACCGTGCGCATTTATATAATCTATGTCCTGAGGGTTCAAACGCGCGTCTTTCATTGCAATAGTCATTGCAGAACCAGCCCCCTCTCCTGCAGGATCAGGCGCGGTTATATGATATGCGTCGCATGTCATGCCAAAGCCGATAATCTCGGCAATAATATTGGCGCTTCTTTTCTGTGCATGCTCTAAACTTTCTAAGACTACTAAACCGCTTCCTTCAGCCATCACAAAACCGTCACGTTCCAAATCAAAAGGACGACTCGCCTTTTCCGGTTCATTATTTCTAGTAGAAAGCGCCCTTAGAGCGCAAAATCCACCCACTGCAGTAGGAACAATACAGCTTTCCGTTCCACCAGTAATCATTATATCGGCATCACCATAAAGAATAGTACGATACGCCTCTCCTATCGCATGAGAACCTGATGCGCAGGCTGTGGCAACACATGAATTAGGCCCTTTAAATCCATGGAGAATAGCAACCAGGCCGCTTGCTTCATTGACAATAAGCATAGGAATAAGAAACGGAGATAATCTGGACGGGCCTTTATTAAGAAAAACTTTATGTTCTTCCTCAATTGTATGCAAGCTTCCAATACCGGAACCAATAATCACGCCAATCCGATTCCTGTCTTCTTTATCTAAGATAAGCCCGGAAGATTCAACTGCTTGTTTTGCCGAAGCAACAGCATATTGAACAAATTTTGCTGTCCTTTTAACATCCTTAATAGTAATCCCATAATGAGTAGGGTCAAAATTTTTTACTTCCGCTGCAATCTGTGAATCAAAATCTTTTGCATCAAAACTAGTAATCGGCCCAAACCCGCCTTTACCATCCTTTAAAGATTGCCAAAAGCTGGAAATGTCATTGCCTACGGGGGTAATTACTCCCAAACCTGTAATTACAACTCTTTTTTTCATTGTTAATGAGGCTACAAATCTATGCCTGCCGTCAAGGGAGCGCTACCGACACAAGTTGTATGCCCGAATTAATTAAATCACCTTAAAACTTTTATCTAATGAATTTTTTGCGCGAAACGCAAGGACCAAGCCATCAAAGATGCCAAGGGGCTTTGTAACTTCACAACTTAAACCTTCACATAACATTTACCCCGCAAAACTAAAATGCGGGGTAAATTATTGATTTTTTTTATCTAAAATTTTTATTTGGCGGTCTTCTCATCAATATACTTGATGGCATCACCAACAGTAGAGATCTTTTCTGCGTCATCATCGGGAATTTCAATACCAAACTCTTCTTCTAATGCCATAACTAGTTCTACGGTATCCAAAGAATCTGCACCTAAATCATCAACAAACGATGCCTCAGGGGTTACTTCTTCGGGTTTTACGCCTAACTGCTCTGCTATAATTGATTTTACTTTCTCTTGTGATGCCATTCTTTTCCCTCCTTGTGTTGAAACACACACCCGCACAATTTGCGCTAGCTTCGCGCACACCGGCGCCATTCCAATAAGCGCCGCGTGCCTCTTATAAACGCGGGGTGTTAGGTTATATGCTTTATGCCATGACCATACCGCCGTCGATCGTAATCGTCTGGCCGGTTATATAACTTGATTCATCAGACGCTAAGAATAAACAGGCATTCGCTACGTCTTGCGGCGTACCTAACTTAGCCAACGGAATTGCCTCCAGCATCTTCTTCTTTATATCCTCCGGAAGCGACGCGGTCATCTCTGTCTGGATGAATCCCGGAGCTACTGCATTAGCATTAATATTGCGGCTCGCTAATTCCTTAGCCACTGTTTTTGTAAGAGCGATTATCCCGGCTTTTGACGCGGCGTAATTTGCCTGCCCAGGATTTCCTACTAAACCGATAATAGATGCGATGTTAATAATCCGGCCGCTTCGCTGCTTAACCATCGGCCTGGATACAGCTTTAATGCAATTAAAAGTACCCTTTAAATTAACATTAATTACCGCATCCCAATCTGCGCCAGACATTCTAAGCAAAAGATTGTCCTTGGTAATCCCAGCGTTGTTAACTAATATATCAACCTTTCCCATTTTGTCAAGAATTTTGTTTATACCTTCCTCAACCCTCTCATAGATAGTCACATCCATCTCTAAAGCCAAGGCCTTGCGACCTAAACTTTCGATTTCAGAGGCAGTTTTTTGAGCAATTTCAATATTGACATCAGCTACAACAATATCTGCGCCTGCTTTGGCAAAAGTCATCGCAATTGCCTGGCCTATTCCTCTAGCCCCCCCAGTTATTAATGCTACTTTACCTTCTAATCTCATAATATCCTCCCCAATGAATCTTATAAGAGTAGGTAATATTTAGGAAAAACCTGCCTGTTAACTACTATCTACTAACTACCCTATATCGACTTTCTTCTCTATATTTATAACCCGTGCATTATTATCAATACGCCGCATTAATCCCTTTAATACCTTACCCGGGCCGAATTCGATAAAATCGAATACTCCTTTAGATAACATTAACTTTATTGAATCTTCCCAAAGCACGCTGGCAGAGACCTGGCGGATCAAATTTTTCTTAATCTCTTTAACGTCTGAAGCCGGTTTGCCTGTAACATTGCTAATTACCTGAAATTTAGGTGCCTTTATCGGTATCTTTTCTAATTCTTTGGCTAACTTTATCGAAGCTTCTTGCATAAAAGAAGAATGAAATGCACCACTAACTTCAAGGATAACCGCTAATTTTGCCCCTTCTTCTTTGGCTAAAACCTGCGCATTCTGGATTGCTTCAGGAGAACCGGAAATAACCACTTGGCCGGGACAATTAATATTAGCGACTTCTGTTTTAACTTCAGCGCAAATTTCTTTTACTTGAGCCAAATCCAGTCCAATTATCGAAAGCATCTTTCCCGGGCGCTTAATCGCTTCTTCCTCCATAAATTGGCCGCGCTTTCTAACCAAATAAACCGCATCTTCAAAATTAAACACCCCTGCGGCGACTAAAGCTGAATACTCGCCTAAACTTAAACCCGCCATATATCCATCTATCTGCGGATGTTTATTTTGATATACCTGCCAACAGGCAATCGACATCGTAACAACCGCCGGCTGACAATTGTCGGTTTTAGTTAATTCTTCAAGCGGTCCGTTAAAGCAAAGATTGCTCAATGAGAATCCTAAAACCTTATCCGCTCTATCAAAAATCTCTTTTGCCTGCGGGAAAGAATCAAACAAGTCCTTGCCCATGCCTACATATTGACTACCTTGACCGGCAAAAAGATAACCGAATCTTTTCTGCATATCTAGCATTCTATACTTATCTAGCTAAACAGGGTCAGCCCCCCTCCCGCCGCTACTGCGTCGGCGTGCAGGTCGGGAACAGGCCCTGCGGCAACACTTATTTACCATTCAATGATGCAAGCGCCCCAAACCAAACCTGCACCAAATGCATCTAAAAGAACAATATCCCCTTTTTTAACTTTACCTTCCTCTACAGCCTCACAAAGCGCAGTAACCGTTGAAGCGCTAGACATATTCCCGCATCTTTCAATATTAAGATAAACCCGCTCATTTGGGATCCCTAATTTTTTTGCTACTGCCATAATAATACGCGCGTTTGCCTGATGGGGAATGATCAAATCCACATCAGCAAAAGTCATACCTGCTTGTTTTAAAACAGTCTGGGCGGCATTGGTCATTGTATTAACCGCAATTTTAAATAGCTCATTTCCCTGCATCTTTAAAAAATGCTGGCGGTTTCTCACGGTCTCGGTAGTTGCAGGATTACGCGAACCTCCGGCAGGCATATTTAATATATTAACCTTTGAACCATCGCATCCTAAATATGTAGAAATAATTCCGCCTTTTTTTACTTCCGTTAAAACTACCGCCCCTGCACCATCGCCAAATAATACGCAAGTATTACGATCTTGCCAATCGGTTACAGAAGACAGGGTTTCGGCACCTATTACTAATGCGTTTTTATAAACGGAGCTGGCAATGAACTTTTCTGCTACAGAAAGTCCATATACAAAACCTGCGCACGCTGCAGAGATATCAAAACAAACTGCGCGCTTTGCGCCAAGCTTATCTTGTAAAATAGTAGCTACCGAGGGAAAAGGCATATCTGGGGTAATCGTAGCAACAACAATCAAATCCAGGTCTTCCGGCATAAGCTTAGCATCTTTTAACGCCTTCTGGGCAGCATTAAAAGCCAAATCTGAAGTTGCCTGGCCTTCTAAAACCAGATGCCTTTCTTTTATTCCGGTGCGGGTAGTAATCCATTCATCAGAGGTATCTACTATCTTCTCTAAATCCGCATTGGTGAGTATATTATCCGGTAAGTATTCGCCTACCCCGATTATTCCTACTTTTTTCAATTGACTCCCCCTAATCATCCCGATCCATAAATTCAGGCAAAATTTTATTCTAAAATTTTAAGCATTCCCCGCGATAAATTCGTCCGCCATCGATTCAGTGGCGGACTCATTTATTTTATCGCTTCAAGAATTTTCGCGTTAACCTGCCGCTCAACCTCTTCTTTAGCTACCCTTATGGCATTTTTAATTGCTTTTTTATTAGAACGGCCGTGGCCGATAATTACTACACCATTAACCCCCAAGAGGAGCGCTCCGCCATACTCAGAATAATCAAGCTCTTTCTTAAAACGCTTGAGGCTAGGCATCATAAAAACAAGGCCGATCTTACCCCAAATATTACTTAAAAGATGCCGTTTTAAAAATGTCTGCATTACCTCTATTGCGCTCTCTGAAACTTTTAAAGCGACATTACCAACAAAACCATCACAAACAATAATATCGCATTTTCCCTTAAAAAGATCCTTGCCCTCAACATTACCGATAAAGTTTAATTTACTTTTTTCCAGCAATTCATAAGCTTCGCGGATAAACTCCGTGCCTTTTTTTTCTTCTTCTCCGATATTTAATAATCCGACGCTAGGATTAGTCTTATTTAATATATTCTTACAGTATGCATCAGCCATAATCCCGTATTGCAGCAATTGCGTAGCCTTAGGATCAATATTAGCACCTACATCAATAATCAGAGAGGCTCCTTTTAAGGTAGGAGTAACAATAGCAATTCCCGGCCGCTCAATGCCAGGTAAAAGCCTTAATTCTAAAGTGGCAGCACAAACAACTGCTCCAGTATTGCCTGCACTAAAAAAAGCATCGGCATTGCCGTCTTTCAATAAATTTAAACCAAGAACAATAGAAGAATTTCTTTTACGCCGGACGCTTGTGGCCGCAGGCTCGCACATCTCAATTGACTCAGGGGCATGCAGTATAGTAATTTTATTACCCGTATATTTGGCTTTCTTCAAAAGGGCTTCTATTTTTGGCTTATCCCCCACCAAAATAACATCTACATCATACTCCTTTATTGCCTGGAGGCTGCCGTCAATAACTACATCTGGTGCATAATCCCCACCCATGGCATCAACAACTATTCTCATTTTAACCCATCTCCAATCAGGCAATTTTTGTTGCCTTGCTGCCTACGCTTCGGTTACCGGGGAAAAGTCCTACCGATAGCACTTACCCGGTTGCATTCTTTTTCTCTCTTCGCTAAAGCTTTACGGGCGCTTGCGCTTCGCTCAAGAATTTCCCACAACCAGTGCCCGCTTGCCAGGCTAATATCGTAAGGCACGCTAAATAAAATCTTTAACGAGATTTTTTCTTTTTTTCCTTTGCTTTGATTTCTATGACCTGACGGCCATCATAATATCCACAGATTAAGCAAACACGATGCGCAGATTTCAATTGTTTGCATTGCGGGCAAGGAATTAGGTTAGTTGCTTTAATCTTCCAATGCGTACGGCGTTTTCTGCCGCGCGCTGCTGAATGTCTTCGTTTAGGTAGAGCCACAGTTACATCCTCCTTCGTTTTTGTTTTTACCGCATTTAACGCAAAGTCCCTTGCAATTTTTACGACACAAGGGCTTAATGGGGTAATCTAATATTACTTCTTCTCTTACAGTGTCACTTAAATCAATAAAGGTATCCCTGCTTTCTAAAGGATAGCTCAACTGCAAATCCTTATTAAACTCCCACTCAAACTCATCAAGGCAACGAGAACAATACGAAAAAAGAACAGCACTGATATTTAACTCTAGAGTAAGGACGTTAGTAATTCGCCAAACATGCGCCTTTAATTTTAGTAACGTTCGGAACTTTATTAAATCTGTTTCTAAGTCGAGCTCCGCTGGATTAGCTTCTTCTGCTAAATACAGGCCATCTTGCGGGACCTGATTAATATTTATCTTCACTATTTTTTGAATAGCTTTTTCTCTAAAGCCTTCCCTACAAAATCCGGGACAAAACTAGACAAATCCGCCCCAAGACTGGCTGCTTCTTTAATTAATTTGGCCGATAAATAGCTGTAAGATTCATGCGGCATAAGAAAAATGGTTTCAATATCGCTGGAAAGTTTACGATTGGTTAATGCCATCTGAAACTCATATTCAAAATCTGAAAGCATGCGTAAACCGCGTACTAAGACTTTTGCCTTAATTTTATGGGCAAAATCCACAACTAAGCCGTCAAAATGCGTTACGGTTACACCATTCATTCCGGCGGTAGCTTTCTTTAGCATAGAAACTCTTTCTGTAACGCTAAAAATCGGCTTTTTATGCGGATTATGCGCAACAGCCACAATTACTTCTCCAAAAATGTCATGCGCGCGGCAGATTAAATCAATATGGCCGTTAGTTACCGGATCAAACGTTCCTGGATATAAAGCAGTTTGGCACATTTTTACTCTTTTTTTCTGAAAATTGAAAGCCGGGTATCACCATACCTGGCTTCTTTGATTAAATCAAATTTTAGGGACTCTTTAGGCAGCAATTCCGCCTTAGAATGCTGTATAACTATCAAACCATGAGGCGCCACTATATCATAACCCTCCAGGGTTTGCAAGATTTTTTTTGCCATATCCTTAAGGTAAGGAGGATCAATAAATATTATATCAAAATACTTCTTATCTAAAAACAATAGCTTGACCCCCTTTTCTGCCTCTAAATGGTAAAGATTGCAGTTGGTAGCTTTGAGCAGTTCGATATTCCTCTTTATAGTCAATATTGATTCCCGATTGCTCTCAACCATAAACAGCTCGCTTACTCCGCGAGAGAGCGCCTCTAAACCTACCGCTCCGGAACCGGAAAAAAGCTCTAAAAATGTTAATCCGCTGATATCTCCCAATATATCAAAGATTGCCTTACGCACCTTATCCTGAGTAGGGCGGATACCTTTAGGCATTTGGATTCTACGATTACGGTATTTTCCTGTAGTTATTCGCATATTTATCGATATTAGATCTTAGCTCATGGCTCATAGCTCTTAGGAAAGCGCTTATACAAGCTATGAGCTATGAGCTTGAGCTATGAGCTAATAACTAAATCACCCTATCAACATCAATTTCTCATATTCCGGAAACCTCTGCAAAAGCTTTTCCTTCAACAATTGGTGCAAACGCTCTTCTAATCGTGGGTCCTGATCAAGCAATTTAATAGCTTCTTCTCTGGCGGCTTTAAGTAGCTGCATTTGAGTCAAGGGATTGGCGATCTTTAATTCTGCGAGGCCATGTTGCCTATTGCCAAAAAATTCACCTGGCCCCCTGATTCTTAAATCCTCTTCAGAAATATAGAAACCATCCCGGCAAGCAACCATAGCCTTAAGACGTGCCCTTGCCTCCTGGGTCTGGCCATCAGAAACAAGAATACAAAATGACTGGAATCCTCCCCTGCCGATCCTGCCGCGTAACTGATGCAATTGGCTTAAGCCAAACCTTTCAGCCGAGGCAATAATCATACAGGTGGCATTCGAAATGTCAATACCTACCTCAAGAATAGTAGTTGAAACTAATAAATCCAGTTCTTTATTTTTAAACTTAGACATAACCTCTTCCTGCTCTTTAGCCTTCAATTTGCCATGGATCAATCCTAATCGAAAATCTTTAAACTCTCCCAAACGAAGCTCGGCAAACATCGACTTAGCTCCGGCAATATCTAAAACATATGATTCTTCAATCACAGGATAAATAATATACGCTTGATGCCCATAATTAAGCTCGTCTTTTGCAATCGCGTAGGCTTTTTTCTCATTCTCCGTGTTAAATAGCATTGTTTTAGTAGGAATACGGCCAGCGGGCAGTTGATTAATTACAGAAATATCTAAATCCCCGTAAAGAGTAATTGCCAATGTGCGCGGAATCGGCGTAGCTGTCATAATTAAAACATCCGGATTATCCCCTTTTTTAGGCAGGAGCGCTCTCTGGCCAACGCCAAACTTGTGCTGTTCATCAATTACTATAAAGCTTAAACTCTTAAAACTTAATTCTTCCTGCAATAAAGCATGAGTACCGATAATTAAATCAATTTTTCCTTCATTTAGATCCTGATATATTTTATCTTTTTGCTTATCCTGGCCGATTAATAAGCCTACGCGTAATTTATGGCCTGCAAAAGTTAATCCGGATAATTCTAAAGTTATCTTCTCGTAATGCTGACGGGCAAGTATCTCTGTTGGCACCATAAAAGCAGCTTGATGGCCGCTTTGAATAGCAATTAAACAAGCTAAAGTAGCTACCACGGTTTTTCCTGATCCGACATCCCCTTGCAGCAGCCTTTGCATTGCCTGCTGGGAAGCCATATTCATTTTTATTTCCGATAAAACCTTCTCTTGAGCGCCAGTTAATTTAAAAGTTAGACGAGCGATAAAATCATCAACTAATTTACCGCCTACTGAATGGGCAATTCCTTTCTTCTGTTTACGGCCCAGCTTTCTTAAAACAAGCGGAAGCTGGAAGACAAAAAATTCCTCAAAACTTAAACGCGTATGCGCTTGTTTCTGCAGAATCAAGTCTTGGGGAAAATGTATATTTAGCAAACTCTGTGCCAAGTTTAGCAAATTATTACGCAAGCGTAAATCATAAGGCAATGAATCATTGATCTTAGGCAAAAATTCATCCAGAGTATTTTTAAGCAGGTAGCGCATGCTGCGTTGGCTGAAACCTTTCGGTAAAGTATAAATCGGAACAATCCTGCCGATATTTAAAGAGTCCCGGCCTTCGTCATCGATAAACTCAAACTCCGGGTTATTCATTTGCAGCTTTCCGTTATATAGCTCAATTTTCCCGTAAAGAATCAAATAACCGCCTACCTTTAGGTATTTTTTAAGATACGGCTGATTAAACCAAATGCAGGAAATTTTTCCGGTACTATCCCCAACAGATGCTTCAGTTATGCTAAATGTGCGCCTGCGCCAAGAGTTACGCTGTCCTGCGGCTAAAACCTGAGCCTTAATAGTATAAATCTGTCCGGTTTCTAGTCCGGATATTTTAGCAAAATTAGTGCGGTCCTCATATCGGCGCGGAAAATAATATAACAGGTCTTCAATAGTCGAAACACCTTTGGCCTGAAAACTTTTTGCGCGCTTTGGGCCGATTCCCTTAAGATATTGAATAAGCGTATTTTGCATTATAAAGATATTATACTATCCGGGCCTTGAAAATTAAACACTTATATGGCATACTTAAGTTGCAAGGTGAGATAAAACACTCAACAAGGAGGTTAGGTAGGATAGCGAAAGCTATTAGGCCTATCACCTACAAGAAACCCCGGAGCAACATCCCCGGGGATTTTTGTTTAGTGAGGGCACAACTTACGGAGCGCCGAAGGAGCGACATAAGTTGTCTGCCCGAACTAACTCCGAGCCTACGAGGGGATTTTTACGAAATCCCCGAGTGGTTAGGCGAGGAGTCATTCCGAATTTATCAACCAATACCCCAACGAGAAAATGCCAGAGCATTTTCGAGTTCTTTGGAGCAGAATACTTCCATTTTTTAGCCAACAAAGTGACGTAAGTCGCCTGCCACCGTTAACCCTGTGCCTGCGAGAAAATACCAGAGCATTTTCGAGCGGTTAGGCAAAGAGTCATTCCAACAGGATTTTCGAGTTAATTGAGGCAGGATCTT